>JAGWIW010000085.1 GCA_028866015.1 Betaproteobacteria bacterium
GTGCTGAAGCCGGAAGGCAAGGCAGCCATTGAGCGCGAACTCAAGCGCACCCACTTCGAAGGCGGTGGCGTGGGCGTGCGTTCCATCAAGGTGGTGGGCAACACCGACTCCGTCGGCAAGGCCGAATACAACCAGAAGCTGTCCGAACGCCGGGCCGAAGCCGTCAAGGCCTACCTGGTGAGCAAGGGCGTGCCGGCCTCCAAGATCCAAACCGAAGGCCATGGCATGCGCGATCCGGTCGCCAGCAACAAGACCAAGGAAGGCCGTGCCAAAAACCGCCGTGCCGACATCTGGTTTGAAACCAAGTAACCAGGACCCCGCCGAACTCGCCAAGTTCGGCGCTTTGGCCCACCGCTGGTGGGACCCCGAAAGCGAGTTCAAACCCCTGCATGACATCAATCCGCTCCGCCTGGAGTGGATTGATGCGCGTGCGTCCCTGTTCGGCAAGCGCGTGGTGGACGTGGGCTGCGGCGGCGGCATCCTGTCGGAAGCACTGGCCCGCAAAGGGGCCGACGTGACCGGCATCGACCTGGGCGAAAAACCGCTGGGCGTGGCACAGTTGCACCTGCTGGAAAGCGGCGTGCGGGTGGACTACCAGCTCATCAGCGCGGAAGACCTGGCGGCTGAACAGCCCGGGCGTTTCGACGTGGTCACCTGCATGGAAATGCTGGAACACGTGCCTGATCCGGCCAGCACCATCGCCGCCTGTGCCGCCCTGCTCAAGCCGGGAGGGCATGCGTTTTTCTCCACCCTCAACCGCAATTCGAAGTCCTATGCCATGGCCGTGGTGGGCGCGGAATACGTACTCAAGATGCTGCCGCGCGGCACCCATGATTACGCCCGCTTCATCAAGCCTTCCGAGATGGGCCGCATGGCCCGTGCCGCCGGCCTGCAACTGCTGGCCCTGGAAGGCATGAGCTACAACCCGCTCAGCCGCACCTACCGCCTTTCTCCCGACACGGGCGTCAATTACCTGGCCCACTGCGTCCGATCGTGATTCGCGGCATCCTGTTCGACCTCGACGGCACCCTGGCCGACAGCGCCCCCGATTTGGGCTGGGCGCTCAATACCCTGCTCGACCGTTATGGCCGCCCCCCCGTGGCGCTGGAGCGCCTGCGACGGCGGGCTTCCCAGGGCGCGCGCGGCCTGCTGGAGGAAGGGTTTGGGGTGCGTCCCGAAGACCCTTTTTTCGAGGAGCTGCGCGAGGAGTACCTCAACCTCTACCGCGACAACCTGGCGCGCCGCACGGTGCTGTTTGAAGGCGTGCCCGAACTGCTGCAGGCGCTTGATGCGCGCGGACTGCCCTGGGGCATCGTCACCAACAAGCTCGCGCGTTTCACCGCCCCCCTGGTGGAGGCCCTGGGTCTGGCCGCACGCGCGGCATGCGTGGTGAGCGGCGACACCTATGCCCGCCCCAAACCTTATCCCGACCCCCTGCTGGGCGCCGCCGGGGAACTGGCGCTGACACCGGCGGAACTGCTTTACGTGGGCGACGACGAGCGCGACATGGTGGCGGCCCAGGCCGCCGGCATGGACGGCATCGTGGCCCGCTATGGCTACCTGGGGGAAGGCGCCCCCCCCGAAACCTGGCATGCGCGGGGCTGGATCGACCACCCGCGCGAACTGATGGCATTCCTCACCCATGACGCCTGACAGCCGCACCCCTGAACTGCTGGCCCCCTGCGGCTCGCTCACCATGCTCGACACCGCCCTGCGCTTTGGTGCGGACGCCGTCTATGCCGGCCAGCCGCGCTACAGCCTGCGGGTGCGCAACAACGATTTCGGCAAACTGGAACGCCTGGCCGAAGGCATTGCGCGCGTGCATGCGGCCGGCAAGCGCTTCTACCTGGTGAGCAACATCCTGCCGCACAACGCCAAGGTCAAGACCTACCTGCAGGACCTGGCGCCAGTGGTGGCCTTGAAACCGGACGCGCTCATCATGTCCGACCCCGGACTCATCCTGATGGTGCGCGAAGCCTGGCCCGAGGCGGCCATCCACCTGTCGGTGCAGGCCAACACCCTCAATTCGGCGGCCGTGCGCTTCTGGCAGCGCCAGGGCATCTCCCGCATCATCCTGTCCCGCGAACTGTCGCTGGAGGAAATCGCAGAGATCCGCCAGGACTGTCCCGACATGGAACTGGAAGTGTTCGTGCACGGGGCCCTGTGCATCGCCTATTCCGGGCGCTGCCTGCTGTCGGGCTACTTCAACCACCGCGACCCCAACCAGGGCACCTGCACCAACTCCTGTCGCTGGGACTACAAGGTGAAGCCGGCTGAAACCGACGCTGGAGGCGACGTCTTCCTGCTGGAAGAACGCGAGCGCCCCGGCCAGTACATGCCCATCGAGGAGGACGAGCACGGCACCTACGTGCTCAACTCCAAGGACCTGCGCGCCATCGAGCACGTGCAGCAGCTTGCCGCCCTGGGCGTGAATTCCCTCAAGATCGAAGGCCGCACCAAGTCACCCTATTACGTGGCCCGCACCTGCCAGTCCTACCGCCAGGCCATCGACGACGCCGTCGCGGGCCGGCCGCTGGACCCGCGCCTGCTGGGCGCGCTGGAAGGACTGGCCAACCGCGGCTACACCGGCGGTTTCTACGAACGCCATCCGGACCAGGACCAGCAAAACTACCTGCGGGGCCATTCGGAATCGAGCCGCAGCCTGTATGTGGGGGACGTGCTGGGTTACGCGGAAAACGGACTGGCGCGCGTGGCCGTGAAGAACCGGTTTGCCCTGGGAGACCGGCTGGAAATCATCCATCCGGAGGGCAACCGGGAAATGCACCTGGAAACCCTGCTGGACCGCGAAGGCCAGCCGGTAGAAATCGCCCCGGGCAGCGGCCACGAAGTGCTGCTGCCGCTGCCGCCGGGGCTCGAGCAGGCGTTCATCGCCCGCTTCGTGTGACGCGCCCTATTTCTTGAGCGGGCAGGTGGAAAACCCGAACAGCCTGTAAGCCGGACAAAAGCCCACCAGCCCGGTCAGCAGCGGAACAACCCCGATCCATCCCCAGGCGCCCACTTTGCCCGTGGCGGCCATGGCAATCAGCACCAATCCCACCACCACCCGCACCACGCGATCCAGTCCACCTTCATTGACATTCATGGTTTTTCTCCCTGTCGTTGCCTTCGGTCATTGCGTCAATCGTTGTCGTTCTGCCCGGCTTCCTGCCGCGCAGCCTGGTTTTCTCCCCACATGGCGTTGAGAACCGCCAGCAGGACGGCAAACCCGATGCCCAAGATCCAAGCGAAATACCACATGGCGCTCTCCTGTCGTTCCTGAAATCAATAGGCCGTGTGTTCGTGCTTTTCCACGAACGCGGCCGTCACTTTGCCCGCCATCACCTTGTAGGCCCACGCGGTGTAGGCCAGGATGATGGGCACGAAGATCACGGCGGCCACCAGCATGATGCCCAGCGTGCGCTGGCTCGACACGCTGTCCCATACCGTGAGGCTGGCGTCGGGCATGCTGGAAGACGGCATCACGAAGGGGAACATGGAAACGCCGGCCGTGCCGATGACGCCCGCGATCATGAGGGACGAGGCCACGAAGGCCAGTCCCGTGCGCCCGCGTGCCAGCGCCAGCAAAGCCAGCAGCGTGCCCACATAGGCCAGCGCCGGAACTGCCAGGGTCCAGGGCGCGGCATGGTAGTTGGCAAGCCAGGCCCCCGCCTGGCGCACCACGGTCTTGGCCACCGGGTTGGCGTAGGCCGCGGGATCCACCACCGACGTGATGACGTAACCGTCAATGCCGCGCGCCACCCACACCCCCGCCAGGGTGAACGTGGCAAGCAGCACCACGCCCGCCAGACGGGCCGCGCGCAGCGCCCTCGCCTGGATCTGTGCTTCCGTGCGATGGGCCAGGTAAACCGCCCCGTGAAAGGTGATCATGGCGGAACTCACGACACCGGCCAGCAAGGCGAAGGGATTGAGCAGCTGCCAGAAGGTGCCGGTGTAGGTGGACACCAGCTGGTCGTCGAAGCCGAAGGGCACCCCCTGCAGCAGGTTGCCAAAGGCCACGCCGAAAATCAGCGGCGGCACCGCCCCGCCCACGAACAGCCCCCAGTCCCAGGTGCTGCGCCAGGTGGCATTGTCGATCTTGCTGCGGTAGTCAAAGCCCACCGGCCGGAAAAACAGGGCCCACAGCACCGCCAGCATGGCCCAGTAAAAACCGGAAAAGGCGGTGGCATACACCAGCGGCCAGGCCGCGAAAATGGCCCCGCCACCGGTGATGAACCACACCTGGTTGCCATCCCAGTGCGGGCCCACGGTGTTGATCACCACGCGCCGTTCCACGTCGTTGCGGCCCACGAAGGGCAGCAGCGTGCCCACGCCCATGTCGTGCCCGTCCATGACGGCAAAGCCCACCAGCAGCACGCCCACCAGCAGCCACCAGATGATTTTGAGTGTCGGATAGTCCAGCATTTGGAACCTCCCAGAGTCTTAAGCGCCGTGGCTCAATGCGCGGCCGCAGGTTCGTTGAGGTAGCGTCCGGTGCCAAGGCTGCCGGGACCCAGTCGCGCAAACTTCACCATCAGGTACATTTCCACCACCAGCAGCACCGTGTAGAACCCCACGAAGCCGGCCAGCGATCCGTACAGGCTGGCCGGGGTCAGGGTGGACACGGACAGGTGGGTGGGCAGCACGCCGTAGATGGTCCAGGGCTGGCGGCCGTATTCCGCCACAAACCAGCCCAACTCACAGGCGAGCCAGGGCGCGGGCAGCATGTAGAGGGCCC
>JAGWIW010000028.1 GCA_028866015.1 Betaproteobacteria bacterium
AGGCGCGATGTTGACCACATCGGCGCGCACCCGCCCGTCCCGAGTCCATGGCGAATCCATGTAATGCATCCACAGCTGTTGCCCGAGGGCCAGTGCCAGGAGCAGCACTGCAGCCGTGATGGCCATCTTTGAATACCGTTTCAGATAAGGCTGCATGATCTTGCCCTTCAGTAGATATAAAGTCCGATTCCGGAAAAAATGCTTGCGAAAATGGCGGCCCTGAAAAGGGCCGGATGCCAGACCTTGGCGTAGACGCCGGCTCGCGCAAACAGGCGATCCAGGAAAAGCATCAGCATGCCCGTGGCCAGGAAGACAGGAACCAGGGTCGGTACCAGGGTCCCCAGCACGGCGATTTCTCTTGGCATGGCTATTGATCTCCCGCAGTGATCAGGACCGATTGCCCGTCCAGCAGGGCGTTCTTCAAAAGATGCAGATGAACTTTCACTTTCTGGTGCAGCTCCGGAGCGTTCAAGGCCAGGTGTGACTCCAGCGAATCAATCGACTGGATTGCCCGGTCCCGCTGTTGCCGGCCCGGCGCATCGAACAGACGGGCCACGGATTCCGCCGTTTCAAGAAGCAGTTGCCGGATGTCCTGATCCCTGTTCCCGGACAGTTCTTCCCGCAGCGCGATGACCGTGTGACCCACTTCGAGGGATGTCAGCAGCCAGTCGATGACGGGCTGGTCGGCGGTGCTCGATACGCGCCGCAAGCTGCCCGAACGGTAAACCAGGTCCCTGGCTCCGATTTCCAGTTTTTCGCGCCGCAGCGACATGGGGGCGCGACAGGCTTCGGAGACCAGCCTGCGCAGGGAAGCAATCGTGCGACGGCGCGACCAGTGGCTTCCTTCCAGATCGATCAGCTCGTACAGGAGGGCGGCGCACAGCAGGCCCAGGAAATCGGCCAGGACATCGTTCATGAAGGCCAGCGGATTCTGCTCGTAGGCGGTGCCGAATCCCAGGTGTGTCAAAAACAGGATGAATGCGCCCGCACCCATGACGGCGCGTTCCGGGTGACTGGTGAGCGAGGCGGCGAGGGCCATGCCGGGCGCGATGGCCAGCGCGAGCATCAGGAAGCCCTGGGCCTGGGTCAGCAGGTGAAAGCTGGTCCAGTAGGAGAGTATCGTTCCGATCACGGCACCCACCAGAAATTGCCGGATGGTTCTGGAGGGGGAAGGGGAGGTGGCGAAAAGCGTGCTGGAGACGACGGCCAGGGTGATGGCCTCGATTCCCGAATTCCATGCAGTGACAATCCACAGCGAGGACATGATGGCCAGCATGAGCGCTCCCCGCACGCCGGCCAGGGCGGCCGTGACCGGGTCGAAATGCAGGCCCAGAGCTGGAGACTCGGCCGCTGAACCTGTTCTGGAGAGGGCGGCATAGCTGTCGGCATAAAAGCGCAACTCTCCTGCCAGTCGTCGCAGCAGTTCGGCGCCGGCGTCGAAATCGGTTGCGTCCGGCAAGGCCCTGCGCCTTTCTGCTGCCACGGCCACTTCCAGGGTGTCCAGCAATGTCGCCACCTGGGCTGCAACGGTGGCGGCTTCCTGTTCTGTCCGGGCGACGCGTCCCTCCACCAGAAGGGATTGCCACAATTTCCGGTAGATGTTCCTGAGCGCGTCGACCGTGTCTTGACGGCCATTTTCCTGCAGCCGGCGGAACAGCTCTTCGACGGCATGGAACGTGGTGGAGACTTCCATGAACGCCATGTTGAGCTGCCCAAACCGCATGCGCAGCGAGCGCGACTCGTCGCTTTCCAGGACGGCGGAGGCGCGCAAGGATTCAAGCCTGAAAATGTCGCTCATCAGGCGTGCCAGGGCTTGCTTGTAGGACCCGTTTCCCGACACGGTGCTGGCCAGGAGCGCGCTGAAATCCATGAAGCGGTTGCGTACGGCCGCCCGCATCACACTGCCCATCCGCCGGGGAAGGACCAGATCGCTGACCACGGTGGCACAGGCCAGTCCGATCACGATTTCCGAAACACGGTTCATGGCGATGTCGAAGGCGTGTTCCGGGTGAACCGTGGCGGGCAGGCCGACCAGGCACAGGGTGTAGCCCGCCAGCACGAATGCATAGGACTGATGGTCGCGGAGAATCACCGAGCCTGCAGTGCACAGGCCGATCCAGAGCGCCATGCTGATCAGGAACGGGATGCGATCCTGGGCAAAGAGTGCCACCAGCACCAGCGATACCAGGATGCCGGCCACCGTTCCCACAAGACGGTAGTAGCTTTTCGTGAGCACCATACCCGAATGGGCCTGCATCACGATGGTGACGGTGATCAGGGCGGTTCTTGGCTGTTCCAGGTCAAACAGCAGGGAAACCCACAAGGCCAGCATGCCGGCGATCAGCACCCGCGCGACGTGGGTCAGGACCGGTGCATCTTCCCGCGCCCAGTCGCGCCAGGCCGAACGGGCCAGTGCCTGCAGGGTGCTCATGTGCTTCCCCCACCCAGGGCCAGCATCAGCTGGGCGTAGGCTTCGAGCCGCTGGGCCTGGATGCCCGCCAGCACTTCCTGTGCCTTCAGGACCGCATCGCGGCTGTTGAGCACGCGACGGTAATCGGCCAGGCCTGCACGGTAGGCTGCTTCGACCAGCGTGCCGGCATCCTGGGCTTTCCCCAGGGCCTGTTGTGCCTGTTGCATGCGCACGGTGGCGGAACGGAAGGCCACCAGCTGCTGGGATACTTCCTTGAGGGCTTCGATCACCGTGTCGTTGTAGTGATCAACGGCCATGTCGTATGCGGAGGTGGCTGCCGAAAGTCCGGCACGGCGCCTGCCGCCATCAAAAATCGGCAGCGACAGCGCGGGGCCTGCGCCGGCCATGAATGCGGACTGGCTCAGCCATTGTCCGAACCCTATGGCCTGGAAGCCCACCAGGGCTGCCAGATTCACGTCAGGATAGAAAGCGACCCGCGCCGCCTGGATGTCCTGCCTTGAAGATTCCACGTGCCAGCGGGATGCCGCCACATCGGGTCGGCGTCCCACCAGGTTGGCGGGCAGCCGGTCTGGCAGTCCGACCGCTACTTCCAGGGTCAGGCGCGGACGCCGGATGTTTTCCGTGAAGCCCGGGCCTTCCCCGGCCAATGCTGCCAATTCGGTTTTCAGGCGGGCGATTTCCTCATCGCGGGATTCCACTGCAGCCTGCGCCAGGGGCAGGAGCGTTTCCGCTTCGCTGACCGCCAGCAATGTGCCCATGCCGGCACTTTCCCGTCGTTTTTCGATCGCCACGCGCTGCCCGATGTCCCGGCTCCGGCTTTCGGCCACGTCATGTTGGGCATAGGCCATGGCCAGCCGAATGTAGGCTCGCACGATGGCATTTTCGAGTTCGATGCGCACTTGCTGCGCCTCGGCGGAAACCGCCCTGGACTCATCCAGCGAGGACTGCCATTCACTTTCCCGGCGCCCCCACAGGTCCAGGTCATAGGAAAGGGAGGCGGCCACGCTGTTGTTCCAGTAGGTGCTGCCGGCCCAGGGGGGTGGGATGAACTGCAGGGCGGTAAAGCGGTCGCGGCTGCTGGACGCATCCAGTTCCAGTTGCGGTTGCCTGGTTGCCCCGCGCATGTTGGCCAGGGACTGCGCCAGCGAAACCCGATCCCGGGCCTTCTGCAGCCTGGGGTTTCCGTGGGTGGCCTGCGTGACCAGCCGGTCGAGCTGAGGATCCTGGTACACCCTCCACCAGGCCTCATCCGGCCAGCCAAGGTGCTCCGCGTTGGCGATGGCCGATCCCGCAGCCAGGGTGGAGGGATCGGCCAGGTGCGAACCAGGGGCTTTTCCCGAAAGAGGGGCGCAGCCGGTCAGGGCCAGCGCGAATGCGCATATTATAAGCCGTCTTATAGTAAGGAACCTTATTAATCGGTTAAAAAAAATCATCTCAGCGCATCACATCCAGATGGGCCACCAGGGTTCTCAGGGACAGCAGCAGGAGGTCGCGCTCGGGTTGGCCCAGGGCGGACATGAGGGTACTCACCTTGCTGTTGTAATCGGGAATGGTTTCATCCAGCTTTTGCAATCCGGCAGCCGTGAGCCTGATGAGGTATTTCCGGCGGTCAGCCGGGTCCGGCATGCGAATCACGAGGCCTTCGCGTTCAAGCCCGTCGATGAAACCGGTGATGCTGGCCTTGGTCACGCCCGCCTTTTCGGCAAGCTCGGTGGGCGAGGAGCTCAGGTCGTCCTGGCGCAGCAGCAGCACCAGCAGCCACCAGCGCCCCTGCAACAGACCGTGCTTTGCCAGCAACCGGTCGAGGGCCTGGGAAATGTCGGCACAGGCGCGCAACAGGTTCACGAAATCCGTGATGGCGGGAACGTCGGTTCCCGGATAGCGGGCAGCAAATTTTTCCAGGCTTTTGGCGGTGGGCAGTTCCTTGAGCAGCAGCATGGTGGCCTCGGTGGGCAAAATCACGTACTTATTATGGTTCCTTATAGTTTAGTTGTCAATTAAAATCAAAAGACAAATCCTGCCGGTTTTCGGCGCCCCGCGATCCCCTGTAGTAGCATGGAGGGAAAGCAACTGGATACCAAGGCAGATGACTGCGGATAACCAGGCGATCGGGTGGATCGAAGCGGCCCACGGCCCTGTGGTGGACGTGCGTTGCTCCTATTTGCCTCCCCTGGGCCAGGCGCTCGACGTGGTCAACCGCGATGCGCGCTATGTGCTGGTTGCCTCCCAGCATCTGCAACCCACCCTGTTGCGTGCCATTGCCTTGCATGCGGTGAGTGGCATTCACCGTGGCATGCCGGTGTTCGATCGCGGTGCCCCCCTGCATGTCCCCGTGGACAGCCAGTGCCTGGGCCGCATGCTCAACATTTTCGGTGAGCCGCTGGACGGCCTGCCGCCCCTGCCGGCCAAGGCGTACCGCAACATCCTGGCGCCTCCTCCACCCGTATCGGACATTCTGCCGCCAACCCGGATCCTGGAAACCGGCATCAAGGTCATCGACCTCCTGTGCCCCTTTGTGCGCGGCGGCAAGACCGGTCTGTTCGGTGGCGCCGGCGTGGGCAAGACGGTATTGATGATGGAGTTCATGCATGCGGTGAGCGCAGCCCTGCAAGGGGTGTCCGTCTTCGCCGGGGTGGGCGAACGCATGCGCGAAGGGCATGAACTGTGGCATGAAATGGGGGATGCCGGGGTGCTGCCGCGCTCGGTGCTGGTGTTCGGGCAAATGGACGAGTCGCCCGGCGTGCGCTTCCACGTGGGCTACACGGCGCTGGCATACGCCGAATACCTGCGCGATTCCCTGCAGGCGGAAGTGTTGTTCCTGATGGACAACGTGTTTCGCTTCGTGCAGGCCGGCAGCGAAGTCTCCGGCCTGTTGGGGCGCATGCCGGCCACGGTGGGCTACCAGCCCACGCTGCTCACGGAAGTGGCTTCCCTGGAAGAGCGCATCGTGTCCACTCGGGCCGGTTCCATCACCGCAGTGCAGGCCGTGTATGTGCCCGCCGATGACATGTCCGATCCGGCCGTGGCCACGGTGCTGGGGCATCTGGACGGGGTGGTGATCCTGTCCCGGCAGCAGGCGGCCAAAGGAATTTATCCGGCTGTAGATCCGCTTAAATCTGTGAGCCGCATGCTGGACCGGCGCATCGTGGGCGAACGCCATTACCGGGTGGCCCAGGCGGTGCGTGCGCATCTGGCCCGCTACAAGGAACTGGAAGACATCATCGCCATGCTGGGGCTGGCGGAACTGTCCCCGGAAGATCGCCTGGTGGTGGAGCGGGCACGCCGCCTGCAACGCTACCTGACCCAGCCCTTTCATGTGGTGGCAGACCATACGGGCATTGCCGGCGCGCGGGTGCCCCTGGCGCAGACCATTGCCGATTGCGAAGGCTTCCTTGCAGGACGTTTCGATGCGCTGGCCGAAGCCGACTGCTACATGCGGGGGGCCATGCCCTCATGAAGACTTTTTATCTCGAGTTGCTGGACAGCCGGGGGGCCGACCGCTTCCCGGCCGTGCGCCAGTTCGTGGCTGCCGACGCAAGCGGCAGTTTTGGCATTCTGGCCGGGCACGAACCGATGGTGGCGGTGTTGCGCTACGGCCTGGCCCGTTTCGAGGATGATTCCGGCCAGTGGCACTATGCCGCCATGTCCGGAGGCACCTTGCGCTTCGCCGGCAACCGTCTGACCGTGGCCACCGTGCAGCATTTTCTGGGGCTGGAACGGGGCACGCTGCTGCAGCAGCTGAGCGCAGAAATGGCCCGCACCGAATCGGACATCGCCCGTGCCAGGGCGACCCTGACGGAAATCGAGCATTCCCTGCTGCGCCACCTGGGGGACCTCATGGACCCTGCGTCCGAAGGAAGCCTGGCATGACCGATCGTCAGAAGCTGGTGGAAGCAACCGGTCGCGACATCAAACGCCTGGAGATCAGGGAGCGGCAGCCCGCCGGTTTTGTCGGCATGCTTTTCTACGGGGGCACCCTGGGCTTGTTGCTGGTGGTGCCGGTGGTCGCCGGAGCTTATCTGGGCCGCTGGCTGGACTCCCTCGCCGCCGGCTATTCGGTGCGCTGGACCGTGAGCCTCATCGTGCTTGGCGTGCTGCTGGGCATTTACAACGTCGTGCGCTTCATTCGGGAGAAGACATGAATACGCTGGGCGGCCAGGTGGTGTTCCGGGTGGGGCCATTGCCCATCACCGATACCGTGCTGACCACCTGGGGCATTGTCCTCCTTCTGGCCCTGGCGGCTTTCGTGCTTTCGCGCCGTCTGCGTGCCACGCCCGGGCGCTGGCAGAGCGCCGTCGAGGGCGCGCTGGCGGCAGCCGAAGCGGCCGTGGCAGAAGTGCTGCCGGCGTCTGCCGTGCGGCGCGTGCTGCCTTTCGTGGCCACCTTGTGGCTGTTCATCCTGGTGGCCAACCTGGCGGGACTGGTACCCGGATTGCATGCCCCCACGCGCGACCTGTCTGCCACTTCGGCACTGGCGCTGCTGGTGTTCGCATCCACCCACTGGTACGGCATCCGTGCGCAGGGCTGGCGCGTCTACCTGCGCCATTACGTGGAGCCGAGTCCCATCCTGCTGCCCTTTCACGTGGTGAGCGAATTCACCCGCACGCTGGCCCTGGCCGTGCGCCTCTTTGGCAACATGATGAGCCTGGAAATGGCGGCGCTGCTGGTGCTGCTCATTGCCGGCTTCCTGGTGCCGGTGCCGCTGCTCATGCTGCATGTGGTCGAGGCGGTGGTGCAGGCCTACATTTTTGGCATGCTGGCGTTGATCTACATCGCCGGCGCCCTGGAATCTCCCGAATCCCCATCGTCCGAGGAACCGTCATGAGCGATCTGCACCTGTTCAGTACCCTGTCCACTTTTGTCGCCGGCATCGTCATCGCCCTGGGCACCATGCTGCCGGCCCTCGCCATGGGGCGCGCCATAGCCAGCGCCCTGGAGGCCCTGGCCCGCCAGCCGGAAGCAGAGAAAAGCATCACGCGCACCCTGTTCATCGGGCTGGCCATGATCGAGTCGCTCGCCATCTACTGCCTGGTCATCGCGCTCATCGTGCTGTTCCGAAATCCGCTGCTGGAGTATTTCCTGAAGTAAGGCGAGGCCGCTGCCATGACTTTTGACTGGACCACCTTCCTGCTGGAAATCCTCAACTTCCTGGTCCTGGTATGGATCCTCAAGCGCTTCCTGTACGCGCCGGTACTGGCCGTTCTGGATGCCCGCCGGCAGCGGCTGCTGGACGAAGCGGCCAAGGCCGAGCAACTGCAACGCCAGGCGGGGGAACTCAAGACGGGCTACGAATCGCGATTGGCGCAATGGGAAAAAGAACGCGAAGGGTTGCGCCAAAGCCTGGACGGGGAGCTGGAACAAGCCCGCGCTGCCGGCATGGAAAAGCTCAAGCAATCCCTGGCCGATGCCGAAGCCAAGGCGCGGGCTCGCACCGATGCCCTGGCAACAGCCCGCGAGCAGGCCCTGGTGCGCGAGGCCGCAACCGAGGCCTACGGTGCGGCGGCGGCCATGCTGGGCCGCCTGGCCTCTCCCGCGCTGACGGCACGCATTGCGGATGTGTTTGCCGAAGACCTGGCGGCCTTGCCGGAAGCCGACCGCGCTGTCCTGCGCCGTGCCGCGGCAGCCCTGGAAGCAGGGGCCAGTGCGGAAATCGCCATGGCCCATGACCTCGATGAAGGCAGTCGCGGGCGCGTGGTGGCGGCCCTGACGGCGGCCTGCGACCGGACCTTGCCGGTGGTTTTCCGCGAAGTGCCGGAGTTGCTGGCAGGCCTGCGCGCCACGGTGGGCGAATGCCTGCTGCAGGCCAATCTTTCCGACGAACTGGCTTTCTTCCGCCGCCATGGATGACCTGCGTGCGGGATACCGTTTTGGCGTTCGCCTGTCCGAGCGGGGCCGCGTGCTGGGCATCGGCGATGGCATTGCCTGGGTGCGGGGCCTGCCTTCGGCTGCCCTGGACGACCTGGTCGGTTTCGACGATGGCAGCACCGGGCTGGTGTTCCAGCTTGATGCCG
This sequence comes from Betaproteobacteria bacterium, assembly GCA_028866015.1. GTDB lineage: Bacteria > Pseudomonadota > Gammaproteobacteria > Burkholderiales > Ferrovaceae > JAKBAT01. The sequence continues at coordinate 8,443 of JAGWIW010000028.1, forward strand.
AAGTGCTGGGTGCCATCCTGCTGTCCCAGACCCAGGCGCTCACGGCCGGCATGGGCGCTTTCCTCACTGGGCGTCATCTGGAGATCGGCGTGGGGGAGGAATTGCTGGGGCGGGTGGTGGACCCCCTGGGCAATCCCCTCGATGGTCTGGAAGCGCCGGTGCCGCGCACGTTCCGCCCGCTGGAAGCGCCGGCGCCCACCATCCTGGAGCGCGATTTCGTCACCACCCCCCTGTATACCGGCAACCGCATCGTGGATGCCCTCATTCCCATCGGCCGCGGCCAGCGGCAACTGATGGTCGGAGATGACGGTGTCGGCAAGAGTGCCCTGGCGCTGGATGCCCTGATCGCGCAGAAGGGGCGCGACGTGCTGTGTGTGCTGGTGCTGATCGGGCAACCCCGTGCGGGAGTGGCCTCAGCCGTGGAAACGCTGCGCGCCGCAGGGGCCCTGGACTACACGGCCGTGGTGGTGGCCGAGGCCAATGCCTTGCCAGGTTTTCGCTATCTGGCCCCCTTTGCCGGTTGCGCCATGGCCGAGCACTGGATGCGTTCCGGACGAGACACCCTGGTCGTGTATGACGACCTGACCCGCCATGCCCAGTCCTACCGGGAACTGTCGCTGCTGCTGCAGCGACCGCCGGGTCGAGAAGCCTTTCCCGGCGACATTTTCTACCTGCATTCGCGCCTGCTTGAACGTTCCACCGTGCTCGCTCCCGCCATTGGCGGCGGCAGCATGACCGCCTTGCCCATCATCGAAACCAAGCAGGGGGAAATTTCCGCCTACATTCCCACCAACCTCATTTCCATCACCGACGGGCAGATCTATTTCGATGCCCGGCTATTTGCCTCCGGCGTGTTGCCGGCCATCGACATCGGCCGTTCCGTGACACGCATCGGCGGCAAGGCCCAGCACCCGGCCATCAAGGCCGCGGCTGCGCGCATCCGCCTCGATTACCTGCAGTTCCTTGACCTGGAGCTGTTCGCCCGCTTCGGCACGCGACTGGAGGCGGCGGTGGAAGAGAAGTTGCGCCGCGGCCGCCTGCTGCGCGAAATCCTGAAGCAGGATCGCCTCTCGCCCTGCAGCGAGCAGGAGCACCTGGCCTGGCTGCTGGCCTATGGAGAGGGCCTGCTCGACGGCCTTGAACCACAGGCGGCGGCAGCGGCCTTGCCCCGCCTTTTCGCCGGGATCGCGGCGCGCGGCCTGGGACTGGACGAACCGCGGGAACGCTGGCTTGCAGTGCTCAAGGAGTTGCTGGGAGCGGCTTCGTGAAACGGCGCGAAGTGGAAGAGCGCCTGGCGCTCTTTGAAGACCTGGAAGGCATTCTGGGGGCCATGCGCAGCTTCGCCCTGGCGGAGCTGCATCGTCTGGGGCGGCGGGAAGAAGCCCAGCGGGCGGTGACCGATGCGCTTGCCAAAACGATGGAGGATCTGGCGCCGGCCTTGCCGCTGGAGCCGGTTCCCCGGCGCGATGTCTGGCTGCTGTTGGGTTCCGTGCGGGGCTTTTGCGGCACCTTCAACGAAGACGTGGTGCAGCGCTGGCGCCAGGAGGCTGGCCAGGATGCGCCGACCGTGGTGGTCGGTGAACGGCTGGGCAGCCTGCTGCCGGAACGGGCCGGGCTTATCCGGGTGCCCGGTGTGCTGGGCGGGCTGGATGCACCGGCCGCCATCGGCCGCATCCTCGATGCCGTGGCGGAAGCGCAGGCAGGGCTGGGTGAAGAAAGCGGGCTCATGGTTGGCCTGCGCGACATGGACGAAGCCCGTTGCCAGCGCCTGCTGCCTTTTGCACAGCCCGGGCAGGCGGACAGGATGCTTCCCTTCACGCAGGAAGCGCCACCATTGCTGGCCCTGAAAGTGGCACAGCAGGCGCTCTTTCATCGCCTGCTGGCACTGTTGCTGCGCTCCGTGCGCGCCGAGAATCACATGCGCCTGCTGCAGATGGAAAATGCACTGGAACATCTGGAGCGCGGTCGGGATGAGCTGCAACGCCAACGCAACCGGCTGCGCCAGGAGGAAATCGTGGAAGAGATCGAAGTCATGATCTCTTCGCGGCATCGCCAGTTTGGCTAAGCCATTGTCCGTTCAGTTCAGATTGCTGGCGGAGTACCCTTTGACCCGGAACAGGTTGAGACAGGCAGCCACCACGTCGGGGTCATACAACAATCCCGCGTTTTCCTCGATTTCCTGCAAGGCCTTTTCCTGGCCGTGCGCAGGACGGTACGGCCGGTGGGACATCATGGATTCCACCACATCAGAGACGGCCAGTATCCGGGCCTCCTGCAGGATCTCGTCGCCTTTCAGGCGGCGAGGATAGCCGCTGCCATTCATGCGCTCGTGGTGCTGGTAGATGATTTCGGCAATGGGCATCGTGAATTGCACGTCCTTCAGGATTTCATAGCCTTTCTCCACGTGTGTCTGCACCATCTGGTATTCCAGCGGAGTCAATTTGCCCGGCTTGGTCAGGATTTCGGAAGGAATGCCGATCTTTCCGATGTCATGGACGTGGCTCACGAGCTTGAGGTCATTGCAGCGCTTTTCCGAAAAGCCGAGTTCGCGGGCGATGTCGGCCGAAAGAATTCCCACCCGCCGTTCATGTCCTGCCGTGTAGGGATCGCGGTGCTCCACCATGGTCGACACGGCTTTTAATGTGTCTTCAGTGAATTTTTCGATTTTCCTGACGTACGAGGCAATCTGAACCTCTGCAAATTTCCTGTCGGTGATGTCCCGGATGAACGCGAAAACCACACCGCCCATTGAAGGCACAAAGCTTGCCGAAATCTCCACGGGGAAAGTCGTGCCATCCTTTCTTCGGTGTACGGTTTCAAAGCAGGCATGCCCTTGTTTCATGATTTGACGCATCCGCCGCAAGATTTCGTTCCGGCCTTCATGGGCTTCCAGCTCGGCAACCTGCATTTTCATCAGCTCATCCTCGCTGTAGCCGGACAGGCGCGCATAGGCGTGGTTCGACGCCAGAACGGATCCCTGCATATTGGCCATGACAAAACCGTCGGAGGCGGCCTCGATGACGCCACGGTAGCGGAATTCACTGTACTGTAAGGCATCCTCGGCATTTTTCTTGGCGGTGACATCCTCTGAAAAAATGAGGATGCCGCCAATTTCGTTGGCCGCCGTTCTCCACGGGCGAATATCCCTGTGCAGCCATTTGATTTTTCCGCTTTTGCGCAGCAGGGGTTCGTCTTCCATGTGGATTGACTCCCCCTGCAGGGCGCGCTGATGTTCCTCCTTCCATTTTTCCGGAAGGTTGGGAAACGTGTCGTAGTGGGATTTGCCCACAAGGGATTTCCCCTCCAGCTGATGATCCGATAACCAGCGCTCGCTCACGGCGAGGTAGTTCATGTCCCGATCCAGCATCGCCAGGGTGGCGGGAGATTCCGACACAAAGCGGGAGAGCAGGGCCCATTCCGATGGAGAAGGGTTTTCCTGGTTACCGGATGGCTTGGCGTCCTGCAGGCATACCAGCAGGGAGGTTGGCTTTGTCCCCCGATGATTCAGGGGCATCATTTCGAGCCGGGTCAACAGGTCACCTGGGGCCGAGGCTTGCCTGCAGGTGAGGGTTTCGTGGTCAGAATGCCCGCTGCTGATTTTTTCGATATGGGAAAGAAGCCTTTCCCGATCTTCAGGGTGGAATGAATCCAGCCAGTTTTTTGGGTTTGCGGAACTGTCGTTTGTCAGCAGCGCCCGGGCATCGGGATTGGCCTGGAGGATGGCGTGCGTCAAGGCATCGACGACCAGGATTCCGCAGCGTGACAGGTGAACAGGGGATGCATGACGATCCGTACTTTCAGAATGACCCGAAGAACCCACGACACCCCCGAATTTCACTGTCACAACAAGGTCTGGTTTTTATGGACTGGGCAAGGCACAGCCTTCCATTTATATCATCAATGGAACCTGTCGGGGGTAACTTGCTGATACGGATTTGATGCAGGGCAAGGGGGCAAGGCAGGCGCAGATACCCCTGTTTCAGGACAGGGGTTGTCTTTTTGTTTCAGCCATCCTGAACGCCGCCAGCAATCCGGACATGAAGGTCAGGGCAGCCACGGCCCAGAGGGCTGCTGTCGGTCCGAAGCGGTCCGCTGTGAAGCCGGCCAGCAGCGCTCCCACTGCGTAACCCAGGTCGCGCCACAGCCGGTAGACGCCCACGGCAGAAGCCCGCCAGGAGGGGTGGGCAACATCGCCGATGGCGGCGAGCAGGGTGGGATACACCATGGCCGTGCCCAGGCCCAGCAGCAGGGCGCCGCCCAGGAAAGCCGGGAAGGATCCTGCCAGGGCCGTGACGCCGATGCCGGCGGCCTGTAGCCACATTCCGCCCACGATCAACCCTTTACGTCCGATCCGATCTGAAGCGGCGCCCGTGAATATCTGGGAAATTCCCCAAACCGCTGGATAGGCGGCCGTGAGCAGGCCGATTTGCGTGAGCGACATGCCTTTGGCTGCAAACAGGAGGGGAAACAATCCCCAGGCCATGCCGTCATTGAGGTTGTTGACCAGACCCACCTGGCTCACGCTGGAGAGGTTGGGATCGGACAGAGAGGTTTTGCGGAAGATTTCGCCCTGGGTCAGGGTACTGCTGCTGGTGGATTCATGGTGAACCCTGATCTCGTGCGCCACATGGTGCCGGGTTTCGCGCACGGCCAGCAGGGAAAGCAGCAGCCCGAAGGCCACGTAGCCGATGCCAAGGTAAAAAGGCTGTGGCCGCAGTCCATAATGGGCGGCAATCCAGCCGGTGGCGAGTGCACTGCCGGCCACGGCAAAATAGCCGGAAAATTCATTGAGCCCCATGGCGAGTCCCCGGCGCGCCGGTCCGACCAGATCGATTTTCATGATGACCGTGGTGGACCAGGTGAGCCCCTGACTGACGCCCAGAAAGATGTTTGCGGCCAGAATCCAGTTCCAGGTGGGCGCCCAGATCAGCAGGAACGGCACCGGGGCGGCCACCAGCCATCCAGCCACCAGCACGTGCTTGCGCCCGAAGCGATCGGAAAGGCGCCCGGCGAAATAGTTGGTCAGGGCTTTGGTGATGCCGAATACGGCAATGAAGGACAGGAGGGCCACTCGCCCCAGTACGTGGAAATCGGTTTCGGCCAGGAGCGGAAGGATGCTGCGCTCCTGGCCCACCATGGCGCCCACAAAGGCATTGACCAGCAACAGCAGCAGAAACTGGCCAAGATTGTTTCTCAGTCCCAGGTCAAGGGGCGAAGCGCCTTGCCTCATTCCGGCAGGCCGAGGTTGGCCCTGACCATCGCCTCCATCTGGGCAGGGCGCGGCGGAATGACGCCCGTCACTTGTGCGATGAAATCCGCCCGAGTCAGTGAAAGCGCAGGGTTCCAACGTTTTTCAAAGCCCAGGGTAGAGCAGGGTTTGCCCGACAGTCCTGCGCCGCAGACACTGCCGGCCTGGTGGCCAGGGTAGATTTCCAGTTCGTCCGGTAGCTTCAGCAATTTGTCATGCAGGCTGTCGTACAGGATGCCAGCCATTTCGGTTTCCTTTCCCGAGAGGTCGGGACGGCCCACGGCACCCACGAACAGGGTGTCGCCCGTGATCACAAACCAGGGGGCCTCGCCGCGCCGCTTGTCCGTCACCAGCAGGCAAATGCTGTCGGGTGTATGGCCGGGGGTGTGCAGTACCTGCACGCGGACATTGCCCACGTCCAGCGTCTGCCCGTCCTGCAAGGGCTCAAAAGCATGGTGCACGGCACCCCGGTTGGATTCGTGCAGGCAGTACGGGATGCCCAGGCGGGCAGCCAGTGTCCGGCCGCCGGAATAATGGTCGGCATGCACGTGCGTGTCGATCACATAGCTGATGGGCACGCCGGCCTGCCGAGCCTCATGCTCGAACCAATCCTCATCCCCTGCCACCACATCCACTGCAACGGATTTGCCGATGCCGGCGCAGCCGAAGAAATAGGACAGGGACGCTTCACGCGTGGCCAATTGCCTGAAGAACATGCGGCCTCCTAAAAAACCAGGACCTGGTTTGCCTCTGCAGTCCATTGCGCGAGTTGCGCCAGCGTGGACCGCTGGGTGCCTTCGATCAGTTCGGCATCGCTCAGCCCGCGCGCATCCATGCAGGTGCCGCACAGGCGCACGGTGCCCTTGCGCAGGACCTTGCCCAGCATGAGCTGCAGGTTGTAATAGCCCTCCGGCACTTTCTGTCCGGCCTTTGCCACATTGACGGCATCGGCCAGCAGAAACACATTCACCTGCTGTTCCGGCAGGGCGGCGAGGGCGCCGGCAAGGCGCAGTCCGTTGTAGGACCGTTCACTGCCGTAAGGGGCGTCGTTGAGGATGAAGAGCGTGGTTTTCATGGCAACCTCCCAAAAATCCCCCTCCGGATTCGATCAGGGCCCATCCCTTGTTGTTATGAATGGACGAGCGTGGATTCCAGCGGCAAGCCGGCGGCCTGCCATTCGCAAACGCCATCGGAAAGCTTGCGCGCACGGCGCCCCTGGCTCTTGAGGATCTGCAGGGCTTCGTCCGCCATCAGGCAGAACGGTCCGCGGCAGTAGGCCACGATTTCACGGTTGCGCGGCAGTTCCGCAAGGCGGCTGACCAGCTCCGACAAAGGCATGGAGCGGGCGCAGGGCAGGTGGGCCTGGTCGTATTCCGGTTTGGGGCGCACGTCAATGACGATGATTTCGCCCAGCCTTGCCTGTGCCAACAGCTGCTCGCGTGCCATGGGCGTGAGACGGTCAGGGTTGGCCACCATCCGTTCCAGGGCCTGGTGCAGTTCCAGCAGGTGTTCCTCAGCCACCTGGCGCAACTGAACCCACAGCAGGGCCACATCGTGGCCGCTCAGCTGGTACACCACGTGTTTGCCGGAGCGCCTGGATGCCACGAGATGCGCGGCCTTGAGGCGCTTGAGGTGGGCGCTGGCAAGCTTGATGTCAATGGACAATTCGCCGGCCAGCTGCTCCACCGTCTTCTCACCCTGGGCCAGCACTTCCAGCAGTTCCAGTCGTTTGGGGCTGGCCACGGCGCTGCCCACGCGGGCCACCTGCTCGTACAGCAGGTCTTTCAAGGATCGCTTATTCATTCTGACATTCTAACGAATAGACGAATAAACGCAATGGCTTGCAACAATACACGGGCAGGGCATCGCAGGGACTGAAACATTTCCCTGTTAACATCAGGGATTACGGTCTGCCTGCAGCCACGTCACAGAATGTACGAAATGAACGCCCGCCCCGTTGTTCAACGCCTGCTTTGCAAAGTGCCTGAAGTCACCCTGGGCTTCTGGGTCGTCAAAATCGCGGCCACCACTCTGGGAGAGACCGGAGGCGATGCGCTGTCCATGTCGCTCCAGCTGGGCTATCTGGTGAGTACGCTGATTTTTGCCGTGATTTTTCTGCTGGCCGTATCGCTCCAGATCAGGTCCGATCAATTCCATCCGTTGCGCTATTGGATCACGATCATTGCCACCACCACGGTGGGCACCACGCTGGCAGACTTTGCTGACCGCTCCCTGGGCATCGGCTATGCAGGCGGGACCAGCCTGCTGTTTGTGCTGCTGATGGCCTCGCTGCTCTTGTGGAAGAAAACCCTGGGCAGCGTGTCGTTTCGCAGCGTGAGCGACCCCAGGGCCGAAGCGTTCTACTGGGCCACCATCATGTTTTCGCAAACGCTGGGTACGGCCTTGGGCGACTGGGCGGCGGATTCGGCCGGCCTGGGGTATGGCGGCGGGGCTGTCCTGTTCGCTGCCTTGCTTGCGCTGGTGGTGGCAGCCTATTTCTGGACTGGCCTCTCCAGGACCCTGCTGTTCTGGGCGGCATTCATTCTGACCCGGCCCCTGGGCGCGGTGGTGGGGGATTTTCTAGACAAGCCGGTGAGTGCTGGCGGGCTGGCGCTGAGCCGCTACGGTGCGTCGGCCTCCCTCATCGCGTTCATTGTGCTGTGGCTCCTGTTTTTCAGGCAGCGCGCGGCCCAGTCGGGGCACTAAAAGAAATTCTTGCAATGGTCTGCAACTTGGGGGATAATGCGGCCAGCGATCTTCAAGTAGTGCAGTTGCTGTTTGGTTCAGTATCCGCTTTCGCGGAAATTTCTCCCCGCATCATCCCGCTGTCTTGACGCTCGCCCGACATGGGGCAGCTCCCCTTTATCATTTTTATTTTCAGGATATTCAAGACATGGCAATTGGCACAGTCAAATGGTTCAACGACTCCAAGGGATTCGGGTTCATTACTTCGGAAAGCGGTGATGAAGATTACTTCGCCCATTTTTCCGCAATCCAGGGACAAGGCTTCAAGTCCCTCGCGGAAGGGCAGCGCGTCAGTTTTGACGTGACGACCGGACCCAAGGGAAAACAGGCCTCCAACATCCGTCCGGAGTGACTGTAACCCCGTGGCCGGCCTGGCTGCCGGCCACCGAAAAGCCCGGCACCGCCGGGCTTTGTTATTTCTGCAATGACCCCCTGGAGAGGGCAGCGCCAGGGATGAACTGCCCGAATTCTCGTTCTGCGATCTCACCATGGAGGCATCACCGTGACCACAGCACAGATTTTCGATCACATCAAAAAAAGCGGACAGCTTCTTGATTCCGACATTGCGAAGGAATTGAGGCTCACGCGTGACCGCGTGCGCCATTCGTTGATGGAACTCTCGGCAAGCCGGCAGATTACCTGCTGCGACGTGACGCGTTTCCACAATGGGAAACCGGTGCAAGTGATTTTGTGCCGCGCTTCCGGATACATTCCGCCGGCGGCACCGGGCCGCAAGCCCGCCCGCTGAACCGGACCCAAGTTGTGTTATAAGGGCTGCTGCATTTTTGTGCACGGTGGGTCCCGGACGTCTGCGTCACGGGCCAACCGAAAATTTTCCTATAACGACAACGAGGGTTTGGAGGATGAAACAACTTGCTGTGGGTGCAATGCTCTGCATGTCCGTGCTTCCTGCGTTTGCAGGCGATGACGAGGAAGCCGAAAGAACTCCGGAAAACTACATGGGAGTCTCGGCCAGCCGCCTGACCAAGGGCGGCGCTTCCAGCGGCCTGGGCATCATGCTGGGCCATCGCTATGGTGAATACTTTGCGGCTGAAGTGGCGTACGAAGACACTGGGGCGCTGAATGCCGGCAGTGAGCGCACTTCAACCTATTCCGTGGCCGGCGTCGGGTACCTGCCCCTGTCGGAGCGCATCGAAGCTTACGGCCGCCTGGGCCTGTCCACGGCCAATACCAAAGACCTCACCGGGGCCAAGGCCAACCACGGTGGAACCACTTATGGTGCCGGACTGGAAGGCAAGGTGAACCCGCTCTATTCCGTTTCCGTGGGTTGGGAGCGGGTGCCTGTGGGCGACAATGTGGCCATCCCGCGCGGCAATGAAGATTCCTACACGGTGGGCGTTATCCGTCGCTTCTGATCTGCGCTTCGGGCCGGTTTCCCTCGCGGGCAGCCGGCCCCGGCAGCGCATCAGGCATGCGGTTCGCCATCCCACTGCAGACGGAATTGTCCCCCGCTTTCACGCAGCACCCGCGTGCCGAAGGGACGGGATTCGCGCGCCAGCGTGTTGAACAGCCAGTCGGTTCCGGCCAATCCGGCGTGGCGCACCTGCAGTCCCCGGATTTCCGTGGGGACCAGCGTGAACGACTGCAGCGCTCCGCTGCCCCCGCCCAGCACCGGAAAGTACATGAACGAAAAACCCGACCCAAAGGCATCGTAGCCCCTGATGCCTTCATAATCGTTGAGGAAATCTCCGCAGCCATAGAGGATCGGCCGGTCCCGGTAAACTTCGATGGCCTTGATGTGGTGGGATGAATGGCCGTGCACCAGGTCCACGCCGGCCAGGTCCACCAGCCCATGGGCAAAATCCCTCGCTTCCCGTGAAATGGTGAAATCCCAGTTGCTGCCCCAGTGCAGGGATACCACCACCAGATCCCCCGGGTGCTTGTCCTTGAGCACCCCCTGCGCCACCTGCTCCAGAGCAGCGGGAGAAAGTTCCGGCAGCCAGTTGATGCCCGGTTGCCCGGGTCCTGCAGCCCATTGCGGTGGAACCCCGCTGTCGGCGGTTGCCCAGGAATACACCAGCAGGCGCCCCTTGCCCGGCAGTTCCAGGATCGCGGGCGCCCGGGCCGCCGCCCCGTTGCGCCCAGCACCGGCTCCGTGGATGCCGGCATGGTGCAAGGTGTCCAGGGTTTCGGTCAGCCCCAGCGTCCCCCAGTCCAGAAGGTGGTTGTTGGCCAGCGCGCAGCAGTCTATGCCCGCGGCAGCGAGGCAGGCGGCATTGGCCGGGTGCATGCGATAGTGCACCGCCTTGCCGGGCCATGGGCGGTCACTCGTGGTGAGCGCGGTTTCCAGATTGATGAGGCGTGCGTCCGGACGGCGGTGCTGCAGTTCGGAAAGCGCATCGCCCCAGATGTACGAGAAATCCGCGGGACGGGGGATCGGCCCGGAGGCGCGCTCAGCCAGGCGCACATAGTCCAGGGCGGAGCGTGCCACGGATTCCGTGAGCTGCGGTTGACCCGGATGCGGCAGGATCTGGTCGATGCCGCGGCCGGTCATGACATCGCCGCACAGGAACAGGGTGACGGGAAGAGGCGGCGTCATTCTTGTCACCGACCCGGGCATTTGCTACGTTGACAGGAGTGCAGGACAGACCTGCCGGAGCTTTCTTGATGCAGCCCTTGCCCAAAAGAACCTTGCAGCGAATGGCCCTGCTGTTGTGCCTGGGCTTCCCGCTGGCCTGGGCTTCCCGCTTTCCGCTGGCGCCTGGTTCCGACCTGGTGGGACGCGTGCAGGAAGTGGTTGCAACGCCCCAGGACACGCTGCTCGACATCGCGCGCCGCAACGATCTGGGCTACAACGAAATCACGGCTGCCAATCCTGGCCTCGACCCCTGGCTGCCCGGCGCTGGCGCGCGCGTGGTGTTGCCCACCCAGTTCATCCTGCCCGAAGGGCCGCGGCGGGGCATCGTGGTGAATCTCGCCGCCATGCGCCTGTTTTACTTTCCGGTGCCCCGTGCGGGAGAGCAGCCGGAAGTCGTCACTTTTCCCATCGGCATCGGGCGCATGGGTTGGAACACGCCCCTGGTGACCACCCGCATTGCCTCGAAGGTGGCAGACCCCGTGTGGCATGTGCCGCCTTCCATCCAGCAGGAACACGAGAAGGACGGGGATGTGTTGCCCGAATCGGTTCCGGCCGGACCTGACAATCCCCTGGGGGATTTTGCCCTGATGCTTGAATTGCCAGGCTATCTCATTCATGGCACCAACAAGCCTTATGGGGTGGGACGGCGCGTGAGCCATGGCTGCATCCGCCTGTATCCGGAAGACATTGCCGACCTGTTTCGGCAGGTGAGCAAGGGACTTTCGGTCCGATTCGTGGATCAACCCGATCTGGCGGGTTGGCTCGACGGCCGGCTCTATTTGCAGGCCCATGCGCCGCTGGCTGGTGATGCGGGCTCTGCCGCCCACCTGACCGCCATGGTGGATGCCGTGCTTGCCCAGGCGCACCGGGTGCCGGGTACTGCCGTGGACTGGGACCTGGTCCTGCGCATCGCGCGCGAGGGCCGCATCCTGCCCACACCCGTCTCGGTACTGGCGGCACCCGGCCCCGGCCCGGCGCACTGAACGGTCACAACCGCCTTATTTTTGCAGGGATTTCTGGAACATGCGGTTGCATTTTTCCTCGGTTTCCTTGCAGGCAGCCTTGGTATTGGCGGCCAGTGAGTGAGCTTCGTCCGCCGCATTGCGGGCGGCTGTTGCCGAAGCTTGGGCCCTGTCAGCGCTGGCCTGGGCCGTCTGGGCTGTCGTCGCTGCCGCTTCGGCACGGGCCACGGCTTCATCTGCGGTGGCCTGGGCGTGGCGGGCTGCAGCCATGGCATTGTTGACCTCATCGGTGGTGGCGCATCCGGCAAGTCCGAAACCAGTCAGCACGGCAGCCAGCGTCAGCCATTTTTGGGCTCTGTGAGTCATGATGAATCTCCTTGATGAAAGACCCGGGGGTGAAAGGGGGACCTCCGGTTTGCCAGATTGGAACCCTATACCCGTGCTGCCAAAGGCTGAATACATGCAACTACGTATACGTGCTTTCCCGTACTCCCACGTCAGCCCGATTGCCTTGCAGCCAGAAGGGCCGGGCGGTCGCTAGGGTCAAAAAAAACGCCCTGCAGGGCAGGGCGTTTCAAGTGCGAAGTCTGCGCTTCGCTTTTCGTGTGTATTACTTCAGCGACTGGAGGTAGAGCGCCACTTCGTGCTTTTGCACATCGTTCAGACCGTGGGCGATTCCTTCCATGGCCACGCCTGCGGGACGCTCGAGGTCATCACCATTCATGTTCACGTGATGCTTCTCGTCCTCTTCTTCACGCTGGGCGTCGTCGTTGAAAGCCATCAGCTGCTTGTAGAGGTAGTCCGCATGCTGGCCGGCCAGACGGGGAATCGGGCCGTTGCCTTCGGCATTGCTGCCGTGGCAAGCCATGCAGGGCGGTACCGCTTTTTCCAGAATGCCTTGCGAGAAGATTTTCTGGCCTGCTTTCACCATGGCCGGATCGGCTTCGGCGGCAGCGGGGTTGGGCAGTGGTTTCTGGTGCGAGAAGTACTCGGCCAGTTCCTTCATCTGCTTCGGTGTCATGTTGCGGGTAATGCCCCACATCATGGCCTGGCCCGCATCATCCTTGCGGTGGTGGGTCTGGAATTCCTGCAGTTCAGCCACGATGTAGACTTCCTGCTGACCCGCCAGGACCGGGAACGTCGGGTTGACCGAGTTGCCGTTTACCTTGCTGCCCACGTCTCCGTGGCAGATCGAGCACACTTGCTGAGCCAGGTTATGACCCGATACGTTGGGATTCAACAGGCTGCGGCTGCGTTCAAGACCCGTGGAGCAAGCGCTCAATGCCAGTGCAACGGCCGAAAGGGTCAGAATTTTGGTGATCTGTTTCATATTCATCCCCTATTAGTAAATGATGCTGGCGTACAGCATGGACGTGTTGAAGTCATGCGCGCTCAGGTTGTTGGCGCCGGCCATTTGACCGCTCGTGCCACCCATCTGGGTGTAGAACGTGTACATGTAGCCGATGCGGACGTTTTGAACGGGGGCCCAGAACACGCTCGGCATCCAGGACTGCCAGTTGGGGCTGCCATTGGGCGTGAACGCATACAGGCCGGTGTCGTTGCTGCCGGTGGCTCCATGGTAGAACAGCATGGCGCCGTACTTGGCCTTGTAAATGTAGGTCACGTCAGCCCAGGTTTCGTTCAGGGTGTCCGTGGGGTTGGTCGGGACCAAGCCTGAGGAGTTCGGCACGCCCAGGACGTTGTTCATGTCTTCGTGGGTCACACGGAAGTGAGCCGAGAAGTAATGCGGATCCAGCACATACTGGTACTGGGCGTCGATCCCGTAGTCGCGGTAGGTGCTGACAGAGCCTGCCCAGTCGGAATAGCCCGCAATGCCATCATTGTTGTGCACATAGGACGTCATGCCGTGGATACCGGCCTGGAAGCTGTGGGGGCCCCATTCCTTGTTATAGGCAAAACGATAGTAGGGTGAGGGATCCAGTTCCGGTACGCCCGCAGCACCATTGGCAGCGCCTGTCATGAAGGACAGGGGGCCGTGGGTGATGGACTTGTACACGCCCAGTTCGCCGTACCAGGTCTTGTCCTTGAACAGATAAGCGCCTGCGCCCACTTCACCGTGCTGGGCAGCAGAGCCCATCAGGAACGTGCCTGGAGCTTGTGCGCCGCCGCCGTTGAAGTAGCCGATCCAGTCGGAAGTCCAGTTTTCTGTGCTGTTCCACACGTCAGACATGGTGGAGCGGTTGTTGGCATAGAAACCGTAAATCAGGTCGCTGTCCTTGCCCACAATGCGGTCGGCCCAACGGAATTCCGTGTTGTCGATGCCGGAAGACTGGGTGTACTGGCTGCCCGACGTGATGTTGCCGTCGTACTTGTTCCAGGTCCACTGCACGAAGGCACCCAGGTTGTCGGTGATGTGACCGCCGGTGAACAGGCTGACCACCTGCACGTCAAATGCCGACGAAGGAGCAGAGCCGTTGCCTGCAGCAGGCGTGGTGTTGGTATAGAACTGCTTTGCGGCTTGCACCATCACGGCAACCGGAGGACGGTCGATGTTGGTGGTGAGGTTGAAAATGTCGTTCGCGTTGCCCAGCGTGTAGCCGGTCAACTTGAACATGCGGCCCAGCGAAGTGAGCTGCGGATACTCGCCACCCACGTGACAGGCGACGCATTTGAAACCGGTCTGTCGTGCAAAGACCGGGATGGCACTGGCATCCATCGAGGCTGCCAGGGTTACCACACCCAAGAG
>JAGWIW010000029.1 GCA_028866015.1 Betaproteobacteria bacterium
CGCGCCAGGGCCATTGAAAACATGGCCTATGTGGTGGCTCCAGCCCAGGGCGGGTACCACATGAACGGCCGTGAAACCCATGGGTCCACCATGATCGTGGATCCCTGGGGTGTGATTCTGGACCAACTTCCGCGCGGTTCGGGTGTGGTGATCGCCGGGGTGAATCCGGTACACCAGGCCGACCTGCGCGCCAGCTTGCCGGCATTGACGCATCGCACCGTGGGCTTGCCGGCCCCAAAGAAACCCAAAACAGGAACTGCATGATGTCCCCAGATACATTGGCGCTGGCCCAGGCCACCCTGCTCACCCCGTACTCGCTGGATCCCTCCAGCCTGGATCGCGTGTTCGGCGAGATCCTGACCCATCAGGTGGATTACGCCGACCTCTATTTCCAGTATTCCCGGGCGGAAGGCTGGAGTCTGGAGGAAGGGGTCGTTAAATCAGGCTCTTTTCATATCGAACAGGGTGTGGGCGTACGAGCCATCAGCGGGGAAAAAACCGCCTTTGCCTATTCCGACGACATCAATCTGCATTCCCTGGAACAGGCGGCCCAGGCCACGCGGGCGATTGGCCGCGCCGGACAGAATGGCAGCAAGCAGATTCTTCGCATCACGCCGGATGCTCCCCAGCTGTATCTGCCGAATGACCCCCTGAAAACCCTTCAGGACAGCGAAAAAGTGGCCTTGCTGGAACGGCTGGAGCGTTTTGCGCGGTCAGCCGATCCGCGTGTGACCCAGGTCATGGCTTCTCTGGCCGGCGAATACGAGCTGGTGCTGGTGGCGCGCAGTGACGGTCGCCTGAGTGCGGATGTGCGGCCTCTGGTGCGTGTTTCCGTGCAGGTGATTGCCGAGCAGGGCGGGCAGCGCGAACAGGGCTCGGCCGGCGGCGGTGGACGTTTCGGCTATGAGTATTTCACGGATGCCGTGTTGCAGGACTATGCAAGCCAGGCCGTGAACCAGGCCCTGACCAATCTTGAGGCTCGTCCGGCACCGGCCGGACCCATGACGGTGGTGCTGGGGTCCGGCTGGCCCGGCATCCTGCTGCATGAAGCCATCGGGCATGGCCTTGAAGGCGATTTCAACCGCAAGGGCACCTCGGCTTTTGCAGGCTGCATTGGGGAGCGGGTGGCTGCACCGGGAGTGACCGTGCTGGATGACGGCACTATCGCGCGCCGGCGCGGCTCTCTCAATCTGGACGATGAGGGCAATCCCACCCAGTGCACCACCCTCATCGAGGACGGCATTCTCAAAGGCTACATTCAGGACAGCCTCAACGCACGGCTCATGAAAATGCCGCTCACCGGAAACGGCCGCAGGGAGTCTTTCGCCCATATACCGCTGCCGCGCATGACCAACACTTACATGCTCAATGGTGACCGCGACCCCAAGGAAATCATCGCTTCGGTGGAACGGGGGCTGTACGCCGTCAATTTTGGCGGCGGACAGGTGGATATCACCAGCGGCAAGTTCGTTTTTTCAGCGGCTGAAGCCTGGATGATTGAAAACGGCAAACTGGCCTATCCAGTCAAGGGGGCAACCCTGATCGGCAACGGTCCGGATGTCCTGACGCGAGTCAGCATGATCGGAAACGACATGGCCCTGGATCCCGGCGTGGGGGTTTGCGGCAAGGAAGGGCAGAGCGTTCCCGTGGGCGTTGGCCAGCCGACGCTGCGTGTAGACGGATTGACAGTGGGCGGGACGGTCTAGGGTTTGGTAAAATCCCGGGTTTACTGACGAAATCGGCTGCGTGAGCGCCAGGATTCCCGACCATGACGACTGCCCCCACCCACAAGATTGACGACGTTCGCGTTCGCGAAATCAAGGAACTGCTTCCCCCCGTCCACCTGCTGCGCGAGTTCCCCATTTCGGACGAAGCGGCGCAGGTGGTTTATGAAACACGCCAGAGCATTCATCGCATCTTGCACGGGGCCGAGGACCGTTTGCTGGTCATCGTGGGCCCCTGTTCCATCCATGACCCGAAGGCGGCGCTGGAATACGCCACCCGGCTCAAGGTGCTCAAGGAACGCTGGGCGGACGAGCTGTTGATCGTCATGCGGGTTTATTTCGAAAAACCGCGCACCACCGTGGGCTGGAAAGGGCTGATCAACGACCCTCACCTGGATGGCAGCTTCCGCATAAACGAAGGCTTGCGCCTTGCCCGTGGCCTGCTGCTCGACATCAATGCCATGGGCATGCCCGCCGGCACTGAATTTCTTGATCTCATCACGCCCCAGTATTTTGCGGACCTCATCAGTTGGGGGGCCATCGGCGCGCGCACCACGGAAAGCCAGGTTCATCGAGAACTGGCCTCGGGCCTGTCCTGTCCGGTGGGCTTCAAGAACGGAACAGACGGCAACCTGCGCATCGCGGTGGATGCCATCCGGGCCGCCCAGCAGCCTCACCACTTCCTGTCCGTTACCAAGGCTGGACATTCGGCCATCGTGGCCACCAATGGCAATGAGGATTGCCATGTCATCCTGCGCGGCGGAAAAACCACCAATTACGATGCGGCCAGCGTGGATGCGGCAGCCAAGGAACTCTCTTCGGCTGGTCTCGCCGCACGGGTCATGATCGATTTCAGCCACGCCAACAGCCAGAAGGACCCGCAAAAGCAGGTCACGGTGGCGGATGACGTGGCCCTGCAGATCAAGGGGGGGGAGACCCGCATCATGGGCGTCATGATCGAAAGCAATCTCAAGGCGGGGCGCCAGGATCTGGTGGCCGGCAAGCCTCTGGAGTACGGCAAGAGCATTACCGATGCCTGCATTGCCTTTGACGATACCCAGCATGTGATCGAAACGCTGGGCAATGCCGTGCGGCAGCGTCGCCTGAACGCCGCCGATACAGACGCCTGATCCGGCGCGCGAGGAGAGCAAATCCATGGAACACCATTTTCACGTGCATGGCGCCCATGAGCATGAACTGGAGCACGCCGCAACCGGTCATGGCGGCAAGCATGGCATCGCGCTGGCCCAGCAGGTGGCTATTTTCACTGCGGTGCTGGCGGCCATTGGGGCGGTGGTGAGCTATCTGGGCGGCAATACCCAGAACGAAGCGCTCATGCACAAGAACGAGGCAGTGCTCTACAAGGCGCATGCCAGCGACCAGTGGAACTTCTACCAGGCCAAAAGCACCAAGGGCCACATCGTGAGCATGGCGGCCCAGATGGCGTCCAAGGATCGGCGCGCCGCGCTGGAAGCCGATATTGCCCGCTACGATAAGGAAAAGAAGGAGATCAGGGCGAAGGCGGAAGCGTTCGAGGAAAAGTCGCGCATGGAGAACGAGTTGGCCGAAAAGGCATTCCATCCGCACCACGCCCTGGCACTGGCCATGACCTTCATTCAAATTGCCATCGCGCTGGCGTCAGTGACTGCGTTGACGAGTCGGCGCTGGTTGCTGGTTCCCGCCGGCATCGGCGCACTGGCTGGATGCGCCCTGGCCCTCTGGGCCTATTTGTAGTTTGATTGCCACAGCACGTCCGAGCCTCCTGAATGGCGGTTGAGGTGACGTGCTGCCACGAACAGCAGGTCTGACAGCCGGTTGAGATAGCGCATGACGGCAGGGGCCAAAGGTTCGCTCGTGTGCAGGGTCACCAGCCGCCGTTCCGCGCGCCGGCACAGGGCGCGTGCCAGGTGGCACAGGGCCGCGCTGCGTGACCCGCCGGGCAGGATGAATTCCTTGAGGGGCGGCAGCGTCTCGTTGAAACGGTCGATGGCCTGTTCCAGTTCCCCGGCGCGACTGTCCGGAATGACCCGATGTCCGGGAATGCAAAGTTCAGCGCCCAGGTCGAATAAGTCATGCTGTATGCGCACCAGCAGTTCGCGTGTTTCGTCCGGCAATGTTTCTGTCAGGAGCAGGCCCAGCATGCTGTTCAGTTCATCCACATCCCCCATGGCTTCCACGCGCAGGTGGTCTTTTGGAATGCGGCTGCCGTCGCCAAGCCCAGTGCTGCCGTCGTCGCCCGTGCGGGTGTAGATGCGTGTGAGTCGGTGTCCCATGAGAGCTGAATTTCAGGATCGTTGTGAAGGGTATGATCGCATGGCTATAATGCCCGTTTGTCTCTGGACACTGCAACCCCGATGCGGGGTTCTTTCCTATGAAAACCGTTTTTCTAGAATTTGAGCAGCCCATCGGCGAACTGGAAGCCAAGATCGAAGAGCTTCGGTTCGTGCAGGAAGATTCCGCGGTGGATATTTCCCAGGAGATCGAACGGCTGCAGAAAAAAAGCCAGGCGCTTACCAAGGAAATCTATTCCGGGCTCAAGTCCTGGCAGATCGCACAAGTGGCCCGCCACAGTCAGCGGCCTTACACCCTCGACTACATCGAGGCCCTGTTCACTGACTTCGACGAACTGCATGGCGACCGTGCTTTTTCCGATGATCCGGCCATCGTGGGCGGCATCGCCCGCTTTGGCGGTCGCCCCGTGATGGTGATCGGCCATCAGAAAGGGCGCGATACAAAGGACCGGATCTACCGGAATTTCGGGCAGGCAAGGCCGGAAGGGTATCGCAAGGCGCTGCGGCTCATGCGCCTGGCGGAAAAGTTCCAGATGCCCATTTTCACCTTCATCGACACACCCGGCGCCTATCCTGGCATCGGCGCGGAAGAACGCGGCCAGTCCGAAGCCATCGGCCGTAACCTGTATGAAATGGCCGCGCTCAAGACACCGATTGTGTGCACCGTCATCGGAGAAGGCGGGTCTGGCGGGGCGCTTGCCATCGGTGTGGGCGACATGATGCTGATGCTGCAATATGCCATCTATTCGGTGATCTCCCCCGAAGGGTGCGCAGCGATTCTGTGGAAAACGGCCGAAAAAACCAGTGAAGCGGCCGAAGCGCTCGGCATCACTTCATCCCGTCTCAAATCGCTTGGCCTGGTGGACAAGGTGGTCCAGGAACCGCTGGGCGGGGCCCATCGCGACCCGCAGGCCATGGCTCAAAGCCTCAAGCGCGCCTTGCAGGAAGCCTTGCGGCAAGTGGAATCGCTACCCGCAGAAGATTTGCTGGCACGTCGTTACGACCGACTGATGGGCTATGGCAAATTCAAGGAAACCGCTGCACGCTGAGGTCCTGAGTGCAGTCCGGCAATCACTCCAGAATCATGCAGGAGCCCCAGGACGCGTCTGTGTCGGCCTGAGCGGCGGGCTCGACTCGGTCGTGCTGCTGTCAGCACTGCATGTGCTGGCTCCTGAATTCCGCATCCACCTGCGCGCCCTGCATGTCAACCACCAGCTGCAGCCGGAAGCAGAGCGCTGGGAAGCCTTCTGTCTGGACAGTTGCGCCCGCCTGGGCATTCCCTGCGACGTTGTCCGCGTGTCTGTCGACTGTTCCGGTGGGGAAAGCCTCGAGGCCAGGGCCCGAGCGTTGCGTTATCAGGCGTTTGGCCGGCAGCCGGCCGATCTGGTGGCGCTCGCCCACCACCAGGAAGATCAGGCAGAAACGGTGTTGATCCAGTTGCTGCGCGGAGCCGGTCTGCCAGGCCTGAGTGCCATGCCGGAAATCCGCCCGCTGGGCCCGGGGTGGGGCGGGCCGCAGCTGTTGCGCCCACTGCTTCGGGTACCGCGCAACGCCCTGCGCGAATATGCCACCCTGCATCATCTGTCATGGGTGGAAGATCCGTCCAATTTGAGCACCCAGCACGTCCGCAATTATCTGCGGCATGAAGTGGTGCCGGTGCTGGCACGGAGGTTCCCGGCCTGGGCAAATACCCTGGGCCGGTCGGCGGCCCATCTGGCGGAAGCGGGCGAACTGCTGGACCAGCTGGCGGAATCGGATTTTTCCGTCTGCCGCAGCGGTGAAGGCATCCGCATTGCCAGTGCCTTGGCACTGGGAGAATCCCGCGCGGCCAACCTGCTGCGCTGGTGGCTGAGGCAGCAGGGAGCGCCGGCGGCCCACCAGAAGCAGCTGGAGGACTGGCTGCGCCAGTCCCGTGGGAGGGAAGACCGCATGCCCAGCCTGACCTGGGGCGGATGGTCGCTGACGCGCTTCAAGGGTTGCTGGCAGCTCAACCCGGTGTTGTGCGGCGACTGGCAAGAACTTTATTTCGAACGCTGGCCGCAGGGGGAAATCCGGATTCCTGAGGCGGGCCTGTTGCGCGGCCAGTTGATGCAGGGAAAGGGCGTGCGCCTTTCCTGGTTTTCCGAGGGGCCGGTTTCCGTGCGCCGGCGCCAGGGAGGAGAGCGTCTGCGCCCGCATCCCGATCGTCCCAGCCGTACCCTGCGCAACCTGCTGCAGGAGGCGGGGCTGCCGTCCTGGTGGCGTGATGCGATGCCGTTGTTGTTTCGTGAAGGCAGACTGGTGTGCGTTCCCGGGGTGGCCGTGGATGTTTCGGTGCAGGCAAGCCCTGGGGAAACAGGGACATGGTTTCAGTGGGATCCCTTTGCATCGGAACCTGCACAACAGTAAGCGGCCCATGCTAAAATGTTCCGTTTACAAACATTAAGTTAGCGGAGCTCTTTGCCATGGCGATCGAACGCACCCTGTCCATCATCAAACCCGATGCCGTTGCCAAAAACGTGATCGGCGAAATTTATTCCCGGTTTGAAAAAGCGGGGCTCAAAATCGTGGCTGCCCGCATGATGCATCTGTCCCAGGCCGAAGCCGAGGGATTCTACGCAGTGCACCGCGAACGCCCATTTTTCAAGGATCTCGTGTCCTTCATGATTTCCGGCCCGGTCATGGTGCAGGTGCTGCAAGGGGAAGGGGCGGTTCTCAAGAACCGTGACCTCATGGGCGCCACCGACCCCAAGAAGGCAGCCCCCGGGACCATCCGTGCCGATTTTGCCGACAGCATTGATGCCAATGCCGTTCATGGTTCCGATGCGCCGGAAACCGCAGCCGTGGAAATTGCCTACTTTTTCCCGACGCTCAACGTCTATCCCCGTTAAGCAGTCAACTGCCGAGGCATCATGCGCACCAACCTGCTTGGCCTGAACCGCGACGAGCTCGCCCAATACCTGGAAGGGTTGGGCGAGAAGCCGTTTCGTTCGCGCCAGCTGATGCGCTGGATACACCATTTTGGCGAGTCGGATTTCGGCCGCATGACCGATCTGGCCAAACCGTTGCGGGCAGTCCTTGCGCAGCATGCCGTTGTTGAAGTGCCGCGCCTGATTTCCGAGCAGCGTTCGGAAGACGGCACCTGCAAATGGCTGCTTGAGCTTTCACCCGGCAATGCCATCGAGACGGTGTTCATTCCCGAAGGCAGTCGCGGCACCCTGTGCATTTCCTCGCAAGTGGGCTGCGCACTGGCCTGCACCTTCTGCTCCACCGGTCGCCAGGGGTTCAACCGCAACCTCAGCACGGCGGAAATCATTGGCCAGGTGTGGTGGGCAAACCGCGCCCTGGGGCATGACCCCAAGGGAGAGCGAGTGATCAGCAACGTGGTGCTGATGGGCATGGGAGAGCCGCTGCTCAATTTTGATGCCGTGGTCAAAGCCCTGGACATCCTGCTCGACGATTTCGGTTACGGATTATCCCGGCGCCGGGTGACGCTTTCCACGTCGGGCGTGCTGCCGGCCCTGGACCGCCTGCGCGAGCGGGCACCCGTGGCCCTGGCCGTTTCCCTGCATGCGCCCAATGATGCCTTGCGCAATGTCCTTGTGCCCATCAACCAGAAATACCCCATACGGGATCTGATGGCCGCCTGTCTTCGCTATCTGGAACAGGCTCCGCGTGATTTTGTGACGTTTGAATACGTCCTGCTGGACGGGGTCAATGACAGCGAAGCGCACGCGCAGGAGCTCATCCGCTGCGTGGCTGAAGTTCCCTGCAAGTTCAATCTGATTCCTTTCAACCCGTTCCCCAATTCCGGCTACCAGCGGTCACGTCCGGAAGCGGTTCGGCGTTTCAGGGATATTCTCATGCAGGCCGGATTTGTCGTGACCGTGCGCAAGACGCGCGGAGATGACATCGATGCCGCCTGCGGCCAGCTGGCGGGCCAGGTCATTGACAAGAGCCGCCGGCATCAACGTTTTGCGACCTCCTCGTCATGACAGACCAACCAGCCAACCCCCTTCAGCCTGGTGCAGGCGCTCTCCTGGCAGCGCTGCGTCAGCAGCGCGGGCAGGGGCTGCAGGAAATTTCCCAACGCCTCAAGTTTTCCAGCAAGCAGCTTGCAGCGCTGGAAGCGGGGCAGTACGACGCGCTGCCCGACATGACGTTCGTGCGTGCCATGGTCCGTGCCTACGCACGCCATCTCGGTGCCGATGTGGATTCCATTGTCCAGGCCCTTGAGTTGGAACGGCCTGATGCCGTGCCGCGCCTGATGATGACTCCCCAGCTCACT
Source organism: Betaproteobacteria bacterium (assembly GCA_028866015.1). GTDB lineage: Bacteria > Pseudomonadota > Gammaproteobacteria > Burkholderiales > Ferrovaceae > JAKBAT01. Next base: position 8,283 of record JAGWIW010000029.1, read on the forward strand.
GTGCATTCGCAGGGCGTCGGCTTCTTTCGCGAGGAACGCAGCACCAGCCGCCGCTGGATCATTGCCGGTCTTTTGGTGTTGGCAGCTGCCCTGGCCGCAGCCTGGATATGGCACAGGGAGTCGGTGACTGAAGCGCAGGTGAGCGCTACCGCTCCCGTGGCAACCAATCCGGACGGTGCCTTGCCCTTGCCTGCCGAACAGCCCAAACCCCTGCCTCCCGACCCATGACCTCCATCGATACGCTGCACCGGAAACGGCGTCTGGCACGCCAGGTCCGCGTGGGTGACGTGAAAATCGGTGGCAATGCCCCGATTGTCGTCCAATCCATGACCAATACCGATACGGCCGATGTGGGAGCGACCGTGGCACAGGTGGCGGCTTTGGCACGGGCCGGCTCCGAGCTGGTGCGCGTGACGGTCAACACGGCGGAGGCAGCGGCCGCAGTTCCGGTCATACGGGAAAAACTCGAGCGGCAGGGCATTCGCATACCGCTGGTGGGTGATTTTCATTTCAATGGCCACAAGTTGCTGGCGGAATATCCCGATTGTGCCGCCACGCTCGACAAGTACCGTATCAATCCAGGGAATGTGGGGCGGGGTTCGCGTCGCGACGAACAGTTTGCGCAGCTGATCGAGGCAGCCTGCCGCCATGGCAAGCCCGTGCGCATTGGCGTGAACTGGGGCAGCCTCGACCAGGAAGTGCTGGCGCGCTTCATGGACGAAAATGCGCGCCGTCCCATGCCGGAACCGGTGGAAGTGGTGATGCGCGCCGCCTTGGTGGCTTCAGCCCTGGAAAGCGCCGCGCTGGCCGAGCAGCTGGGATTGCCGGGTGATCGCATCGTGCTGTCCTGCAAGGTCAGCGGCGTTCAGGACCTGATCGCCGTCTACCGTGATCTGGCGACCCGTTGCGATTATCCGTTGCACCTGGGGCTGACCGAAGCGGGCATGGGCAGCAAGGGTATCGTCGCTTCCACGGCTGCCATGGGTGTCCTGCTGCAGGAAGGCATCGGAGACACCATCCGGGTTTCCCTGACGCCTGAACCTGGCGGAGACCGTGCCCAGGAAGTGGTGGTCGCCCAGGAAATTCTTCAGACCATGGGGCTGCGCGCTTTTACCCCGATGGTGACAGCCTGCCCCGGTTGCGGTCGGACCACCAGCACCTATTTTCAGGAATTGGCCAGCCGCATCCAGAGCTACCTGCGTGACAACATGCCGCTTTGGCGGACCCGCTTCCCCGGTGTTGAACATCTGCATGTGGCTGTCATGGGCTGCGTGGTGAACGGCCCGGGAGAAAGCAAACTGGCCGACATCGGCATCAGCCTGCCGGGTTCGGGCGAACGGCCCGTGGCCCCGGTCTACGTGGATGGAGAAAAGACGGTGACCCTCAAGGGAGATCACATCGCGGAAGAATTCCAGGCACTGGTTTTCGATTACGTGCAGCGTCGCTATGGACCGGATGGCCAGATTAAGGCGGACTAGTCGATGAGCACCCAAAAATTCCAGGCCGTACGCGGCATGAACGACATTTTGCCCGACCAGTCGGGCGCCTGGGCATTCCTTGAATCCACGCTGAGGCGCTGGCTTGCCCAGTACGGTTACAGTGAAGTGCGATCCCCTGTGCTCGAACCCACCGGCCTGTTCATCCGTTCCATCGGTGAAGTGACCGACATCGTGGAAAAGGAAATGTACACCTTCGTGGACAGCCTCAACGGCGAAAGCCTGGCGTTGCGTCCCGAAGCCACCGCATCCTGCGTCCGGCTAGCCGTACAGCACAACCTGCTCTACGCAGGGCCGCAGCGGCTGTGGTACATGGGACCCATGTTCCGCCATGAGCGCCCGCAGAAAGGGCGTTATCGCCAGTTTCACCAGTGCGGGGCCGAAGCCCTTGGTTTTGCCGGCCCTGATGTCGACGCCGAACTGATTCTGATGACGGCCCGCTTGTGGGAGATGCTGGGGCTGAAGGAAGTCTCCCTTGAAATCAACACCATCGGCAGCCTGGAATGTCGTCAGCAGCACCGCCGCAAGCTTGTGGAGTATTTTCAGCGCCATGAGGAATTGCTGGACGAGGATTCAAAGCGGCGCCTGCACACCAACCCGCTGCGCATTCTCGACAGCAAGAATCCGGCCCTCTCGGAACTGATTGACGGGGCCCCGCGCTTGATGGATGCCCTCGATGCCGAGTCAGCCGCGCATTTCGATTCCCTGCAAACCCTGCTTCAGGCGGCCGGACTCCAGTACCGCATCAATCCGCGACTGGTGAGGGGGCTTGATTACTACAATGCCACGGTGTTCGAATGGGTCACTCCATTGCTGGGGGCCCAAAGCACTGTCTGTGGCGGCGGACGATATGATGGACTGGTGGAGCAGCTGGGCGGCAAGCCGACTCCCGCCTGCGGTTTTGCCATGGGGCTGGAACGGCTGCTTGCCGTGCTGCAGGAGACCCGGACCGAGCCTTTCCCTGAATCCTGCCCTGACGTGTATGTGGTGCATCAGGGTGATGCGGCCCAGCAAGCGGCTTTTCTTGCGGCGGACGAAGTCCGCGCTGCAGGATTTTCCGCCGTCCTTCATTGCGGCGGTGGCAGTTTCAAATCCCAGCTCAAGCGTGCCGATGCAAGCCGCGCCGCCTATGCGATGATTCTGGGTGAAGACGAAGTGAGGGCAGGACAGGTCAGCCTCAAGCCACTGCGCGGCCAGGGAGACCAGAAATCCGTGTCGCTCGCACAAGCCATACAACTTTTAAAGACGTAGGACAGCCCATGTACGATCTGGAAGAACAGGAAACAGTCGACGCCATCAAAGCCTGGTGGAAAGCCAATGGGCGTTGGGTCTGGGCGGCCCTGCTGGCCCTGGCCGTGGGCTATGGCGCGGCCCGAGGCTGGCAGTATTACCGTGCCGGGCAGGAAGCAAAAGCCGGTGTCCTGTTCGATGCCGTGCGCACGGCAGCCCAGCAAGGCGATGCGGCAAAAACACTGCAAGCCGCAAAGGCCTTGCAGTCAGCGCAGCCTTCCAGCCCGCTGGCACCCCGCGGCGCTCTCATCAGCGCAGCCGTGAGCCATGCCAAGGGGGAGAGTGCTCCTGCCCGACAGGAACTGGAATGGGTCATCTCCAACGCCAAGGAACCGTCGCTGACTGACCTGGCCCACCTTCGCCTGGCCGGCCTGCTGGCTGACCAGAAAAAGTACGACGAAGCGCTCCGGCAGTTGGACGGTGCCCGCCTGCCTGATTTCATTCCCATGACGCAGGACCTTCGGGGAGACATCCTGCTGGCCCAGGGTAAGACCAAGGAAGCCCGTGCCGCCTACCAGGCTGCACTTGAAAAATCCAAGGACGGCGAGGTCATGCACCAGATCGCCAAGAGCAAACTCGATGCCCTGGGGGGTCAGTGATGAATGCAAAACGACTGGGTAAACTGCTTACGCAAGTCTTTCTTTGCGCCGGCGCGCTCTGGCTTCAGGCCTGCTCGAACGCCTTGCCCGTAACGCCCCTGCAGCCGCTCAAGTCCTCGCTCGCCACCGATGTTGTCTGGAAAAGCAAGGTGGGTTCGAGCGACAACGCGGTGCTTGCACCCGTGTTGTACAAGGACGTGTTGTACCTGGCTACCGAGAAGGGTGAGTTGATGGCGCTCGACCCCGCCACGGGATCGGAATCCTGGCATGTTAAAACCAAGGAACCCTTCTCCGCCGGCATCGGTGTCGGACAAGACCTATTATTCCTGGGCAACAAGAATGGCGAGCTGCTGGCCTATGACCTGAAAGGCGGGCTGGTCTGGCGCTCGCAGCAATCCAGCGAACTGACGGCACCCCCTGAGGCAGCCGAAGGCACCGTCGTCACGCGTACGGCGGATGGCCACATCGTCGGCCTCAATGTGACCGACGGCAAACGTCGCTGGCAAGTTTTGCGGCCCCAGCCGGCGCTGGTGCTGCGTGGCGTCAGCGGCATCACCATAAGCCGTGGTGGTGTCCTGGTGGGGTTGCCGGGCGGAAAGCTGCTGGCGCTCAACCTGGCGCAGGGCACTGTGGTGTGGGAGGCAACGATTTCGGTGCCGAAAGGGGCCACCGAATTGGAGCGGGTCAACGATGTGCTGGGGGCCCCGATCGTCGGCTTCCAGGATGTTTGCACGGCGTCTTACCAGGGCAAGACCACCTGCCTGGAAGTGTCGCGCGGACAAACCATCTGGTCCAAGGATGAGGCGGCCATCGGCCCCATCTTTGCTGACGGCAACAAGCTGTTTGTGACGGATGACAAAGGGGATGTGGTGGCGCTCAACCGTTTGAGCGGAACCACGGCCTGGCGCAATGATTCGCTGGAGGGGCGCTACCTTTCCCCGCCTGTAGTGACCGCGGACTACGTGGTTGTGGGAGATGCCGAAGGCATCGTCCATTTCCTCTCGCGAGGGGATGGGGTCGAAAGTGGTCGGGTATCCACGGATGGCACCGCCATCACGCAGCCCCCCCTGGTGATTGGCGACAATCTCGTGCTGGTTCGCAATCGCGCAGGCAAGGTATTCGCCGTGGCGCCTCGCTGAATTGGGCTGACCCTGTGAATTTTCTGCCAACAGTCGCCATTGTGGGCCGCCCCAATGTCGGCAAATCCACGCTGTTCAATCGGTTGACCCGCACGCGCGATGCGCTCGTGGCGGACCTGCCAGGGCTCACACGGGATCGCCATTACGGCCGGGCACGATTCGAAGGGCTTTCTTATCTCGTCATCGACACCGGCGGATTCGAGCCGGTGGCGCGCGACGGGATCCTGCTGGAGATGGCACGCCAGACCCTGCAGGCCGTGGATGAGGCAGACCGGGTGATTTTTCTCACCGATGGACGCGCCGGACTGACCAACGGCGATCGGGCCATTGCCGAAACCCTGCGCAATCGCGGCAAGGAAGTGATCCTGGCCGTCAACAAGGTGGAAGGCATGCCCGGCGCCATGGTCACGGCAGAGTTCCACGAACTTGGTCTGGGTGAACCTGTCGCCATGTCGTCAGCTCATGGGGAGGGTGTGACCCATCTCATGGAGCAGGTGCTGGCGGGCTTCGAACCGGAACCGGAACTGCCCGTCGGGGAGAAGGACGAAGTCCCCCGCATTGCCATCGTGGGGCGTCCCAACGTGGGCAAATCCACCCTGGTTAACCAGCTCCTGGGCGAAGAGCGGATGATCGCCTTTGACCAGCCGGGCACCACGCGCGACAGCATCGCGGTGGATTTCGAACGCAACGGCAAGCGCTATGTCCTGATCGACACGGCCGGCCTGAGGCGCCGTGGCAAAGTGTTTGAGGCGGTGGAAAAGTTTTCCGTCTTCAAAACCATGCAGGCCATCGAAGAGGCCAACGTGGTCGTGCTGACCCTGGATGCCCAGCAGGATATTTCTGACCAGGATGCCCATATTGCTGGCTACATCGTGAATGCAGGGCGTGCCGTGGTGGTGGCTGTCAACAAATGGGACGGCCTGGACACACATCGCCGCGATATGGTGAAGAACGAACTGGCGCGCAAACTGGGATTCCTTGATTTTGCCTCGCCCCTGTTCATTTCAGCATTGCGGGGCACCGGCGTGAAGGGGCTGCTGCCGGCAGTCGACGGGGCATATGCCGCCGCCATGGCCAAACTGTCCACCCCCAAGCTCACCCGCGTGCTGCACGCAGCAGTCACGCAGCACCAGCCGCCCAAGGCAGGGCCGTTCCGTCCCAAGCTGCGTTATGCCCATCAGGGGGGGCATAATCCGCCCATCGTGGTGGTCCATGGCACGGCCATTGCCCATATTCCCGAATCCTACCGGCGCTACCTGGAAAACACGTTCCGGACGGCGTTCGAACTGCGCGGAACGCCCCTGCGGGTGGAATTCCGCCAGGGCAGCAACCCTTTTGCCGATCGCAAGCCAAAACCCCTGACCGAAGCCGAGGAAAACCGGCTGCGCCGGCAGCGCCGGCGTGGACGCAAGCTGTTCGGAAAACGCTGAATGGGGGTGGATTGGAACTTGCTTTGAAAAAGCAGTAGAATGCCCTTACGAAGGCTTCATATTTCTATAACAATACCCTTCTGGAGAATCAGATGAGCACCAAAGGGCAACTCCTACAAGACCCGTTTCTCAACGCGTTGCGCAAAGAGCATATTCCCGTATCGATCTACCTGGTGAATGGCATCAAGCTGCAGGGCCAGGTGGAATCGTTCGATCAATATGTCGTGCTGTTGAAAAACACGACCACCCAAATGGTGTACAAGCACGCCATTTCCACTGTGGTGCCGGCACGCTCGGTATCCATGCCTGTAGAACCCGCATCAGAAAGTTGATGGGTTTATGACGGATTCTGGCCCGCTTGTAGGCCGGGGCCGGAAATCCCCCAGCAAAAAAAAGGAAGCTGCCGGAGCCCTGGAAGGAGAAGTCCTGTCGGTCGGGTATCCGGAGCGGGCGCTGCTGGTCAGCCTGGACCTGGGTCGCGCTGCGGCTGCAGACAGTGTGGAAGAGCTGGAACTTCTGGCTTCCAGCGCAGGACTTACGGTCTGTGGCACGGTCCTGGGCAAGCGCGCCCGGCCCGATCCGGCCACTTTCCTGGGCAGTGGAAAACTGCTGGAGGTGGCTGACCAGGCTCGCACCTGCGAAGCAGGTCTCGTCATCCTCAATCACGAACTGTCCCCGGCACAGGAGCGCAATCTCGAACGCGCATTGCAGCGCCGGGTGATCGACCGCACCAGCCTGATCCTGGATATTTTTGCCCAGCGTGCCCGCAGCCACGAAGGCAAGCTGCAGGTGGAACTGGCGCAGCTGGAGCGGCTCTCCACCCGGCTCGTGCGCGGCTGGACCCACCTTGAGCGGCAAAAGGGGGGGATCGGTCTGCGTGGACCGGGAGAAACGCAGCTGGAAACCGATCGCCGGCTGCTTGCGAAGCGCGTCAAGACCCTCAAGGAGCGCCTCGAAAAAGTGCGGCGCAGCCACCGCACGCAACGTCAGGCCCGCGGCAAGACCAACGTGCTGCGGGTGTCTCTGGTGGGCTACACCAATGCCGGAAAATCCACGCTGTTCAACCGGCTCACCCGTGCCAACACCTATACGGCGGACCAGCTTTTTGCGACACTTGATACCACCTCGCGCCGCCTGTACCTGGGACCTGGAGCCACGGTGGTCCTGTCTGATACGGTGGGATTTGTCCGCCATTTGCCCCATACCCTGGTGGCCGCTTTCAGGGCCACTCTGGAAGAGACGCGCGACGCGGACCTCCTGGTGCATGTGGTGGATTGCTCCGATCCCGAGCGGGAAGAACAGATCGAGGCGGTAAACGGGGTTCTTGAGGAAATCGGGGCAGATGCCGTTCCCCAGCTGCTGGTGTATAACAAAGTGGACCGGTTGCCTGAAGCCCAGCCCGGAATGGAGCGCGATGCCTATGGTACAATTTCGCGCATTCGGGCAAGTGCCTTGACGGGGGCGGGGATCGAGCTGATCCGCCAAGCCTTCCTTGAAATGTGCCAATCCGCTCGGCAAGTGAGCGGGCAGTCCGAGCCTTCTGACAAGCAGACAAATCATCCCGATGGCACAGAATGATCCCCAGTGGGGAAAAAACAGCAACGAGGGCCCACCAGATCTGGACGAGATCTGGCGCCGTTTCATTAATAAGCTGAAATCGCGCGGCGGTCAGCCGGGCGCCCCCCGCAGCGGCGGGCCGGCACCAACCCTGCCTGGCGGCAAAGGAGCCCTGTGGGTGCTTCTGGCCGGGCTGGTGGTGGTTTGGCTGATATCAGGCTTCTACATCGTCGATGCAGGCCGCATCGGCGTCATCCTGCGTTTTGGAAAATTCCAGGAAACCACAGGCCCCGGCCCCCACTGGCATTTGCCCTATCCGATTGAAACCCAGGCGCCTGGCAGCCCGCTCAATGTGGCCCAGGTGCGCACGGTGGAACTGGGCTATCGCACCAACCTCAAATCCAAAGTGCTGCACGAATCGCTCATGCTGACGGATGACGAAAACATCATCGACAACCAGTATGCCATTCAGTACACCATCAAGGACCCGCAGGCGTTCCTGTTCAACAACCGGGATCCCGACGAGGCCGTGATGCAGGTGGCGGAAACGGCCATCCGGGAAGTGGTGGGTCGCAACAAGATGGACTTTGTCCTGTATGAAGGCCGTTCGCAGATTGCAGACGAGGCGGCGCACCTGATGCAGAAGATTCTGGACCGGTATCAGACCGGCATCGCCATCAGCAAGGTGAACATGCAGAATGCCCAGCCGCCGGAACAGGTGCAGGCGGCCTTCGACGATGCCGTCAAGGCGGGACAGGATCGCGAACGCCAGAACAACGAAGGCCAGGCTTATGCCAACGACGTGATTCCGCGCGCCAAGGGGACCGCGTCGCGTCTGGTTGAGGAGGCCAAGGCCTATGCCCAGCGGGTGGTGGTTCGGGCAGAAGGCGATGCCAGCCGCTTCAAGCAGGTGCTGGCAGAATACACCAAGGCACCGGGAGTCACCCGCGAGCGCCTTTACCAGGACATGATGCAACAGGTCCTGACCAATACAACCAAAGTGGTGGCCGAGCAGAAATCAGGGTCTAGCCTGCTCTACCTGCCTTTGGACAAGCTGATCCAGGCCAGCAGTATGGGGGCAGACAGTGCGACGGAGGTCAAGCCCGCCGCAGCCCCGTCGCCGGCCATCCCGGCCGTATCCCCGACGCCGGAAGCGGCTGCGCCGGATAGCCGATCCCGCGATGCTTTCCGCAACCGCGACCGGGAGCCCCGACCATGATAAAAGATTTTGGCGCATACCTTATCGGCCTGGCCGTGGTCGTGATACTCGCGTCCCTGAGCGTTTACACGGTCACGCAAACCCAGAATGCCCTGGTGTTCCAGCTGGGAGAAGTGGTGGCCGTACGCAAGGCTCCGGGACTCTATTTCAAGGTGCCGCTCATCCAGAATGTCCGCTTTTTCGACACGCGCATCCAGACGCTGGACAACAACGACCCCGAGCGTTTCATCACCTCGGAGAAAAAGCCGTTGCTGGTGGATTATTTCGTCAAGTGGCGCATTGCCGACGTCAAGCAGTACTACGTGAGCGTGGGGGGGGATGAACGTCGCGCCCAGATCCGGCTCACCCAGACCGTCAATGATGATCTGCGTGCGGCGTTTGCCAAGCGCACGGTGCACGAGGCGGTGTCCGGCGAGCGTGAAAAAATCATCGATTCCATGCGTTCGCGCGCGGAAAAGGACGCGCAACAGATCGGGGTTGAGGTACTTGATGTGCGCATCCGGCGCGTGGAGCTCACGCCTGAAGTGACCCAGTCGGTTTATCGCCGCATGGAGGCCGAACGCAAGCGCGTGGCCAACGAGCTGCGTTCCACCGGTGCAGGCGAAGCCGAGAAAATTCGTGCGGATGCCGATCGCCAGCGCGAAGTGATTCTTGCCGACGCCTACCGGGAAGCCCAGCGCATCAAAGGTTCAGGCGACGCCAAGGCGTCTGCGATCTATGCCGAGGCCTACAGCCGCAATCCCGAGTTCTATGCCTTTTACCGCAGCCTGGACACATACCAGCAGGGGCTCAAAGGAAAGAGCGACGTGCTGGTCCTGGATCCTGCATCCGACTTTTTCCACTATTTCAGGATCCCCCCTTCGGTTTCGGGCGGCAAGAAGTAACGGTCCATGCATCCTCTGCTTTTGACATTCGCGTTGCTGCTTGTGCTGGAAGGGGCCATGCCGTTTCTGGCCCCAGGCCGCTGGAGAGAGACCATTTTGCGGATTTGCAGGCTAAGCGACGGACAGATCCGTTTCCTCGGGTTTGGCGCCATCCTGGTGGGACTCATCCTGATGCAGGTGGTCAAATGACTTACCGTTGGCTGTTGCCCGAGTACATCGAGGATCTGCTGCCGCCCGACGCCTGGCGCCTGGAGTCGGCTCGCCGGGAACTGCTGGACCTTTTCAGGGCCCGGGGTTTCCAGCTCGTCATGCCACCGTTGCTGGAATACATCGAGTCGCTGCAGGCCGGGACCGGTCAGGACATGGATCTCCTGACGTTCCGCCTGGTTGATCAGCTCAGCGGCCGCCAGCTGGGCCTGCGGGCGGACACCACGTTGCAGGTTGCACGCATCGACGCTCACGGCATGAACCACCAAGGCATCAACCGCCTTTGCTATGCAGGCAGCATCCTGCATGCGCGGCCGGAAGGCCTCAACCAGTCGCGGGAACCATTCCAGGTGGGGGCTGAAATTTATGGCCTGGAAGGGTTGGTCGGGGACATCGAAATCCAGGAGCTCATGCTGGAGGCGCTCAAGCGAACCGGCCTGCCGAAAGTCACCCTGGATGTGGGGCATGTGGGCCTGTTCCGGGCCCTGTCCCGCCAGGCCAGACTGGATGCGAAATCCGAAAGCGAATGGTTTGAAGCCCTGCAACACAAGGATTTGCCTTCATTGCAGGCCCTCATGGCGGCCCTGGGAACCCCCGAAGGGCAGGCCCTGGGCCAGTTGGCACAACTCAACGGCGACGTGAGCGTGCTGGCCCGGGCGCATCAGGTGCTGCCCCAGGCGCCTGAAGTCCGCCAGGCCTTGTCCGAACTTGAAGCGGTCGCCGCCCACTTTGGCCATCGCGTGCCGCTCGCTTTCGACCTGGCCGAACTGCGCGGCTATCATTACCACAGCGGCCTGGTGTTTGCTGCCTATGCCGAAGGTTACCCGGGCGCGGTCGCGCGCGGCGGGCGTTATGACGACATTGGGAGTGCCTTTGGCCGTGCCAGGCCGGCCACCGGCTTCAGCCTGGACCTGCGGGAGCTGCTGCCCTCGCTGCCGTCTTCCTGAGCCCCGTCGTTTGAATCATTGAGAAATATCGGAGAGTCATTCTTCATGGCAAGAAATGTAGTGGTGGTCGGAACCCAATGGGGCGACGAAGGCAAAGGCAAGCTGGTGGACTGGCTGACGGACCGCGCCCATGGCGTGGTGCGCTTCCAGGGTGGCCATAACGCCGGCCATACGCTGGTGATCGGCGGCAAGAAAACCGTATTGAGCCTGATACCCGCAGGCATTTTGCGTGAACACGTGGAATGTTTCATCGGCAATGGCGTGGTGCTTTCCCCATCGGCGTTGCTGAAGGAAATCGACATGCTGGAAAGTTCCGGTGTTTCGGTTTCGGCGCGGCTTCGCATCAGTGATGCCTGCCCCTTGATCCTGCCGTATCATGTGGCGATCGACCATGCCCGCGAACGCTCCAAGGGGGATGCCAAGATCGGTACCACCGGCCGTGGCATTGGACCCGCCTACGAAGACAAGGTGGCGCGCCGCGCCATCCGGCTGCAGGACCTGTTCGACCCGGCGCGCTTTGAAGCCAAGCTGCGCGAAGTGATGGACTATCACAACTTCGTGCTGACGCAGTATTTCAAGGCCGATGCAGTGGATGTGCAGGCCACGCTGGAGGAAGCGTTGCGCCTTGGGGAGCGTATCCGGCCCATGGTGGCCGATGTCTCCCGCCAGCTGTACGATGCCAACCGGGAGGGCAAGAACCTGCTGTTCGAGGGTGCGCAGGGAACGCTGCTCGACATTGACCATGGCACCTATCCCTATGTGACTTCCAGCAACTGCATCGCCGGTGCGGCAGCGCCTGGTTGCGGCGTCGGCCCCCAGCAGCTGCACTACGTGCTGGGCATCACAAAGGCCTACACCACCCGCGTGGGCTCAGGTCCTTTCCCGACGGAACTGGACGATGAAGTGGGGCGGCAGCTGGCTACGCGCGGCCACGAGTTTGGTGCCGTCACCGGACGCCCCCGTCGCACCGGGTGGTTTGACGCGGCCGCATTGAAGCGTTCGATCCAGATCAACGGCGTGTCCGGACTGTGCGTCACCAAACTGGATGTGATGGACGGTGTGGAAACCGTTCGCATTTGCGTGGGCTACCGATACAACGGAACCGTGAGCGACATCCTGCCACTGGGTGCGGACGCCATTGCCCAGTGCGAACCCATCTATGAGGACATGCCGGGTTGGTCGGAAAGCACGGTGGGCGTGGAAACGCTGGAAGGTTTGCCGCCTCAGGCCCGACGCTATCTCGATCGCATGGCAGCGCTTTGCGGCGTGCCGGTGGATGTGGTTTCCACCGGGCCGGACCGCAGCGAAACCATCGTGCTGCGTCACCCCTTCGACGCCTGAGGCTTCCCGGGCACGCTCCTGTGAGCAACTTTTTCGACTTCAGCGCGCGTGCCCTGTCCGGGGAGGCAATCGATTTCAGCCGCTATCGGGGCAAGGTGGTGCTGGTGGTGAATACCGCCAGCCAGTGCGGGTTCACGCCCCAGTATGCCGGCCTTGAGGCCCTGTACCGCAGATATCAGCCGCGCGGATTTGAAGTGCTGGGCTTTCCCTGCAACCAGTTCGGGGGGCAGGAGCCGGGTGATGCCGAGGAGATCTCAGGCTTCTGCCAGGCCAACTTCGGCGTGACGTTCCCGATGTTCGAAAAGATCGATGTGAACGGGGAGCAGGCATCGCCCGTGTATCGCTGGCTGACCGAAAACGCCCCGGGGGTTTTGGGGACGAAAGCGGTCAAGTGGAATTTCACCAAGTTTCTCGTCAATCCCCAGGGGCAGGTCATTCGCCGCTATGCCCCGCAGGCAACCCCGGAATCCCTGGAACAGGACATCGAGGCCCTGTTGCCCTGAGTCATTTCAGCCACGGTCAGGGGCTGACGGGGGCTTCCTCATAAGCAGGACAATGATATTCCGCCGCAAGATAGCGGTCGTGGAGCCGGCATACGCCATCCCGTGATTTGACCGAACTGTAGCCCGATCCCATGGTGCGCAGCCCGGGAATTTGCCGCTCCACCAATGCCGGCCTGTTGTCGAAGTGGCGGCATGATCCGCAGGTGGGGCGCGAGTTCAGGGCGGGCCTGCTGCTCATTGACCGAGTGCCGTCCAGAATCCGGAGAACACCTGCGTCGACAGCACATATCCCAGGGTCACGTTGACAGCCACGCCCAGCGTGAAGGCATAGAACGGCTTGGCGCCGGCCCGGGTGAATGCCGACAGGCGGGTGGTGAGACCGATGCTGAAAAAGCAGAAGATGAACGCCCATGTCCTCAGGTTCTTGAGCGGGGCTACCAGATTGGGCTCCACCGTGCTCTTGTATTCGGCAAAGCTGTAATTGTGGGCAATGGCTGTCACGGCCAGCGATGCCAGCAGGAACCCGATCACGAACTTGGGGAAACGACGCCATATTTCTCCGATGCCGCCCCGCCCTTGCACCCCGGTTTGTTCCCAGCGCGTGGTGGCCACGATGGAAAGGACGAGTGCCCAGATGCCAATCCACACGTCCCGCCCGATGACTTTCATCAGGGTGAACGCCCGCACGGCCGCTTCGGGGTTTCCGCTAATGCCCGGCACGTTGCCCGAGTAGCCGCCATAGGCCTGGGCTGCGGCGAGGCCAGCGGCATCGGCAAATTCCGAAGTGCCGATCCAGGCTCCGGCAACCCCGGTGGGAAGCCCCAGGGTGCGTGCAACGAGGGGCAGGGCAAAGATCATCACGATGGCCCAGAACACCACCAGCGAGATGGAAATCGGCGCATGCTCCTTTTTGGCACCGACGGCGCCGGCAATGGCGATGGAAGCCGAAACACCGCAAACGGCGCCACCGGCACCGAGTGTGGCCGCAAGCCGGCGGTCAAGGCCCAGTTTTTTTCCGGCCCAGAAAATGGTGCCAAAAGTGGCAAGCGAAACGATCGTGGCCTGCGCGATGGCCACAGGGCCTGCCCACAGGATCAACGTGAAAGGCAGCGTGGCCCCCAGCAGGACAATGCCGGTCTTGATGTAGAACTCCACGCGCAACCCGGATTCAAGCCAGGCCGGGAGTTTTCCCAGATTGGCGATGAGCAGTCCCAGCGCCAGTGCCACCAGCGGCGGCTCGAGATTGTACTTATGGGCCTGATCCCATTCCCCGAGGAAAAAAATCAGGACGGAAACCACGTAAATGAACAGGAATGCCGGGATGAAATGTCGCAGCGGGATGCCCAGGGCGTACACGCCAATGCCCAGTACGCCTGTCCACAGGGCAAACAGCAAGGCGTAGCGACCGGCATTGTCGCCCAGCTGGAGCAGCAGCTGGTCGATGGTGTGCCATTTCCTGGGGGTGACGGCAATCCATTTCATGCTGGCCCCGGCATCGAACAGCAGCACGGCGACAGCGAGTAGGCCAAGCCCGATCCAGATGGCCCACCAGTCTTCCTTGAGAAACAGCGTGCGCCAGCCAACGGGAGCGGCGCGGAGGGATGCGGTCTGAGTCATGGGCTTGGTCCTGTTACAAAATGCAATGGGCCCATGGTAGGCGTGTTTTTTTATAATTAAAAATATTATTGAATCATATTCCTATTCATTTTTCGAATATAGAAAGTTGTTGGCCGGCGGCCAAACGGTACTCAGCCGGCCAAGGGCAAGGTCAGGTGGAATACGGCGCCCGG
>JAGWIW010000086.1 GCA_028866015.1 Betaproteobacteria bacterium
TTCATCGACCAGCCGGTGCGCACCTATTCCAGCGGCATGTACGTGCGGCTCGCCTTTTCCATCGCCACCCGCATCAGTCCCGACATCCTGGTCATCGACGAAGCCATCGCCGTGGGCGACGGCCAGTTTGCGCGCAAGTCCTTCGACCGCATCCTGTCGCTGCGCGAGTCGGGCGTGACCCTGCTGTTCTGCTCCCATGCGCTGTTCCAGGTGGAAGCCCTGTGCGAGCGCGCGCTGTGGCTGCACCACGGCGAAGTGCGGGCGCTGGGGCCGGCCTCGCGCGTGGTGGCGGAATACAACGAATGGCTCAACGCCGGCGGCGACCGTCCTCAGGAAGGGGGCGCAGCCCAGACCATGGCCGCGCCCGTGGCAGCCCCCTCGGGCCATGCGCGCTTTACGGCCCTGTCCGTGGCCTGCGACGGCGTGACGGGCACCTCGCTTGCGGCGCGCAGCGGCGAGAGCCGGCTCGAGGTTCATTTTGCGTTTGCCAGCGACCCGGCCCTGCCGGCCCCCACGCTGGCCGTGATGATCTACAGCGGGGACGGGCGCATCCTCACCAGCACCGGCACCTGGATCGACGGCGTGAGCCTGAGCCGCGATGCCGCCGGCAACGGACGCGCCATGCTCACCTACGATCCCGTGCCCCTGCTCAAGGGGCGCTATTCGGTGTCGGCCTACCTGATGTGCGAACGGGGCCTGCACGTGTACGGGGGCGTGGAACACATGGCCACCCTCAACGTCACCCAGCCGCACCTGGAGCAGGGACTGGTGAGCCTGCCCCACCGCTGGAGCAGCGAAGGCCCATGACGCCGCAGCAGCTGCGCTTCACCCTGGCGTTCCGGCGCCTGCTGCGCCTGTCGCAAGGGCTGGACCGGCTGCCGCTGCCGCAGGCCTTGAAGTGGCGCCTGGCGCGCGCGCTGGGGCGGCGTTTCAGCCCTTACCGCCAGGACCTGCCCAAGGTGCTCAGGGGCCTGCATGAAGGGCTGGGGCTGCCGGTGCCGGCAGTGCGCGTGGCGGCCCGCCTGTGGCTGGCCAGCCACGGCCTGTTTGCCCTGTCGCTGTTCGACTGGGGACGCAATGCGCGCTGGGGCCAGCCGGTGCTCGAGGCCCTGCAACCGGACACCCGCGCCACCCTGCAGGAACTGGTGCGCACGGGCGGACTGGTGCTCACCTTCCACAGTTTTCACCACAATGCCCTGGGGGTGGTGCTGGGCGATGCCGGCACGCGCGTGTACGGCATTGCCGCCACCGAGAAGAATTCGCCGGAGGCGCCCTACACCGGGCGCTACATGCGCCTTGTCAACGGCGGCAGCGAAGCCCATTTCAGGGGCGGGCGCTACCTGTTCACGGACGAGATGAAAAACCTGGTGCGCGGGGTGCGGGAAGCCTTTGCCGGCCACCACAGCGTGGTGACCCTGAGCGACAACCCGGTGCCCGCTGCCGATGGCATTCCGGTGACCTTGCTGGGCAAGCGGTTCAGCGTGGGGGGCGGGGTGGTGGCGCTGGCGCAGGAGGCAGGCGTGCCGGTGTACTTTGCCCTGCTGTATCCGCGCGCGGAAGGCGGCTACCGCCTGGCCCTGGAAGCGGCGGGGCCCGTGACGGACACGGCGCACACCCTGCAGGCCTATTTCGATTTCCTGGACCGCCAGCTGCGCCTGGCCCCCTGGGCCTGGCAGGGCTGGGCCTGGTTCGCGGACCTGTAGGTTGCGATTAGGGTCAGGATTTAAACCGCTTATGTTAACAGAAATGTTTCATTTTCGTTGACAAACACAACATTTCTGTTTATTATTTGGGCTGTGAATTCCAAGCAAATGAAAAAATGGCTCGAAGAAAAGGGGGCCTTGTTTGCGCCTGGAAAAGGGTCGCATTTGAAGGTTACGCTGAACGGAAAACAATCCACTTTGCCCATGCACGGGACCAAGGAGTTGGGAAAGGGGCTTGAAAATGCGATCAAGCGCCAGCTCGGGTTGAAAGGAGAGATCTGATGGGGCAATTTGAGTATCCGGTGAAACTTGAACAGGATGACGGAAGCGTGCTGGTCACCTTTCCCGATGTTCCCGAGGCGGTCACTTTTGGGGCCGATGAAAACGAGGCATTGCTGCAGGCAGTAGATGCTCTGGAAACGGCTTTGTCGTTTTATGTCGAGGCCCGCAAGCCGTTGCCCCTGCCTGGAAAGACTGCCCGTGGCCAAAAAACCGTGCAGCCTTCACCCCTTGAATGTGCAAAGCTTGGGGTCTATCAGGCCATGATGGAACAAGGCATAAAAAAAGCAGAGCTTGCGCGCCGGTTGGGGTGGCACATGCCGCAAGTTGATCGTCTGTTTGATCTGCGCCACGCCTCCAAATTCGAACAGATCGAGGCTGCAGCTGCGGCCCTCGGCAAGCACCTGCGGGTGAGCGTAATTTAAGTGGGTTGCCCGCCTGCGCAGGCGGTGACACCCGGCTCCTCAATCCCCTTTGGCCGCTAGTTGGTCCAGTTTGTCCTTGTCCACCACCAGGTCGTCCCCCTGGCGTGACAGCACCCCCTGGGACTGCAGCACCTGAAAGGTGCGCGTCACGGTTTCGCGCGTGAGGTTCACCATGATGGCCAGCTCCTGGTGGGTGGGGGCGCGGATGATGAACACGTGCCGGGTCTGGCCCGGGGCGGGCGGGGCGCCTTCCGGTGCCGCGCTGTTCATGATCTGGAGCTGGGCGCAGATGCGGTGCAGGGGGTTGGCCAGCGCCAGGATCTGGCGCTGGCTGAGCTGCTGGCGCACGCGCTGGGCCAGGCGCCGGGTCAGGGTTTCGGCCAGTTGCGCGTTGGAAAACAGCACGGGGCGGATTTCCGGGCCGGGCAGCACCACCACCTGGGCGCGCCCGGTGGCAATGAGGTATTCCGGTTGCGATTCCCCGTCAATGAGCGACAGTTCACCGAAGAAGTCGCCCTGTTCGACGAAATAGAGCCCAACTTCCCGTCCTTCCGCCGTGAAATCCAGGGCCTGCAGCCGCCCTTCCATCAAAAAGCACAGGAAAGGCGTGGGCGGCCCCTTTTCCAGCACCATGGCCCGCTTGGCAAACTCGCGCACGTTGGCAAGCTGCGCCAGATGGGCGAGCGCCTCCGGGGTGAGCGACTTGAGCAGGGGAAACTGCTGCAGGAGCAGGGTGTGGACGGCCATGGTCAGGGATTATATGTGATTGGGCGCACAGAATTGCCCCTATAAAACCGCTACACTGGTCTGCAAAACTGCCGAAAGAGCCTTCATGAAACCGTTGCGCTGCCTGTTGCTGCTGCTGACCGGCCTGCTGCCCCTGTGGGGCATGGCAGCGCAGGCGCCTGCCTCCGTGGGCACGGTCACCCTCACCATCGGGGTCAGCCAGGTGGTGCGCGGTAGCCAGACCCTGCCGCTGGCCAAGGGCAGCGAAATCGATGTGGGCGACCGCATCGAAACCACCGACAGCGGCCACGTGCACATCCGCTTCGTGGACGGGGCGCGCGTGAGCGTGCGGCCTGATTCCGTGCTGCGGGTGGAAGACTACCAGTACGATCCCCGCCATCCCGACCAGTCGGCCGTCAAGTTCGACCTGGAAAAAGGCGTGGCGCGCGCCATTTCCGGTGACGCCGCGCACCAGGCCAGGGACCGCTTCCGCCTCAACACGCCGCTGGTGGCCATTGGCGTGCGCGGCACCGATTTCACCACCCAGGCGGGCCCCGTCAGCACGGTGGTGGTGGTGAACCAGGGTGCCATCGTGCTGGCCCCCCTGGGCGGCGCCTGTCAGGCGGCAGGCCTGGGCCCCTGTTTGGGGAGCCGCGCCCGGGAACTGTCGGCCAGCATGGGCGGCACCGCGCTGGTGTACCGCGCCAACATGCCCGAACCCAGTTTCCAGCCCATCAACGCCCTCAAGGGCACCGACAAGATCACCCCCATCATGGAGCAGGAGCGCCAGGGCGCCGCCCAGACCCAGGGGGTGGTGGCGGACAGCAAGTCGCCCAGCACCATCGTTGGTTTCCTGCCCAATGCCCCCAGCCTCACCTGGGGACGCTGGGCCGGCAACGCGCTGCCCGGTGATGACCTGACGGTGCCGTTCCTGACGGCGCTGCAGGGGCGCCAGGTGACCGTGGGCGACGGCTACTATTTCCTGTTCCGCAATGAAACCGGGCCCAACCTGCTGGGCAGCGCGGCGGCGGGCACCGCCAGCTTTACCTTGCAGGGCGGGGCGGCCAACTACCGCTCCTCCGGCAACGTATACAGCGCAGCCACCATCCAGGGCGGGTCGCTGGGCATCGACTTTGTGCATGACACCTTTGCCACCAGCCTCAATGTCACCTCCGGCGCCACCGGCAGCCAGAACGTCAGCGCCACGGGCACCCTCAACCCGGTCAACGGGATTTTCATCGGCAATGGCGCGGATTCCAAAGTGGCGGGCGCCGTTTCCCTCAACTCGCTGCAGGCGGGCTACCTGTTCAGCAAGTCCTTCGCCAACGGCTCGGCGCTCACCGGCGCCACCCT
>JAGWIW010000087.1 GCA_028866015.1 Betaproteobacteria bacterium
AGCGTTTTGAAGCCCGTGGCCAGCAGCACAACCCCCAGCAGCACCTGAATCAGCCGCCCGTTGAGCCGGCCCGCCAGCAGGCTGCCCAGCACCACAGCCGGCAGGGAGCCCACAAGCAGGCTCAGCAGCATGCGACCATCGGTGAGACCTGCCAGCAGGTAGCCCAGGCCCGCGATCACGGCCAGCGGAATGGCATGCACCAGGTCGGTGGCCACCAGCCGGTGCGGCGTCATGCGCAGCGGATACAGGGAGAGCAGCATCACGGTGCCGAGCGTGCCTGCCCCCACCGAGGTGAGCGCCACGCACAGGCCCAGCACAGCACCAGCCAGCACCGTCAGCAGGGGTTGCAGGGCCTTGAACTCCCGGGGATGCCCCAGGCGCTGTCCGCGCCCCAGCGAGGAAAGCCAGGGCGCCAGCAGCAACCCGATGGCGGTCACCAGCACCACCAGTCCCACCGCTTTGGTAAGCCATTCCACATGCCAGGTCCGGACGCCCTGCGTCACCACCAGCACGGTGAGTGCCGCCACGGGGAGGCTGCCCATCCACAGGCGCCGCACCACCGGCCAGTCCACCTGGCCGCGGCGCTGGTGAATGCGCGCTGCGGTGACCTTGGTGATGGCGGCAAACCACAGGTCGGTGGCAATGGCCGTGGTGGGCGCAATGCCAAAAAACAGCAGCAGGATGGGCGTCATGAGCGCCCCGCCACCCACGCCGGTCAGCCCCACCATGAAGCCGGTCACAGCACCGGCTGCGGTATAGCTCCAATCAATCAGCATGGTGCCCAATGACCCGCATCATGGGGTGCCAGCGCCACGAAAGACGGATTGATCAGGTCCGCCTTGCCATAACCCAGAGGCTGTCCGTCAAGCTGCAGCACCCGCCCGCCGGCGGCTTCCAGCACCGCCTGGGCCGCGGCCGTGTCCCATTCGCTGGTGGGCGAAAGCCTGGGGTAGAGGTCGGCCTGGCCTTCGGCCAGACGGCAGAACTTGAGGGAGCTGCCCGCCTGCACCAGCTCATGGGGACCCAGCGCGTCGATGAAGCGGCGCGTTTCGGCGTTCAAATGGCTTTTGCTGGCCACCACGCGCAGCGGGCCATTCCCTTCAGCCGGTGGCACAGGGAGCGCAACCGGCCCCTGGCCATAATCGGCAAAAGCTCCGCTGCCACGGCCGCCCCAATAGGCAGCCCCGATTGCCGGAGCCACCACCACGCCCCACCGGGCTTCGCCATCCGACACCAGCGCGATGTTGACCGTAAATTCCCCGTTGCGGGCAAGAAATTCCTTGGTGCCGTCCAGAGGGTCCACCAGCCAGTACAGGCCTGCCGCTGTTCGGAAAACAAGGCTGCTCTCGTCCTCCTCGGACACCACGGGAATCAACGGCGTGAGCGCTTGCAAACCCCGGAATATGGTCTGGTGGGCAGCCAGATCCGCCTGGGTGAGGGGCGTTTCGTCGGCTTTATGGTCAATCAGGGCAGCCTGCGGCGCCTGATAAAAAGCCAGGATGGCCCGCCCGGCTTCCCGGGCCAGATCAATCACAGCACGGAAAATTTCCGGGGAAAGCCCGTTTGTCGCAGTTTGCATTTTGCCTCGATAATATTTGCAATTTGATTTGCTTTGTGGCATAAATATGCCTGAAAACTTTCATAAATGCAATTTACGCCAAGCGCCATGAATATTCCCAACCTGCACGGCCTCGACACGTTTGAAGCCTGGGACACGGAACGCGCCTTCCAGCACCTGCAGGCGCTGGGCCAGGCCGCCAGCAAGCGCACGGCCGAGCGCCGGCTGAACGAGCTGGGTTTTTTTGCGCCGGAACTGCAGCCCGAAGCCCTGACGGATGAAACGGGTCGCAAGCCCACCGCGAGCGTACTGCAATCGGTGTTGGCACGGGCCCGCAGCAAGCGCAGGCTGGTGCTGTTCGCGCAGCTTCATGCATTGCCCAATGGCAAACCCTGCCTGCAGGCCAACGATGCCCGCGGCGGCCGCCTGTGGGTTCCGCTGGACGGCCCTGTCAGCCTGGTGCGGCTCACGCAGGCCCTGCAAAAACTGCAGACCCTGGCAGATAAGGAGCTGGTGTTCTTTCCCCATGGAGAACTCACCCGCTGGGCACGCCAACTGCCGCCCGTGGAACACGCCGAATGGGCGCTGCTGGGCTACCCGCCGGTGCTGGCGCCCTTCCCCGACAACCGCAGCGGGCGCCTGCCGCTCACTCCCCATCTGAAACGCCTGGAAGCGGAAAGCCTTTTCATCCTGCGCGAAGCCGTCGCCGAAGCAGAAAACCCGGCGATGCTCTATTCCATCGGCAAGGACAGCTCCGTGATGCTGCATCTGGCGCGCAAGGCCTTCCACCCTGCCCGGCCGCCTTTTCCCCTGCTGCATGTGGACACGCGCTGGAAGTTCCAGGAAATGATCCTGTTCCGCGACTTTGTCGCCCAACACCTGGGGCTTGACCTGCTGGTGCATGTGAACCCGGAAGCCATCGCAAAAAACATCAATCCCTTCGATCACGGCTCGGCACTGCACACGGACATCACCAAGACGGAAGGCCTGAAGCAGGCCCTGGATCACTACCGCTTTGACGTGGTGTTTGGGGGTGCGCGCCGCGACGAGGAAAAATCGCGCGCCAAGGAACGGATCTTTTCCTTCCGCAGCCCCACCCACCGCTGGGACCCCAAAAACCAGCGCCCGGAACTGTGGGCCCTGTACAACACCCAAAAAAGCCCCGGGGAAAGCATCCGCGTGTTTCCCCTCTCCAACTGGACCGAACTGGACGTGTGGCAATACATCCACCATGAGCAGATTCCCGTGGTGCCGCTCTACTTCGCCAAGAAGCGCCCCGTGGTGGAACGCGACGGCCTGCTGCTGATGGTGGACGACGACCGATTCCGCCTGCTGCCCGGGGAAGCCATCCAGGAAAAAACCGTGCGCTTTCGCACCCTGGGCTGCTATCCGCTCACGGGAGCGATCGAATCCGATGCCAAGACTGTGCCCGACATCATCCTGGAACTGCTGGCCGCCCGCAGTTCGGAACGGCAGGGACGCGCCATCGACCATGACAGCAGCGCCAGCATGGAAAAGAAAAAGCAGGAGGGCTATTTCTGATGAACGCACCCGACCTGGCATCCTTCCTCGCCCAGCAGCAGCAACAGGACCTGCTGCGCTTCATCACCTGCGGCAGCGTGGACGACGGCAAAAGCACCCTGATCGGACGCCTGCTGTGGGAATCGCAGCAGCTCTTCGACGACCAGCTGGCCGCCCTGGAAAAAGACTCCCGCAAGTTCGGCACCCAGGGCTCCGCGCTCGATTTCGCGCTGCTGGTGGATGGGCTTTCCGCCGAGCGCGAACAGGGCATCACCATCGACGTGGCCTACCGGTTCTTTTCCACGGCTCGGCGCAAGTTCATCGTGGCCGACACCCCGGGACACGAACAGTACACCCGCAACATGGTGACCGCCGCTTCCACTGCCGACCTCGCGATCCTGCTGGTGGACGCCAGCCTGGGCGTGCTCACCCAGACCCGTCGTCACGCTTACCTGGTCTCCCTCATGGGCATTCGCCATGTGGTGCTGGCCATCAACAAAATGGATCGGGTGCAGTTTGACGAAACGATCTACCGCCGCATCAAGGACGACTTCGAAGCCTTTGCAACGCCCCTAGGCCTGACGGACATCACGGCCATTCCGTTAAGCGCCCTGCAGGGCGACCACAACACGGCGCGTTCCGCCCACACGCCCTGGTACAGCGGGCCCACGCTGATGGGAGTCCTCGACACGGTGCGCATTCCCCCGCGTGAATCCGGGCGCCTCATCTACCCCGTGCAGTGGGTGAACCGGCCGGATGCGAATTTCCGCGGCTTCAGCGGCACGGTGGTGGAAGGGCAGGTATCGGTGGGCGACGAAGTACGCGTCACGCTTTCAGGAAAAACCGCGCGCGTGGCGGACATCGTCACCCTGGACGGAAATCTGAAACAAGCCAAAACAGGGGATGCCGTAACCCTGCGCCTGGACCGGGAAATCGATATTTCGCGCGGGGACGTGCTCTCCCTCACCCAGTCACCCCTCGAAACCACGGACCAGTTCGAAGCAACGCTGGTATGGATGAACGAAGAACATGGCCTGGTGGGCCGAAGCTACGACCTGAAGCTCGCCACCCAATGGGCCAACGCTTCCATCACCACCCTCAAGCACCGCATCGACGTCAACACGGCTACCCATGAAGCCTGCACGAAACTGGAACTGAACGACATTGCCGTGTGCAACCTGGCGTTGAGCAAACCTCTGGCCTTCGACACTTACGAACACTCCCGCACATTGGGCGGCTTCATCCTGGTGGACCGCTATACCCATGCCACGGTGGCGGCCGGTCTGATCCGTCACAGCCTGCGGCGTGCCCGCAACGTGCACAAACAGGCGCTCACCATCACGCGCGAAGACCGCGAACGCCAGAACGGCCACAAAGGCAAAGTCATCTGGTTCACAGG
>JAGWIW010000030.1 GCA_028866015.1 Betaproteobacteria bacterium
ACGCTGCCCGAAGATGCGGATGGCGGCCATCTTTCCCCGCACGGCCGGGTCATGGAAATGCTCTCCGAACACACGCTGGAAGGCTGGCTGGAAGGCTATCTCCTGTCCGGCCGGCATGGCCTGCTGGCCTCCTACGAAGCCTTCATCCACGTCATCGGCTCCATGTTCAACCAGCATGCCAAATGGCTCGAGAAATCCCTGGCCGTGTCCTGGCGGACCCCCATCGCGTCGCTCAACCTGCTCGTCACGTCCACCGTCTGGCGCCAGGACCATAACGGGTTCTCGCACCAGGATCCCGGATTCCTCGATCTCGTCACCAATAAAAGCGCCCAGGTGGTGCGCATCTACCTTCCCCCGGACGCCAACTGTCTGCTGGTCACCGCCGACCATTGCCTGCGCACGCGCAACCGCATCCAGGTCATCGTCTCCGACAAGCAAACCCACCTGCAATACCTTTCACTGCCCGCAGCGCGCGCCCACTGTGCGGCTGGCATCGGCATCTGGCCCTGGGCCAGCAGCGATTCGGGGGGCGAGCCGGACGTGGTGATGGCGGCGGCCGGTGATGTGCCGACCATGGAAGCTCTGGCTGCCACGGCGCTCCTGCGCGAATTCTTTCCGGCGTTGCGTGTGCGTTTCATCAACGTGGTGGACCTGTTCCGCATGCAGCCGCGCGAAGAGCACCCCCACGGCCTGACGAAAGATGAATTCGACCGGCTTTTCACGCGCGACCGTCCGGTCATTTTCAATTTCCACGGGTACCCCTGGCTGATTCACAAGCTGGCCTACCGCCACACCAATGCCGCCAATCTCCACGTGCGGGGCTACAAGGAACATGGCAACGTGAACACGCCCATGGACCTGGCCATCCAGAACCAGATCGACCGCTTCAGCCTGGTGCTGGACGTCATCGACCGGGTCCCGCAATTGGGTGAAAGTGCCTGGACTGTTCGCGAGGAAATGAAGCGGCGCATAGCACAATGCATTGCCCATGCCCATCGCGAAGGAGACGACCGGCCTGAAATTTCAGAATGGCAGTGGCCGGTGCCCTGAATGCTCAACCGGAAGGCAATCGTCCTGCGCGCACGGTGAGGGGCCAGCGCACCGTGCGAAGGGATGCCGGGTCGCCCCAGGCCTGGCCCAGCGCCTGCCCGAACGTCTGAAACGGCGCCGGACCCTGGGCCTGCTCCAGGGCTCGCACGGCCGACCAGGTACCAATATAACCAGACAGCGCAGAGAGATTCCAGGTTTCGCTCATGTACAGTCCTGGATCAGGGAGCGGCGTAAAGGGAAACTCCAGCAATTGGTATCCGGTTTCCACGTGCCGGCGTTCCGGAGGCCAGTAGGCCTCCAGCACACGGCCGTAAAAATCCCCCAACAGCGTTTCCAGCCCTTCCACCTCCAGCATGCCGTAAGCGATCAGGGCCAGCACCGCACCAGGGCGCCCTACGCGTCGCACCTCATCGTAAAAACGGGAAAGATCAAACCAATGGACGGCTTGCGCCACAGTAATCAGGTCTGCACTGTGCCGCTCCAACCCGCTGTCCTCGGCTGAAACGCAACGGTATTCCACGCGCGCATGTGGTTGTGCTTCCGAAATCTGCCGTGCACTGGCGTCTGTCGCCACAACTGTTTCAAAAAAATTTGCCAGAAGCACTGACAACTGCCCTGATCCGCATCCGCAGTCCCATACCTGTCGACGAGTTTGGCAAAGCCCAGCCAGAAAGGAAGCCAGTTCACCGGGATACCTGGGCCGAAAGGCAGCATAGGCAGTGGCAGCGTCAGAAAAATAGTCCTTGAAAGTTGCCGATTCCATCAGCTCATTGCCCCTTAGCGAAATTGCTTTGCAAATCATACGTATAACCCCCTATAAGGGTTACGCCGTATATCTTCTTTCTACATGTTCTTATAACTTGTCACTGTCATTTTCAAGTTTTTAGCATCCATTTTACTTTGGGCGCGTTTTGCTTACGCAATCGCCTCGAAACCCATTTCACGGAGCAGGCAGCCATGGCACTCGCTAACCAAACCCTCAACGATCGCGTCATTCTCATGTTGACCAGCGGCATGTTCGACGC
The DNA here is from genome assembly GCA_028866015.1 of Betaproteobacteria bacterium. Taxonomy (GTDB): domain Bacteria; phylum Pseudomonadota; class Gammaproteobacteria; order Burkholderiales; family Ferrovaceae; genus JAKBAT01. The sequence continues at coordinate 2,076 of JAGWIW010000030.1, forward strand.
GACTCCAGGGCAATCGATACTGACTGGTTTCAGCAACCTGCTCTCCAATGGCGCCAGCTGGTCTTCGGTTGCAAATCAGCTGGCAAACACCAGCCAGTTCAAAAGCCTGTATGCGGACACATTGAACAACGATGCATTTGCCAGCCAGTGGCTGGGGACCATGATTCCGGGTTACAGCGCCAGCAATGCCGCTGACAAAAGCGTGCACGACAGCATTGTTTCCCAGCTGAACCAGGGGGTTTCCCGGGGGGATGTCATCCTGAACAGCCTGGTCGAACTGAGCAAGATTCCAACAAGCGATCCGACCTGGGGCACGACGGCACAGCAATGGATCAACCGTTCCGAAGCATCCAGCCACTACTCCGTTGATCTGGCCCAAAGCACTTCATCATTCACCACGATGCAACAGGTCATTGCGGGCATTGATGCCACGGCAGCAACCCTGACTGCCGTGGAAAGCCGGATGGACCAGTTTTCCTCCACTAACACCTTCGCGCTTTCCGGAAAAGTGGGGGACGGTTATCTGAGCGGCGCCACCGTTTTCATCGACACCAATGGGGACGGCCTTTTAAGCCCCGGGGAGCCCAGCACCACAACGGACTCCTCCGGCAACTTTACCCTGAACAATGCGATATACGGCAATCTGGTCGTGACCGGCGGCACAGATATCGGAACAAAGCTGCCATTCACCGGGACACTGAATGCACCGAGCGGATCCAGTGTCGTCAACCCCCTGACAACCCTGCAGGCAAGCCTTGTGGGGCAAGGTTACAGCACAGCCATTGCCCAAGCCAAACTGGCAGCCGCGCTGAATATTGATACGTCCCAGATCAATCTCAGCACCTACGACCCATTTGCATCGGCATTGAATACTGCAGCCACAACATCCAGCCTGGCCACAGCCGTCAGCACGCAGGCCATCATCGAAAAACTGCAAAATCTGATTACCACCGGGGCCAGCGCATTGATTGGAGCGGCTGGGGGGACCAGCAATCTCTCTCAAGCAGATGCCGCTGCAGCGGTGGTGCAATCCATCGTCAACGCCATCGATAGCAGCAGCACCGGAACCGTCAACCTGAATGACCAGACATTCATCCAGAATGTGCTGACCGGAAGCGTGGCAACAGCAAACAATGCGAGCCTCACTGCCGCGTCATCAAAGGTCGACTCCATTGCCTCAAACTTCTCCACCATTGTGTCAGACAGTGCCTCCAACATCGACACAGTGATCAGCAAGGGAGGAAACGCGGTCACCACCCTGACGCAGATCGCTCAGGTCTCAGCCTTTACTCAGGGAACAGCTGCAACAACCATTGAAAGTGCCGCCAGCAGCGGGAGCCTGAGCAGCGTTGTCAACACGCTGACCGGCACTGCTGCGGACCAATCCATCACGAAAACCACGGTTGGCGCCATCGACCCGACCAATGCAGATGCTGTGGCAGCTGCCGGATCCGTAAATGCCGCTGCAGCTGCCGCCAGTGGCGGTGGCGGAGGAGGAGGCGGAGGGTCTTCGGTGCTGAGCAACGTGACCGGGACCGAGTCTTCTCTCTGGAACGGGACTACAGTTGTTTCCACCATCGGCCTCGGAACCAACGTCACCATCACCGGCAATGCCAGCATTGCCGGATTGTCCGCAATTGATGCGGCCATCGGCACCGGTACGCTCACCTATACCGCGATATCCGACACGGCAGCTCATTTGGTTCCAGGCGGTACGGCATCCCTGTATATTACAGATGGCATCACGGTAACGGTCACAACGCCAGCCACCGTTGCGCAAGCCGGAGCCATTCAGACTGCTGATCCTACCGGCACACTGAGCCTGACCCTCTCCGACAGCATCGCCAACCTCACCGGGCATACCACCGAAGCGGGTGCCACCAGCTACACCGTGCTGGATACCGCAGCCAACATCCTGGCCGGCATCTCCGGCTCCGTGGTCACCGGCGCTGCCGCCGTCGACCTCTCCGCCAATGCCACCGACCTGTCGGTTGCCAATGCCACTGCCCTGGCCGCACTCACAGGCTTCAGCGCCAATGGCCATAGCCTGACCTTGAGCGACAGCATCGCCAACCTCACCGGACATACCACCGAAGCGGGTGCCACCAGCTACACCGTGCTGGATACCGCAGCCAACATCCTGGCCGGCATCTCCGGCTCCGTGGTCACCGGCGCTTCCGCCGTCGACCTCTCCGCCAATGCCACGGACCTGTCAGTTGCCAATGCCACTGCACTGGCCGCGCTCACAGGCTTCAGCCTGAACACCCACAGCCTGACCCTCTCCGACAGCATCGCCAACCTCACCGGGCACACCACTGAAGCCGGCGCTACCAGCTACAGCATACTGGATACCGCAGCCAACATTTTGGATCCTTCTGCCGCCACTTTGGACTCGGGAGCCACAATTATTCATGTCACAGGCACTGTCTCTGCAACAGATATCGGAACACTTTCGAGTGAGGGATACGCCTCCGCGGTCGACCTCAGCAGTGCCAGCATCAGTGGAGCCCTGACGGTTTCCCAGGCAACCTATGCCCATACTCAGAGCGGAACCTATGCCACCATCACGGACAGCCTGGCGGCCATCACCGGCGGCAGCTCCACCGTGGTCAATGCCGCCACAACAGTCAATGTCACCGGATCTGTCACTGGCGCCAACCTCGATACGCTGGCCGGTGAAACCTACGCCTCCAAGATCGATCTCACCGGTGCCAGCATCAGCGGAGCCCTGACGGTTTCCCAGGCAACCTACGCCCATACTCAAAGCGGAACCTATGCCACCATCACGGACAGCCTGGCGGCCATCACCGGCGGCAGCTCCACCGTGGTCAATGCCGCCACAACCGTCAATGTCACTGGATCCGTCACTGGCGCCAACCTCGATACGCTGGCCGGCGAATCCTACGCCTCCAAGATCGATCTCAGCAGTGCCAGCATCAGTGGCACTCTGACCGTGGCTGAAGCGACTTATGCTCATTCTCATAGCGGCACCTATTCCTCCATTACGGACAGCTTGGCAAACCTGACTTCAGCCGACAGCGCTGTAATTTCTGCCGCAGCCTCTTATACCCTGAGTGATGCCTCTGGCTCTTTGGGAACCATTACCTCGGCGCAAGCTGTCCTGGTTGGAAATGCAACTGATGCAACCAATTACACCTACACCACCAGCATCTCCAGTGGCACGTTGACACTGAACAACTGCGCCGGTGACACGTTGAACATTACAGGCGGAAATATCACTTTCGGGGCAGCAAACGGCAACAACATCCTGAATATCAGCGGCGCCTCGACAATGAATCTGGGGACGCATACCAGCGGCGACACCCTTAACATCACTGGTGGGACTTCTGCAGCGATCGTCATCAGCGGCGAAACATCTTCAGATTCGATCGCCATATCCGGCGGCACCTCCAACACATTAACCGTGGCAGCAGCCAATGCGACTCCGGTCAGTGTTTCGGGAGGAACGGCAACAACGCTATCGGAGGCAGGCGCAGGAACCTTGACCAACACCATTTCCGTATCGGGTGGCTCTTTGACCCTCGGGAATTATGAATACGGATTTGCCGCAACCGGGGCAACGCTGACATTGTCGGGCACAGGATCGGTGGACCTTGGCGTTACGGGAGGAAACATCCACGCAAGTGCCGACACAGTGAAGGTTACGGGTGGTACTCCCACGCTGAGCGACCTGGGCGGCTCTGACGTTCTGTCCATCTCTGGCGGCACCCTTACAGCCACACTCGGCGCCAACTGGACCGCCACCGCTTCTACCTCCAACGCCGGTACCGCCACAGTCAGCACTGCAGGGCATAACATCAGCCTTGCCAGCGCGACCGGAGCCAACGGCTGGACCCTCACAGCCACAGGTACCGGAACCACGACCATGACGGGCAGCGCCCAAAATGACACCCTCAATGGCAATTCGGCGGGGGGCATCACGATCGATGGGCATGGGGGAACCGACATCCTCGCCCTGGGAACACATACGGCGGCAGACACCATCTATGTGTCGGGAACGACGGGTGCTGTTGAAACGGTCACGGGATTTGGCAGCTCCACAGGCACGGTTGCAGACAAATTAAACGTGACTGCTACAGGCAATGTATTGGCTGGTGTCACGCTGACTGACGAGACAAGCCTGGCCTTTAACAAGGCTGCGCTGGCAGCGGCATCAGGCTACGTTTTCCATGATGCGGATGGGGGAACTGCGCTGACTGCGACAACAGCGGCAGCCTTGTTCGCAACGACCAAGGGCGGCGGCCACTGGGCTATTACCGCTGGAGCAACTACCCAAAATGAATTGCTCATCGAAACCGGAGCCACCACGACTTCCGACACCATTTGGAAAATATCCGAAACCTCGGGCGGCGTATTTACAGCCGTCAAGCTGGTTGGGGTTACCGTCGTAGCCACTCACGATGTCGTCTACACAAACCTGGCTTGAACCACGTTGTCCGGACCATGCAGATCATGGCCCGGACAACACGTTCTAGGCAGCCTGGAGGTACTCGAGCCCATGCTGCGCAAGCCCGGCCAGATTGATGTTGACCGCATTGATTTCCGATTGGGCTGCCAAAACGGCAAGGCTCTCCTGGGAATACTGACCTGAAACAATCGTGCCGTTCCAGTAGCTCACATCCTGCGTGCCCGGAGCCTTCCCGAAAAGGTTCTGGTACAGCAACTGGATTTCCTGGGCATTGGTAAAACCGGCTCCCAATTTTGCATTGAGCTCATATTGGGCCAGAGTTCCTATCCCCATTCCTCCATCCACCAGTTTCAGCGCAGCACCCACATTCACAGGGTTCGACAGTGCAGATACCCCCCCAGCCACAGCACCGAGCATTTCTGCTGCAATTCCCGCATTTCCGCCAAGATCAAACGCCACTGACACGTCCTTGAACTGAAGTCGACTGATGCCCACCAGCGCATCGCTTTTACCAGTGCCCGCAAGGTCTGTCACCACCAGTCCGGAAGAGATTCTGGTCACAGTGTAATCAGAGTAATTTCCGGAGTAGCTAACCACATCAAGCCCTGTGCCTCCGCCACTGATCATGTTGTTGAGGTTCGCTGCCAACTGGTTTTCTGTCACGGCTGAAAACACGCTGGCCTTTCCTGCTGTGAGATTGATGGCATTTTCCGGCACAACATTCACTGAAGTCGCGGCCGAATTGTTTCCAAGGGTGATTGTCACGGTATCCGGAGCCGTTGTTTCCACCCCAAGGGAAATGCTCCCTATCCCATTCTGGTCTATTGCCACCATTCCAGTCATGGTGCCAGACATCAGTTGCGACGGATTGATTCCTGAGATCGTATAAGCCACCTCGATGCCGGGAGCCACACCGATGGTTTGAATGTTGAACAGATTCACGCTGCCCGCGTTGATGGTTGCAGGGCCGGTAATTTCATAAGCGGGGGCCATTTTATAGCCCAGTGCCGCCATGACCTGAAGGTCTGTAAAGCTTAGCAGTGGCAGGCTTCCAGCCTGACCTGCTCCGAAAGAATCGACCACACCGCCTGCCCAATCGCCCATGTCGCCGTTGGTATTGAAATTTCCAAGATTGGTGGCGCCCCCGTTAACAGAAAAATAGCCGGGTGCCCCTCCTGCGGAAAGCTGTAAAACCCCATTGGCTGAATAATCGTATAGATTGAGCGAATCTCCCCAGCCCGGTGCGGGAAAACTCATTCTTCCCAGCACATGCGTGATTTCATGGATCGCGCACGCCAGGAAGTCGTATCCTGCATTGCTTCCTGATCCAAAATTCCAGCTGACGTTGCTGGCAAAGCCCACGCTGCCAGCAACGGTTCCGGCATAGGGATCAATGACGTTCAGGGCCTGGGCCTGCGCCTGGCCAATCTCCCACTGCATACCTGCTGCCGGGTTGATGGCAGGAAGACTTTTCACAAGAGAAAGGGAGTAATCGGCATTTGCTGCCGCATACAGTGCACTCGTCAGCCGGGAGTAGCTGACTTCCACAGCATTGGCATAAGAACCGGTGGCTATGTCCGTATTGCCATTGATGAATGCCCCGCTGTTTTCCCCCCATCCGATCTGGATGTTGATCTTGATGGGGTTCAGAATAGCGCTGTCGATGATGTTGGCCGCCTGTTGCAATGCAGTCAAGAATCCGGATGGCGCCGAACTGACAGATGGGTCGTAAGAAAAACTGATCTGCATTGGAGGGGACTAAAAAACTAAGGCCTGCTGAAATAGCGACAGCCCCTTCGAGTTCTTTAGCTACAAATACGATATCTGTGCATTTTCTGACGCTGCGCAAGGCGGTTTCCCTGCAAATGTGCCAGAATGCCTACGATGATTTCGGAAAAACCCTTACCCGGGAGTTCCCTCATGGACATTTCTTCCGAACTGCAAGTCACCATCAATGACCTTGTCCAACCAGGCAAAGGTATCCTCGCTGCGGACGAAAGCGAACCCACCATCGCCAAGCGCTTCAAGGCTATTGGTCTCACCTCCACGGAAGAACTCCGGCGCGCGTACCGCACGCTTCTGCTGTCAACGCCCGGCATTGGCCGGTTCATCAGCGGCATCATCCTGTTCGAGGAAACGCTGGGCCAGAGGGATGACAACGGAAAGCCCTTGCCCGCCCTGGCTATCGCCCAGGGAATCGTGCCTGGAATCAAAGTGGACAAAGGAATCACGCCCCTGCCCGGGGCTCCAGGCGACAACGTGACCCAGGGACTGGACGGCCTGGGTGCACGGCTGAAAAACTACAAGGCACTGGGGGCCCGCTTCGCCAAATGGCGTGAAGTCTATCCCGTGAGTGACAGCAATCCAACAATGCTGGGCATTGAGGTCAATGCAGAAGCCCTGGCTCAGTATGCCGCGATCTGCCAATCGGAAGGCATCGTGCCCATTGTGGAGCCTGAAGTGCTCCTGGACGGCAACCACACGATGGAGCGCTGCTCTGAAGTTACGGAACATGTGCTGCATGCCGTTTTCCATGCCCTGCACCGTCACGGCGTCCTGCTTGAGCTAATGCTGCTCAAGCCCAGCATGATCCTTCCAGGCAAGGAATGCACAGAGCGGGTAAACGTTGAAACAGTGGCCAGGGAAACCCTGCGGGTACTGAAACGCACTGTTCCTGCCGCCGTGCCCAGCATCAATTTCCTGTCCGGAGGTCAAACACCCCAACAGGCCACCGCACATCTTGATGCCATGAACCGGCAATGTTCCCAGGCCCCCTGGGGACTGTCTTTTTCTTATGCCCGTGCGTTGCAGGAACCGGTCATTGCTTGCTGGAGCGGAAACCCGTCCCAGGTCGCTGCAGCGCAGCAGGTGTTTTATCGTAGAGCCGAATTGAATTCGCTGGCCCGGCAGGGGAAATACGATCCGAAAATGGAAAGCACGAGCCTGTGAGAGAGCACATCTGTTCGGTTATACTCCCACGACGCTATTTATGGGGAACGCCTGACGCCGTGTCTTTGTAATGCCCGAAACCGCAGAAAACCGCCAGACCGGCCACACAGCGCCCCCTTCCTACATCCTTTTGCAGGATGATGGAGTTTACGTTTTCATCCCTGCGGTTCCCTCCCAGGAAATGCTGAGGGAATTTGCAGACCGCATTTTTGACAATGGCACCTATTTCGTCGGGCTCGATTATCCCGTTTTCATGGCTTTGCTCTATGGAAACACCCCGCTGGCCCAACTAGGAAACGGTGGGGACCGGGTTAAATTTGCCACTCGCGTCGCCGCCCTCCCTTTTGCACGCCTCGATTTATACAAGGGGCTGAAAATTGATCGCAAGGGGGAGCAGGCCGAATATCTTTTTGAACCCGTTTTTCTGGAAAGCACACGTTCTGAGCCGGTCTATGGCGAACCGGGCCCAGACGGCACCCGCCCCGTCATCAAGGAACGACTGGTTACCGAGCAGTTGCCTGTCCGCCTGGATTTTGACGAGTTTGTTGCCGCACTCTGGCGCAAAGGACTGCGCTTTGGCATTGATGAACGTGCCGCGCGCGAAGCCATCCGCACAGGAACAGTCGGAAGAATTCCCGTGGCGTTCCATCGCCCCCCCACGGACAGCCGAGATGCGGAAATCAGAGAGGAAAGCGATCGCCTGCATCAGGATCGTTCGCCGCTGGTGCTCCCCAACGGCCGGATCGATATCCGCAAAGCGAAAAACCGATTCCCACAGGTTACCAAAGACACAGTGCTGTTGCGCAAAATCCCCCGTGTTCTGGGGGACCCAGGCTACCGGGTCACAGGAACCGAGATTGAACCCAGAATACCCACGGACATCGTACTTGAGAAACTGGCTGGGGAAGGAACCCGTGTAGATCACACGGCTGCAGGCGATATCCTTGTGGCAAATCGGGATGGGTTTCTCAGCGTCGACTCCCACTCTGGGATGGTTCGAATTTCCACCAAAATCGAAAACAAGGAAGGCATCAGCATCAAGGCAACCGGCGGCGATCTCAGCCTTGAGGTGGACGATTTCACTGAACACGGCGATGTCCAGGAAGGACGCGTAGTGGAAGGAAAAAACCTGACGTTCCACGGCACCGTATATGGCTCTGCCATTTCACGGAATGGAAAAATACTCATGAACGGCAATCTTTCCAATGGCCGCGCCGTGGCAACCGACGGCGATATCATAATCCGCGGCAAGGCCATCAATTCAAGACTGGAAGCCATGGACGGTGAAATTCAAATCGACACCGCCGAAGAGTGCACCATTCTGGGGAAAAATATCACCATTACCCACGCAGTCAACTGCGAAATTGTCGCAGAGCAACTGAATGCCCGCTCCATTGAGGGATGCGCCGTGGCAGGGATGAATGTTCTTGTCGGCAGTTCCTCCCAGCGCAAGTTCAACGAATCCATCATTTCAGTCGTACTGCCTGACATCCCTGCCCTCGATCGTCAGATCGCAGAAACACAGGAAAAAATTGGCAAACTGGAGCACGAGTTAAAAGTCAGGTACCAGCGACTCGTCGCCTCCCAATCCAATGATGGATTTGCAAATTTCCTGCTGCTGCGGGAAAAAGTAGAAGCGGGAACTGTCAAACTGACCCCCGAACAACAGGATGGCTTTGAAAAACTGGCAGCACGATTCGCCCCGCTGCTCCAGTCCACAGAAGATATTTCCCGCAAGCTCATTGAGCTCAAGGCGGATCTTGCCATGCAGGAGGAAAACCGCAACAGCAGCGGGTTGACAGAGCGTTGCGAAGTAGACAAAGTGATTGGGGATACCGTGGTTCAAAAACTGGTGTCAGGAACTGGCATCAACGACTTTCCCAAATTATCCAGCCAGCAGATCAAGGTTCTGCTTCGCCAAGTCAGGGATAAGAACGAGCGGCTTTTTGCCGGAAACAGTGGCCGGGTTGTTTACCAGGTGAGCTCACCCGACTGATTGCTCAGCCAAAAAGACAGTAGCGATTGCGCCCATCGCGCTTTGCAGCGTACATGGCCAGATCGGCTTTTTTCATCAAATCCTGGATATCAGCCATCCCATGCTCCGGATAGATGGCTATACCGATGCTTCCACTGACTTGCAGGGTATGTCCTGAAATCTGAACGGGACCTTGCAGGATGCTCAGCAATTTTTCCGCTACTTGGATCGCATCGTCCACCGCCCTGATTTCAGCCAGCAGAATCACAAATTCATCGCCACCCTGGCGTGCAACGGTATCACCGCTGCGCACGCAGGTGCTCAAGCGCGCGGCTACGGCCTTGAGCAGTTCATCTCCAACGTCATGCCCAAGGCTGTCGTTGATTTCCTTGAAGTGATCAAGATCGAGAAACATGACGGCCAGCGCCCGATGGTAGCGGGAGGCCTGAGTCAATGCATGACTGAACCGGTCCATGAACAACCGGCGATTCGGAAGGTTCGTCAGGGTGTCGTAATAGGCCAGTCGATGAATGGCTTCCTGTGAGCGCTTTCTTGCCGTGATGTCCTGGAACGCAACAACGGATCCTGTGACCTTGCCTTCCCGGACGATCGGAGAGGAACTGACGCGAATCGGAATCAATTTTCCGTTTTTTTTCCAGAAAACCTCCTCCTCATTCCGATAGGCCTGCCCTGACCGAATCACTTTAGTGACCGGACAGTCGCTTTCAGATAACGGTGCGCCGTCGGGTCTCTTGTAATGAAAAAGCTCATGCGCATTTTTCCCAAGGAGATCATCCTGGGGAGCCCAACCCAGCAATCGTTTGGCTTCTGGATTGATATATGTGATCAGGCCCTGTTCGTCGAGCACATAGACGCCTTCTGCCAGGGTTTGGGCCAGCTCCCTGAGCCTTCGTTCGCTGTCGAAGATGGCTTGGCGCAACAGCATTCTGCTTCTGAATACAAAAGCGATGTATCCCACGAGGAACATCAGGAAAACCAGAGAGCCCCCGTAAATGGCCAGAAGAACCGGGTGGTTGGATAGCGTTACTGATGGCAGCTCCTCCGGGGGGACGCGCGACACGATTTTCCAGAAATAGCCTGCACTTTCCATCCTTCCTCCAGCCGGGCCCGAATTCGCTCCTGCAGAAACGGGAGGCTGGCTGGCTTGCACGGGGTTGACCGTAGTGTAGGTAAATAGACCGGATGCAGTTTTCAGGCTGCCCCAATCATTCGCTGCAATGACACGCCATTCAGCGGGAAACTGGCGGGCAAACCCCGGAGGACGGTTGAACATGAACCCCCACTCCTGCTCTGGATCAGGGCCGCTAAGCCAATCCCCGTCACTGTTGAGCAGCATGGCATGTGCATCATCCATAATGGCCAGGTGCAGATGCTCTATCAACTTGTCCCCGAGCAGGTTCAGCATCAGGATGCCCACCTTTTGGCGAGCGCTGTTGAAAATAGGCGTGGCAAACCGGACCATCGGCTTATAAGGAATTTCGATTTTTCCGTTATCTACGTTGAGATCAAGGGGGGAAACATAGACTTCTCCATCGGACAGCTGGAACGCCTCCCGAAAAAAGTATCGCTGGCCCTTGTTTTGAAGCGCACTTTGGGGAGTCTCTTCCGGAATGCCATTCTTCAGGTTCACACGGATCACTTCATTGCCGTGAAGATCGATATAACGAACTTTGTCATAGAGCTGCTTCTCACCGGCAAGTGTGGCCATCAGGTCAGCCACGGTTTCCTTATTTCCCGCAGTTGGATTTGCCAGATACCGGGTGACCGATGGGGAATGGGCCAAAAGCATCAGGTCTGAGGAAACCCCTTCGAAATCATGCGCTAGCAATTGGGCTGCAATTTCGACCTGACCCGACTCGTGAATTTGAAGATTGGTTTGTTGAAGATTGGTTTCAACCTTCAGGATGCCATACATCAGCGCGGTCAGGATAAGTGCTGCCGCGGCATACAAAACCAGGAAGCGCCTTATGAAGCCATGGCTGGCCTGGGCAGGGTACTGCGAATCGGCTTCCTGTGTAGTCATCTCCATGGAGCGTAGGGATTTTGTCCCCCTTTTTCCTGAAAGTGTACTCCCTGTCAGGGGAAATATTGAAGGTACATGCAAGGGTCATGACCTGCAGGGAGCAGAAAATATGCTTTGGGGTGGGATAGTGTGGAAAGCACGGGATGAAATCAAGTCACTGTCTGGCCATGGCCCGGATTATCTCCGGGCAACCAGATCAACACCTTGATTTCATTGGCGTCCCCACGGGGATCTGGACTTATCCCCACTTTACGAGGCACGGTGCAATTCCATGCTCCAAAGAATAGAAAAGCACCCTAACCGGCCTGAAGCAGCAGCCTACGCTATTGGGCAAGGGTGCGACGGATCACGAAATCAGCGGACTGAACTTCGGCCGAAGCTGAAATCTAAGGGTTGGCAGCCTTAGTCTGCTACGAATTACCAATTTGCCATTCGTCGGTTCATAAGTTCGTGAGGCTGTTTTTCGCCATGGAGATTGAGCTTTAGCGACAAATTCGTGGCATGAACGGCTACAAATTAACCACGCAGGTCAAGTGCTATATCCAACTGGTCATAAGGAGATACTGAGGCTGTGAAATACCAGCAAGAAATCGGTCGTGACTCTGAACTGTCGCTTTTTTCACCGCAGAATCAGCCTTTACTGAGAATCATTGCCAACTGCTGTGCCTTTTCCACCTGTTCGTGCAACGCCACTTCTGTCGCCTCGCCAAAGCGCCGCACCACTTCGTTACAAACAGCAACCCCCTCTTCTCTACGATCCAGTTTTCTAAGTGTTAACCCCTTGTTCACCAAGGCCATCGCCACTTTCTCTCGCAACGCTGCTTCTGTTGCCTCGCCGAAGCGTCGCACCACTTCGTCGCAAGCAGAAATCTCCTCTTCGTCGCGACCCAGATTTCCGAGCGTAAACCCCTTGTTTACCAAGGCCTTTGCCACCAGTTCTCGCAACGCTGCTTCTGTCGCCTCGCCGAAGCGTCGCACCACTTCGTCGTAGGCAGAAATCCCCTCTTCGTCACGACCCAGTTTTCCGAACGTACCACTCTTGTTGAACAGCGCCATTGCAACCTGTTCGCGCAACGCTGTTTCTGTCGCCTCGCCGAAACGTCGCACCACTTCGTCGCAAGCAGAAATCTCCTCTTCGTCGCGCCCCAGTTTTCCGAGCGTAAAACCCTTATTCACCAAGGCCTTTGCCACCTGTTCGCGCAACCCCACTTCTGTCGCCTCGCCGAAGCGTCGCACAACTTCGTCGTAACAGGCAATTCCCTCTACGCCGCGATCCAGTTTTCCGAGCGTACCACCCTTGTTGAACAGCGCCATTGCAACCTGTTCGCGCAACGCTGTTTCTGTCGCCTCGCCGAAGCGTCGCACAACTTCGTCGTAACAGGCAATTTCCTCTTCACTACGATCCAGTTTTCCGAGCACAAAACCCTTGTTCACCAAGGCCATTACCACTTTCTCTCGCAACGCTGCTTCTGTCGCCTCGCCGAAGCGTCGCACCACTTCGTCGTAAACGGCAATTGCCTCTTCGTCACGATCCAGTTTTGCGAGCGTAAAACCCTTGTTCACCAAGGCCTTTGCCACCAGTTCTCGCAATGCCACTTCAGACTCAGATCCAAAACGCTGTACTACTTCCTCATAAATTGTAACGGCCTCCTCATTCCGCTCCATCTGCTCGAGTGCAAACCCAGAGTTGAACAGACCAGATGCGATCTCCACTGCGGTTGCGGCAGGGTGATGAGAAGCCCGCATCCAGAAGTACATAGCGCCGGCCTTGTCATCTCTGCTGTATGCGGCAAAGGCGCGGTTGTTCCAGTCTTCGTAGGTATAGTCTGCCTCTGGCTTTTTAATAGCCGATTGTTCTGCTTGGGTCAGTTCATCAATGGTTTCCTGCAGAATAGGTTGTGTGTTCTTGCCCGGTTCGGACATTCTTTGCTGAATCTGCCGTCTAGCTTCTTCGAGTGCAGCCTCAAATGCTTTTTCTTTCGATTTGATATTGGCCTCGGTATCGTCACCAAGTTTTTTCACTCTTTCTTGCAGGTCGTCAATCTGGGCGGTCAATCTACGTTCATTATCGGCAAACCATTTTTTGGATTCGGTTTTTGCCTCATCGCGGGCGCGATTTTTTACTGATACGAAGCCAATCAAAGAAAAAGACACTACAAGTACAGCGATGAGCATGCCAAAACAAGTTAGATAAAGTCCGATATCTGCAATCCGCCCGTCCTGAGAATCCAGACGTTTCCTGAAATTCTCCAAATCATGCTCTTGCAACTTGAGGACAACTGACAGATCAGGCACTTCATGTGCGGTCTTTGCTGTATGAGTTTGCTCGGTGGCCAGTCTGCTATTACCCAACGCTGGCAGTGCCAGGAACAGCAGGCCACACAAAATGGCGGCAATGAATTTTTTCACGGTCTCCCCTCACTTGCAGACATTGTCAAGCAATCTATCAGCAAATCCTTTTTTCAGCCATAAGGCAAATTGACCTGCGCGGCGATAAGCGGAACATCTCAGACAGCGATCTGCTGTCCGATCTCTGTCGTGTTACATTGAACGTTAGGCCTTTCAAACGGTTGCGCATATGACTGACCCAATTCAACGCTTCGAGAAAAACATTGACGAGGTTAAGCGGCTGCTCGAAATTCATAAGCAGCTCGCGGGAAACTCGCCAGGGCGGAAGCACAATGTTGAGGTTCTCAATAAAAGTGCAATTGTTCTTTTGGTCGCATGCTGGGAGGCGTTTGTCGAAGATTTGGCATCGTCCACTTTCACGTTCATGCTGTCGCATGCTTCGGATCATTCAATCTTCCCGGATGACGTTCTTGCATTGGCATCAAAGAAGTTGAAAGCGGCACCAGATAATCGGGAGGTCTGGCGGCTAGCAGGAACTGGCTGGCGCACCGTTCTTCAAGATCATCGAGACGATCTCTTCAAGGAATACATCGGCAAGCTCAATACGCCGAAACCGAAACAGGTCGAGGGTTTGTTTCATTCGCTTCTTGGCATGTCTGGAATCTCGTCAAAATGGGCGTGGCATACTGTGCCGCATGAGAAAGCATGCGAAAAACTTACCAAGCTCATCGAACTTCGCGGCACTATTGCTCATCAGGTCGCGGCGGGTAAAGCCGTATCGAAGGCAGTCGTATTGGACTATATGTGGTTCATTTACCGACTCGCTGTTATTTCGAGCAATCGAGTTCGTACACATGCCTACGCGCGCACAAAGAACAGACCGTGGCCCGCTTACAAGTTTAGGAATACTGTATGATAGGCCTAACCTCTCATTTCACCGGACCTGCGAAAAAAGCCGCGCAGGCCGGTGAATTCAGACGTTGAATGGCAGATTTCTAGCGAGAACCGGAAGTGTCATAGCATTACCTGCAATGTCCGCAAAGGCCGATATACGGCCAACCGCTTGGCCGCTTTGAGCCCTAGCCTTCATTTCGATTAGTTCCTGGATTCATTTTCTCAATGATTGGAGCCTCCTCAAAACCCGGGGCGGTTCACTATGCCAATTCCCCCGGTGATGAAGGCTGTAAAATAAACCATGGGCCCCGAAGCGGAGTGCTGCTGAAAACGGGGACGACGAACTCATAATGCCAGGTCATTTAAATGAAGGCGCCAGTTTTACTTTGCGTGTTTCTGGCTTCCTGTGGTGGAGGAGGTGGAAATACGATCCTCACTCCGCCGGCGTACATGCCCATTATCGAAATTTTTGCTACTCCCCCCGCGCCTACAGCAATGCTAACTTCGACCGATACCTTGATTGTTGAATCAAGCGGAGCGGTTCAAGGGATGTTGTCCAAAACCCAGCCGGTTCAAGCTGTCTTTTTTGCTAGCGATCCTGTCACTAAGCTTATTACACCCACTGCTGCTGCAGACATTGCCTCATTTTTGTCAGCGTTCAAATCGGCTTCACGGAGCGATCCCGCTTCAGTGTTTATCATGGATGAAATGTTATGGGATACCAATACCGCGCCTAGCCAATCCGAGATTGATGCTATGTCTGCTTCAATGAACCAGATCATAGCGCTTTGGCGTGCCCAAGCTCCCTCTGTGCATTTGGTGGTAAGCATATACCCTGGCCTTGTAGTGAACCCAGCCACGAGCGCACAGGCGATCAGCCTCTTGCGCCAAGTGGACACAGTGATCTTTAAGCCCTACGTACTCTTTGATCCCCCGGATTATGTATTTGACCGCCCCAGCAGTGGCGCCCTGGCCTGGCTTTATACGGACCCAGAACAGGCGCTTATTACGACTCCATGCTCTACACCCATTAGCGGATCGATGGAATACGATTTGACGGCTTGTGCCACGGCATTGGTTCCAGGAGTTCAGGTGGGCCTTGCCTATCAGGCGTTTCTGCCCCTAGGTTACGTTGGGGACTCTTCATACTTGGCGCAATTGGAACACAATTGGACCACAGTCCATACCCTCGCGGATTTGTTGGAAAACCAAGGGCGGTTTTATGGATCAGTGGTATTTGGCTTTAACTGGGCACCAGGATTTGCGAGCGGGCAATCGTTCATGACCCCCGCGATGATTGCGGCTCTGAAATCGGCTTTGATGATCTATCAGATTTCGCCTCTGTATTAAAGGCAGTATCAGCATATTTGGCGTGACAAGAAATTTGGTAAAGTCCGTCTGTAAGAGTGAATATGAACAATCCTCTCGATTTGAGTAGGTAGAGCTGGTACCTCTAATTCGGGGTATAGGCGACAATTTTTTGCAGCAAAGCCACCAGCGGAATTGGCCGAGTTGTGTGCCGTGTTCTCTGTCGGGACTCTGACCGAAGCGGTCTTTCAAATGACCAGTTGGCAAAACCGATAACCGACAGCTCCTGGCCGGAACCAGTTTCTGGAAACGACCCATTGCCGACCTTCGTTCTGGCGCCAAAAGAAAGACGGGTGACAAGGTGATTGCGGTCATTCGCTATTACCGGGCTCCAGAAAATCATCGACCGAATCAGAATCCAAGCCGTCGTTGAACGTATGACGGTTACAAATATTTATTGGAAATTTTCTCGTCACCGTATCAGTTACAAATTAACCCCTAGGTCAAAACTCAAAATGCGAAATGCAATCGTCTCGTCGTCTTCGGGAACATCGCCACGGATCTCGTCATCAGTGATGTAAAATTGGACTAAGATGTCTTGTCGTACAGCCAGCACACGTAGTCCGCCCTTAGTCGAAATGGGGAAATGTCCACCGTGAAAATCCTGTCTTTGGCACTAAGCGTGATTCTGGTTGGATGTGGGGGCGGAGGCGGTTTACCAGCCGCTCTTCCATCGGTTCCGACAATGGAACTTTTCGATGCCGCCCCGGCTCCGACTGAAATGTTGGCTGCCAACTCGACAGTCATCGATGTGGCCCAGTGGAGAAATGGAGTCACACCCTACGCCAGTGGTTTTGAGCAGGGCACCCTGTCCAAAACGCAACCAGTCGTCGCTGCTTTTTTTGCCTATGACCCAGTAACGAAGCTTATCACTCCTACCGCGTCAGATGACATTGCATCATTTCTCAAGGGCTATAAAGCCGGTTCAGGTGGTGCAGCACCAACCCGGATATTTATTCTTCAGGATGTACTGTGGGATGGCAACTCATCCCCCACCACCTCAGAATTGCTCGCAATGAGTAATGACGCGCATCAGCTTATGGATTTCTGGGGAGGGGTGTTTGCGGCTATCTATTCAACCCCTGCCGGAACTATTCCCGCCTGGACCCCTGTGATCTCCATAAAACCGGGTATGTTAGTGAACCCTACGTCACAGGGGTTGGCAGCCTCTTTCATCGGGACAGGTATTATCATGCTTCTCGATACGGATTTCCCAGGAAACCTGACGCCAGCCGACTACAACTGGCTGTATGCCATCCCTGAAACGGCTATTTCAAGCGACGTCAATTGCAAAGACCAACCCTTGACAGGAATGGCAGACCTTGACGTAACTGCCTGTGCGACCAAAACGACTCAGTCGGGTTATCCTGCAGCACCCTTCGGTCTGATTTACCCGGCATGGTTTGAGGAGGGATCTCCTTCATCCATTGCAATGCAAAAAACGCTTTTATATAAAACTTGGGAGAATTTGCACACTGTTGAGACCTCTCTAAAGAGCATGGGGCTGCTCTCCGGCCTCATGGTTTTCGGTTTCTACCTCGATCCCGCAAATCCGGTATGGTCCGGGATGCTGGACGGAAAAGCCTTCATGAATACAACTGACATTGCAGACCTTGAAGCATTTCTTACGATGTGAAGAAGTTAAACAGGTTAAGGAGGGATAAGAACATGAGCTCATGTGCGCGCTAACCAAAAAAATCGACCGGTAGCATCGCTATCCTAGGAGATTCGTGGGCCGGAGGCCCAGCTCCTGGGCAGCCAAATTTGAGTGATGGGTTCAACGCACTAGGAATAGCTAACGTGCTAGTTACACCACCTGCACAAGAGCTTCCTCATACCAGCGATGTGCTGAATTTTTTGCAAAATTACATTAATCAAGGGGGTACGGGGAGCGCTTATTCATTTGCTCTAATATCGACGGGGGCGCACGACATGATGGATGGGATCCCTTCAACAACAACGCAAGCTAATCTTGTTGCAATTGGAGCAGCATGCGCCACCTTAGGCGTACGTTGCGTTAACCCAGACATTCCCCAAATCCTCATGGAATCAACCACGGCGTGTCCAGTTACAGGAACACCGGGCTCAGGGAAGGCAACGATCCTACAACCCCTTGCTGCTTCGTTCTATACGCTCGCAGAGGAGCAATGCGCAAACATTATGATTTTAGACAATCAGGTATGGCAGATTCTTCAGCACATGCCTGATTATGCGTCTCCAGCATTCGGCGGTTATATCGCTCCGGATTATGAGAACGTTGCATACAGTACCTGTGTTCCACATTACAATGCCGCAGGGGCTAATGCATTTGCAGCTGGTTTGTGGGCCATTTACAGTCAGTTGCCTTAGCAACCATCCTCTGAAAAGAAAAGAACAGATCGCATTCGTCGTAGTGAATCCGCCTTATTGTGCATGTTCACCATGGCCGATTTGATTGCGCTGGACATCTCCAACCGCTTGCATGACGGACGGCAGACACTAGAAGAACTGGGACTAGTAGTTCGAGCAGGTGTCCTGGATTGCGGTCAAATATTTGAGAGTGATGGCGCTGTAAGGCAGATCACCGACCAAAACAGCCTTTCAACTAACCAAGTTGTGGCCCCCTCGACTGACCGCTCCTGGCCGATTTCGGTCAATTTCTGCCCCCAACGAAGGAGTATGCCATTCGTGAAAGCCTGGGTCGCAAAGCACCCAGGCGCTGGCAGCCCTCCGCGATACTGTCTCCCTGATCAACGCTTTTCCGTCTGATCTGGCACGGCCGCCTTTCAGCGGCCGCCAGCGATGCGTCGGCGGCGGCGGGGTGCTCCCCGCCGGCACCGCTGCCGCTACTTTTCCTTGATCCATATATTCCCTGGTAGTCACGTTCAAGCAGATGGGCAGGAACCGATCCACTCGAGGATGCTGCTCAACTTCCAGCGTGATGCCCTTCCCAGTTTCAGCGGTGCGGGAAAGGCTTTGTCATGCATCAGCTGGTAAATCTGTGATTTGGAGATATTTACCATTTTCATCACCTCACCAATCTCCAGCAGCCGCTCCCAAATGGGAACCGTTGCCCCACGACTCTTCCGTTCTTCTTTGGCCGCTTTCTCGTGACCCACAATTTCCTTGGAACTAAGTTTTTTGCTCATCATTTTCCACGCTCCATATGTATTGAATGATGAACGCACTGGCTCAGGCGACGCCTCTGGCCCGAGCCAGCCGTTCCTGCATATGGCCGTTACATAGGGTGAGAATATTGGTTATAAATTCAATAATAGTGTGAGGGCATAATCCATTGAGATGCCGGGAGCCCAAAAGCTCCCAGTTCCGCGCTTTCATCAGATGTGCAATGCGATCCTGGCAGACCCGTCTTCACCGCATTTTGTTTGCGTGAACGGGGTTGCAGTCACTCAACGAGTTTGGAATTTTTCCTGCAGACAAATCTTGATCAGCGAATGATCGATAGTCTCGTGAGGGGGAATCGTGCGGGAGGTACGGAAGAGAATCTAGTCACCATCTAGTCACGGCCCGAATTTAGCCCGGGCTTTGCGCGTAACTATTTGATTTCATTGGCGTCCCCACGGGGATTCGAACCCCGGTTACCGCCGTGAAAGGGCGATGTCCTAGGCCTCTAGACGATGGGGACACTGCATTCGCCGGTTTA
>JAGWIW010000088.1 GCA_028866015.1 Betaproteobacteria bacterium
AGCGTATCGAAGGCGAGCGAAGACTTGCCCGATCCCGACAGCCCGGTAATCACCACCAGCCGGTGGCGCGGAATGTCCAGATCGATGTTTTTCAGGTTGTGGGTGCGTGCGCCCCGGATGCGCAGGAAATCTTGTGTCACAAATGTCAGTGTCGCTTCAATGCTGGAATAAGTTTTAACCTGTTAATATACGCCAAATTCTTTCTTTCTCCCGCCGCGTTCCCATGAAAACCACCGATAAAATGAATCCTATGGAATGGCGCGCCAGCATGGGGCTGGCCAGCATCTTTGGCCTGCGCATGCTGGGCATGTTTATCATCCTTCCGGTTTTTGCCCTGTATGCAGGGCACCTGCCGGGAGGGGAAGACAAAACGATGGTAGGCCTCGCACTCGGTGCCTACGGTCTGACCCAGGCCCTGCTTCAGATCCCGCTGGGCTGGCTGTCGGACCGCATCGGGCGAAAGCCCGTGATCGCAGGAGGACTGGTGGTTTTTGCCCTGGGCAGCTTCGTGGCTGCTTCTGCTAACAGCATCGACGGCATCATCCTGGGACGCATCATCCAGGGTGCCGGTGCCATTTCTGCCGCCATCATCGCCCTCACAGCGGACCTGACACGCGAAGAATACCGCACCAAGGCCATGGCGCTCATCGGCGTCACCATCGGGCTTACTTTCAGCGCGTCCATGATCCTTGCCCCAGCCCTCTATCCCCACATCGGAGTGCCTGGCATATTTGTCATGACCGGTGTACTGGCGCTGCTCGCCATCGGGGTTTCGCAGTGGGTCGTGCCCAATCCGCCGCACCCCCCCCAGCGCGCGCCGCGCGCCCCTTTCTCCCAGGTGCTGCGCCACGCAGAGTTGCTGCGTCTCAACTGGGGCATTTTCGTGCTGCATGCCAGCCTCATGGCCACCTTCGTGGTTGTGCCCCAGTCGCTGGTTCAGGCAGGGCTGCACCAGTCTGACCACTGGAAACTGTACCTGCCGGTGATGGTGGGTTCCTTCATCCTCATGATTCCAGGCGTCGCACTGTCCCACGGCAAATGGCGCAAGGCGGTTTTCCTGACCTCGGTGGCTGTGCTGCTGGCCGCCCAGACCATCCTGTTCAAGGGACTGGGCAGCGTACGCGGCATTGCTGCCGGACTGACGGTCTTTTTCGTAGCCTTCAACATTCTGGAAGCCTCGCTGCCTTCGCTGGTCACGGTGGTGACACCACCGGGCACCAAAGGCACGGCCACCGGCGTATACAGCAGCATCCAATTCCTGGGTGCCTTCTGCGGCGGAGCCCTGGCGGGCTTCCTGTCCAAGCATTGGGGCCCTGACGCGGTACCCGTATTCTGTGCCGGCCTCACCATCCTGTGGCTTGTGGTGGCGTGGCCCATGCAGATCAAAAAAGCCAGCTAACCGAGGGAGAAACAGACATGGCATCAGTCAACAAAGTGATTCTGGTGGGCAACCTGGGGCGCGACCCCGAAGTCCGGTACATGCCCGATGGCGGTGCCATCACCAACATCAGCGTGGCCACCACCGACACATGGAAGGACAAGAGCGGGGAAAAACAGGAGCGTACCGAATGGCACCGTGTGGCCTTTTTCGGCAAGCTCGCAGAAATCGCCGGCGAGTACCTGAAAAAAGGCAGTCAGGTGTATGTCGAAGGGCGTCTGCAAACACGCAAATGGCAGGACAAGGATGGACAGGACAAGTACACCACGGAAATCGTGGCAGATCGCATGCAGATGCTGGGCAGCCGCTCGGGTGGCGGTACCAGTGCCGACATGCCTTCCGGCGGCAATGGTGGCGCTTCCCGTGCCTCAGGCGGCGGCAAGTTCGACGATTTCCCGGACGACATCCCGTTCTGATCAGCCTTCCGGCCTGGGCCGGAAGCGTCTTGCAAAAAAAAACCGCCGGAACACCGGCGGTTTTTTTATGCGGAAATGCTGCTTCAGGCTTCCGGGGCGGATTCCGCTGAAGTCGATTGCTCCGGGCGATCCAGCAACTCGACCAGCGCCATGGGGGCGTTGTCGCCCTGGCGAAAACCGAACTTGAGAATGCGCAGGTACCCCCCGTTGCGGGTCTGGTAACGCGGGCCCAACTCGTCGAACAGCTTGGTGACCATTTCGCGGTCACGCAACCGGCTGAAAGCCAGGCGGCGGTTGGCCAGCGAAGGCGCCTTGCCCAGGGTGATCAGCGGCTCTGCCACGCGGCGCAGTTCCTTGGCCTTGGGCAGCGTGGTGCGAATCACTTCATGACGCAGCAGGGAGTTGGTCATATTGCGCAGCATGGCCAGCCGGTGACTGGTGGTGCGGTTCAGCTTGCGATTGCTCTGGCGGTGACGCATGATGAATTTTTCCTATAGATTTCGTGTCGATCGCGCTTAGCGGCGGTCGGTCAGGCCTGCAGGCGGCCAGTTCTCCAGCTTCATGCCAAGCGTCAGGCTCTTGGACGCCAGCACTTCCTTGATTTCGTTGAGCGACTTGCGACCCAGGTTGGGGGTCTTGAGCAGTTCGGTTTCGGTGCGCTGAATCAGGTCGCCGATGTAGTAAATGTTTTCGGCCTTGAGACAGTTGGCGGAACGAACCGTGAGCTCGAGGTCGTCCACGGGCTGCAGCAGGATGGGATCCACCTGAGGGGCCTTGGTCGCTTCCAGGGCCATGGGGGTACCCTGCAGGTCAGCGAAAATATGCAGCTGATCCATCAGCACGCGGGCGGCGAAGCGGATGGCTTCTTCCGGCTCAATGGCGCCGTTGGTTTCAATGTCCATGACCAGCTTGTCGAGGTCGGTGCGCTGCTCCACGCGCGCGCTTTCCACGGTATAGCTGACGCGGCGCACCGGGCTGAACGAGGCGTCCAGCTGGATTCCGCCCACGGCGCGTGACTCCTGGTCCACCGCACGGGTGGTGGCAGGCTGGTAACCGCGACCCTGCTCGACCTTGATCTGCATGTCGAGCTTGCCGCCGGCCGTGAGGTGCGCGATCACATGGTCGGGATTGATGATTTCCACGTCATGCTGGGCTTCGATGTCTGCCGCAGTGACCACGCCAGGACCCACCTTGATGAGCTTGAGTACAGCCTCATTGTGGTTGTGCAGCTTGAGCACCACACCCTTGAGGTTGAGCAGCAGGTCCACCACGTCTTCCTGGACGCCTTCCACAGTGGAGTACTCATGCAGGACACCGGAAATCTTGACTTCCGTCGGCGCAAACCCCGGCATGGAAGACAGCAAAATCCGGCGCAGGGCATTGCCCAGCGTATGGCCATAACCGCGCTCGAAAGGCTCCATCACCACCTTGGCGTAGGTGGGTGACACGTTCTGCACTTCGATACTGCGCGGCTTCAGAAAAGCATTGGTTTGGCTTTGCATCGTCTGTCCTTGTAACTGACTGGAGAAGGAACCCTGTTACTTCGAGTAGAGTTCCACCACCAGGGATTCGTTGATGGTCGAGGGCAGTTCGCTGCGCTGCGGGCGCGCCTTGAAAATCCCTTTCATGGCCTTGGCATCCACTTCCAGCCATTCCGGGAATCCGCGGCTTTCTGCCGCTTCAACGGCGCCCTTGACGCGCAACTGCGCCTTGGACTTTTCAGCCACTTCCACAGCGTCACCAGGACGCAACTGGTAGGAGGGAATGTTCACCCGCCGGCCATTGACCAGGATTCCGTTGTGGCGGACCACCTGCCGTGCTTCTGCGCGAGAGGCCCCGAAGCCCATGCGATAGGCCACGTTGTCGAGGCGGCTTTCCAGCGATTGCAGGAGCGTTTCACCGGTAATGCCACGAGCGCGCTCAGCAGCAAAATAGATTTTGCGGAACTGCCGCTCCAAAACCCCGTAAATGCGCCGCACTTTCTGCTTGGCGCGCAGCTGGCCGCCGTAATCCGACTGCCGACTCTGCTTCTGGCCATGCTGGCCGGGGGCATAGGCACGCCGTTCGATGGCGCACTTGTCCGTGAAACACTTTTCGCCCTTGAGGAAGAGCTTTTCGCCTTCGCGACGGCATTGGCGACACTTTGCATCCAGGTTTCTTGCCACGTTCTTTCTCCCGATCCCTGGTTAAATACGACGCTTCTTGGGCGGACGGCAGCCGTTGTGCGGCACGGGCGTCACATCCGAGATGCTGGTGATCTTGAATCCGACCGCATTGAGGGCGCGGACGGCGGACTCACGTCCCGGTCCCGGTCCCTTGATGCGGACTTCAAGGTTTTTCACGCCACATTCCTGCGCGGCTTTGCCCGCATTTTCCGCCGCGATCTGGGCTGCGAAGGGTGTGCTCTTGCGCGAGCCCTTGAACCCGTTGCTGCCCGACGTGGCCCACGACAAGGCATTGCCCTGGCGGTCCGTGATCGTCACGATGGTGTTGTTGAACGATGCGTGAATGTGCGCAATGCCTTCGGCCACATTCTTCTTGACCTTCTTGCGAGCGCGGGT
>JAGWIW010000031.1 GCA_028866015.1 Betaproteobacteria bacterium
TACACGTGGTGGTAACCCATCTGGCGCATGGCAGACAGCGCATGGCCGGAACGGGCACCGGACCGGCAGTAGAGGATCACGGGTGTGGCCTTGTCGGGCACCACCCGGTGAATCTCGTGATTGAACCGGTCCAACGGCAGGTTGAACGCCCCGTCGATGTGTCCCGACGCGAATTCCGCGTGGGTTCGCACATCGATCAGGCGGGCGTCGGACGGCAGTTCGCCGGCATCCTTGCTGCCGCTCACTGCCCCCATGAAATGCGAGAAAAAACCCATCCTGTGCTGCTCCTCTGATCGTTGTTATGGCTTGTCCTGAAGGCGTTCGATCCCCATCCACTTGAGCACGTGCTTTTCGTAAATGGGTTCGGAATTGCCCTGCTTCATCTTGTAGATGAAGTATTTCTCGAAAGCCACCTTGGCCCAATGGACCCAGCGCGCCTTCTTGAACCAGTTGACGTTGCGCGGCGGAATCTGCGGCAGTGCCACGAACGCCGCGCCGGTGTTGCCCATGTCGGCCAGGCAGAAGGCGTTCCAGGTGCCTTTGCTGTTGGCCGACTGGCCGTTGAGATCCGCCCAGATGTTGTGCACGATGGCGCTCACCATGGACTCGATCATGTAGCCAGTCTTGGGCGTTCCGGTGGGCACGGGAGTGGCTTCCACGGGAGGAATGGCCACGCACACGCCAGCGGAGAAAATATTGCGGAATTTCTTGCTGCGCTGGTATTCGTCCACGATCACGAAACCGCGCGGGTTGCACAGGCCTTCCACCGCCCCCACCGGATCCACGCCCTTGAAGGCGGGCAGCATCATGCTGAACTTGAACGGCAGCTCGTGTTCCTTCTTGACGTTGCCCAGTTCATCAAGCTCCGTCACAAACATCTTGCCCGCTTCCACCTTGGTCACCTTGGCGTTGGTGATCCACTTGATGTCGTTGTTGCGGAACTCGCTTTCCAGCATGGACTTGGAGTCGCCCACGCCACCCAGGCCAAGGTGGCCGATGTACGGTTCGCTGGTGACGTAAGTCATGGGAATCTTGTTGCGCACCTTGCGGTTGCGCAGGTCCCGGTTGACGATGAAGGAAAACTCGTAGGCCGGGCCAAAGCAGGAGGCGCCCTGGAACGCGCCGATGATCACGGGGCCGGGCGACTTGAGCAGTTCCTGGTAGCCCTGGTAGGTGTGTTCGGCATGGTCCACGGTACAGATGGAATGGGTGTGCCCGCCGGGGCCGGAACCCTCCACTTCCTCGAAGGCAAGCTTCGGTCCGGTGGCGATCACCAGGTAATCGTAGGTGAGGCGGCTGCCATCGGCAAAGTCGAGGGCATTGCCTTCGGCATCGATGCGGCTGACCGGCTGCCCCACGAAATCGATCTCTTTCTTGGCCAGGTAGGGACGGATCGGAAAGGTGATGGCGTCGCGTTCGCGCCAGCCCACCGCAAGCCACGGGTTGGAAGGCACGAACTGGAAATAGTCGACGGCGTTGACCACCGTGATGCGATGGGATTTGTCGAGCTTGGCCCGCAATTCATAGGCTGCGGGCATCCCGCCGGTCCCTGCGCCCATTATGACGATATGTGCCATGGTGCTTCCTCCCTCAAATTGAAATCAGTGTCGTGGATCGGATGGCGCAGCGCTGTCGGAGGGGACTTCCAGCAGCGCGTTCACGGTCTGCAACTGCGATTCATCCAGCTTACCAGCCAACGCTTCCAGCTGCAGGCGGTTCATGACCTGCGCCACCCGGCCCTGCAGCCAGGACAGTCGGGCATTGGCGGCATCGCTTTCGGCGGACAGGAGGTCCAGGGTGCTGCGGTCGCCCACCTGATGTCCCAGGCGGGTGGCCGCCAGGCGCGCCTCGCTCGCCTTGAGCGCAGCCGCCAGCGCATCCACCCGGCGCGCCCCGGTGGTCAGGCCCAGCCAGGCGGCTCGGGTCTGCAGGCCCACCTGCTGGCGCGAGCGTTCGGTTTCGCTCAGGGCCTTGTCCGTGAGGTGGCGCGCTTCCTCGTGCCGTGCGCTGCGGTAGCCGCCGGTGTACAGGGGAATGGTGAGCTGCACGCCCAGCAGGCTGGTGCGCAGGGTGTTGCTGGCCGGGCCGTAGTCGCCGCTGCCGGAAAGGTGGTCGCGCGTCACTTCACCCACCAGGTCGACTGAAGACGAGGAAAGCATGCTGTAGCGGTCCGATTCGCGGCGCGCCACGTCCACCTGCAGCTCGCGCATGCGCAGGCCCGGATTGCCGGCGGCGGCGGCATTCATCCATTGATCGAGCGGTCCGCCAGGTGGCGGGACGTCCCCGCGCGTGGGTTCCAGCACGTCCAGCGAAGCCGAAGGCAACCCGGTGGCATCCGCCAGCGCTGCCTGCTTGAGCTGCAGGTCGGTTTCAGCCGCCATGATCTGGGCCCGGATCGCTTCCACCCGCGCTTCGGCTTCACGGGTGTCCGTGATGGGCACGTCACCCAGCTTGTAGCGCGCCTTCACCTCGCCCAGCGCCTTTTCCACCGACTGTTCCTGGTGGCGCGCCACCCGCAGCGCCTCCTGGGCCAGGGCCACGTCGAAATAACGCTGCGCGGTGCGCAGCATGAGTTCCTGGCGCGCGTTTTCCCATTCCAGCTCGGAAATTTCCGCCTTGAGGTCAAGCTGCCGGCTTTGCGCCAGGCGCTCGCCGCTCACCAGGGGCTGGCGTGCGGAAAGCGACCAGCGGTCCATGTTGCCATTGACGATGGAGGTGTTGAACACGGCGCTGTTGGTGAGGGGAAAGCCGGGGGCGTAGAACTGGGCCCCCTGGGTCTGGGTTTCGTTGGTCATGCGTCCGGCCGTGCCGGAAGCCTGCACCGTGGGGCGCCACAGGGAACTGGCCTGCTCGCGCTGGGTGGCACCGGCTTCATGGGCTGCCTGGGCGGCCTGGAAATCGGCATCATGCTGCTGCGCCGCCTGCCAGGCCTGCATCAGGTCGGCCGCCTGCACCGCAGGCACGCCCAGCGCACCGCCCAGGGCAGCCACCGCCACCGCGCGCAGGATCCCGGCGGACAGGCTTGGCGGAAGGCGTCGTTGTCCCATGGTCATCAGCACCCGGGGGGCACGCCGAATTTGCGCAGCAACGTTTCCATCAGGCACCAGCGGGTCAGGCCGCTTTGCAGCAGGTTGAGGCCCACGAAGGCAGTGAAGGCCAGCCACCATTCGCTTGCGAACAGGGGGCTGCCCGGAATGCCCAGGGCCAGTGAAAGCAGTATAAAGGTGCCCGCGATCACGCGCACCAGTCGCCAGGTTGTCATGAGTGTTCTCCTTCGTCAGGTTTTGCAATGGATGACAGGCGATGCTGGTACGCCGAGAAATAGAGGGTGGGAATCACCACCAGGGTCAGCACCGTCGACACAAAAATCCCGAAGATCAGGGAAATGGCGAGCCCGTTGAAAATCGGGTCGTCCAGGATGAAAAACGCCCCCAGCATGGCCGCCAGCCCCGTGAGCAGGATCGGCTGGGAGCGCGTGATGGCCGAGCGCACGATGGCTTCCTTGAGCGGCATGCCGGCTCGCACCTGGAGGTTGACGAAATCCACCAGCAGGATGGAGTTGCGCACGATGATGCCGGCCAACGCGATCATGCCGATCATGCTGGTGGCCGTGAACTGGGACCCCAGCAAGGCGTGTCCCGGCATGACGCCGATGATGGTGAGCGGAATCGGGGCCATGATGATGAGCGGCACCAGGTAGGAGCCGAACTGGGCCACCACCAGCAGGTAGATGAGCACGAGCCCCACGGCGTAGGCGGCGCCCATGTCGCGGAAGGTTTCGTAGGTCACCTGCCATTCGCCGTCCCACTTGAGGGAGTAGCCGCGGTAAGGGTCTTCCGGCTGGCGCACGAAATAATCGGTGAGATGCCCACCGCCCGGCGTCCTGATCTGCAGGATGGCTTTGCGCATTTCAAACATGCCGTACAACGGGCTGTCCACCTTGCCCGCCATGTCGCCCACCACGTAGTTCACGGGCAGCAGGTCCTTGTGGTAGACCGGCTGTTCGCGCACCGTGTCGGTCAGCGACACCAGTTCGCGCAGCGGCACCAACTGGCCCTGGGAGCCCTTCACGCCCAGCTGCAGCAAGGCGTTGAGGTCCCCCTGCAGGTTGTCCGGCAGCTGTACCCAGGCCGAAGCCGGGTACTTGGTCTGGTCATGCAGCCAGGTCACGGCGTCCCCGGACAAGGCCGTCTGCAGCGTGGTGGCGATGGTCTGCTGGGAAATCCCGAGCAGGGCCGCCTTGCGCCGGTCCACCCGCAGCAGCTTCTTGGGTGCGTCGGCAATGCTGCTGTCGTCCACGTCCACCACACCAGGCGTCTTTTCGAACACGGCGCGCACCGCGTGGGCCACGCTGCGCCGCCCTTCGGCGTCGGGCCCGTAGATTTCGGCCACGATGGGCGACAGCACGGGCGGGCCGGGCGGCACTTCGATCACTTTCACGTTGGCACCGAAACGGCGGCCAATGGCCTGCAGATGGGGCCGCAGGCGCGTGGCGATGGCATGGCTTTGTTCCTTGCGATGATGCTTGTCCACCAGGTTGACCTGCAGGTCGCCCACGTCACCGCCGCTGCGCAGGTAGTACTGGCGCACCAGGCCATTGAAATTGATGGGGGCGGCGGTACCCGCATAAGCCTGGTAGTTCGTCACGTCCGGATCGGTGGCCACATAGGCACCCAATTCGTGCAGCACGGCCGCGGTCTGTTCCAGCGGCGTTCCGGCCGGCATGTCCACCACCACCTGGAACTCCGACTTGTTGTCGAAAGGCAGCATCTTGAGCAGCACCAGCCCGGTGGCGGGCAGCACCATGGACAGCACGATCAGGCCGGCCACGGCCAGGCCCAGCAGGCCACGGTTGCGGCGCCCGTGTTGTTCGTCCAGCAGGGGCGCGAAGATTTTTTCAAACCAGGGGGCCAGGCGCTTGGTGATGGCTCCGGAATGGTCCGCAGCCGTTGCCCCGGCGTGGGACGGCTTCATCCACAGGCGCGCCAGCCAGGGCGTGACCATGAAGGCGACGGCCAGGGACAGCAGCATGCCCATGCTGGCGTTGATGGGAATGGGGCTCATGTAGGGCCCCATGAGGCCGGACACGAACGCCATGGGCAGGAGCGCCGCGATCACCGTGAGGGTGGCCAGGATGGTGGGGCCGCCCACTTCGTCCACGGCGCCCGGAATCAGCTCGCGCAGGCTTTTACCCGGGTGGAGCTGCTGGTGCCGGTGGATGTTCTCCACCACCACGATGGCGTCATCCACCAGGATCCCGATGGAAAAAATGAGGGCGAACAGGGACACCCGGTTGAGCGTGAAGCCCCAGGCCCAGGAGGCAAACAGGGTGACCGTCAGGGTCAGGATCACCGCCGTGCCCACGATGGCGGCCTCGCGCCGGCCCAGCGCCAGGAACACCAGCGCCACCACCGAAGCGGTGGCGAACAGCAGCTTCTGGATCAGCTTCTTCGCTTTGTCGTTGGCGGTTTCGCCGTAGTTGCGGGTTTCCGCCACCTGCACGTCGGCAGGAATGACTGTGTTCTTGAGGGAGGCCACCCGGGTCATGAGGGCGTTGGCCACGTCGATGGCGTTTTCGCCCGGCTTCTTGGTGATGGCAATGGTCACCGCCGGATATTCCACCGGTCCGGACTTGCCCGCTTCGCCATACCACACGTAGCGGCGCGGCATGAGGGGGCCGTTGTGGATGTCGGCCACTTCGCGCAGGAACACGGGGCGGCCGCCATGTACGCCCACCACCAGTTCGCCCACGTCGCGCGCATCCTTGAGGTAGTCACCCGATTCCAGCGCAATGGCGCGGTTGCCTGACAGCAGGTCACCCAGCGGCAGCCCCAGGTTGGCCGACTGCAGCGCGCCTTTCACCTGGGCGAGCGAAATGCCGGTGCTGTTGAGGCGGGCCGGGTCGATTTCCACCCGCACCGCGCGCCCCGGACCGCCCGTCGTGGTCACTTCGCGCGTGCCGCGCACGCGCTTGAGATCCGCTTCGATGCTGTGCGCCACCCGCTCCAGGTCGTAGGCACCGGTGTCGGGGTTCTTGCTGTAGAGGGTGAGCGTGACAATGGGCACGTCGTCGATGCCCTTGGGTTTGATGATGGGTTGGAGCACGCCCAGGCCATGCGGCAGCCAGTCCGCATTGGCGTTGACGGTGTCATACAGGCGCACCAGGGCTTCGATGCGGGGAACGCCCACCTTGTACTGGACGGTGATGATGGCCAGCCCCGGACGGGACACCGACATCACGTGCTCGATGCCCTGGATCTGGGACAGCACCTGCTCGGCAGGACTGGCCACCATCTGTTCCACGTCGCGCGCCGAAGCACCCGGGAAAGGAATCAGCACGTTGGCCATGGTGACGTTGATTTGGGGCTCTTCTTCGCGCGGCGTCACCAGCACTGCAAAAACGCCCAGCAGGAACGCCACCAGGGCCAGCAATGGCGTGATCTGCGCGGCCTGGAAGAAGGAGGCGATGCGTCCGGAAATGCCCAGTCGGTTGCTCATGGCATCCTCAGTGGGCTGCAGTCAGGGCGGCCTGGGCATCCGGCGCCACGCGCTCGCCCGGATTGAGCCCGCTCAGCACTTCCACCTGGTCGTTCCAGACCCGGCCCAGGCGCACCTGGCGCAGCAGCGGCCGGCCCTGGGAATCCAGCACGTACAGGCCGGTCAGTTCGGCACGGTGCACGATGGCCGCCAGCGGCACGCGCACGGGGACTGCCATTTTTTCGCTGCCGGGCATCCAGGCGCGGGCAAACTGGCCCGGCGTCACCCCGCTGGTTCCGGCCGGCAGGCCCAGGCGCACTTCCATGGTGTGGGTGGCCGCATCCACCGTGGGCAGGACCTTGAAGTAAGCCGGGGTCACCCATTGCTGGCCTTGCGGCCGCCCGGGCAGTTCGATCCTGATGGACGAACTCTTGAGTCCGGTGTCCACCACGGCTTGCGGCACGGCCGCGGTCACGCGCAGGCGGCTGGGGTCATAGAGGGTCAGGAGCGGACGTCCGGGCAGGGCCATGTCGCCCACCACCACCGGCACTTCCGCCACCACGCCGGCGTAAGGGGCGCGCAGCGTGTAGTAACCGGCCTGGGCACGCGCCGCGTTGGCTTGCGCCATCTGGGCATTGGTTTGCGCCTGGGCGGCCTTGAAGCGCGCTTCGGCGCGCTCGAGGGCGGCCTGGCTGATGTAGTCCTGGGCCGCCAGCTGCTTTTGTCGCTCGAAATCGCGTGTGGCCACGGCCAGCGCCGCCTGCGCCGACTGCACCTGTGCCACGGCCGCCTGGGCCGACTGCGCGGCTGCCTGGCCGTCCATGCGCAGCAGCACCTGGCCCGCTTTCACCGGGTCGCCGGGCTTGACCGCGATTTCCGCCACGGCGCCCGCCACCTGGGCCGCCATCACGGTCTGGCGTTCGGCTTCCACCACGGCATCGAAACTGTTGAGTGCGGGAGCGGGTGCGGGCTCGGCCTCGCTGCCCTGCCCTTCAGCTGCTCCCGCAGCGGGCGTCAGGCTGGCTGCCAGCGCACAGAATACGACCGTCACGGTCCAGGCTTTCGCAATCTTCATCGCAGACTCCCATCGCTTCCAGGCATTGGCTGTGCAGTAGTGGAACAAGTTCTTGTTTCAATCATTATCGCTCAGTGCCGCCCGCAACATTTTATTAAATTACATTATGTGAATTTATATATTGTTTCATGGTATAGTGTCAACAGCATTGTGATGGAAATGATGCGATGAAATCCGAAAATCCTGACAAATCTCCCGACTTCGCGGCCATGTATGCGTCCGCGGATCGCGCCTGCGGCCTGCTCAAGGTGCTGGCCAACCCGGATCGCCTGGTCCTGCTGTGCCGCCTGGCCTCCGGCGAAAGCTGCGTGAGCGACCTGGAAGAATCCCTCGACATCCGCCAGCCCACCCTGTCGCAGCAGCTCGCGGTCCTGCGCGAGGAAGGCCTGGTGAGCACGCGGCGCGAAGGCAAGCACATCTACTACCGGGTCACGAGCCCGGAATCGATCGCCATCATTCATGCCTTGCAGGAACAGTTCTGCGAGACCCCGCAGAAGAGGAAGTGACGTTCAGCGCACCAGCGCGGCTTGCTCGGGATGGAACCAGTGCAGGGTGTGGTGCAGCGTCACCACGCCGCCCACGATGATGAGGGTGGGCGCCTGCAGCTGGGCTGTCCGCGCCGCTTCCGGCAAGGTGGCGAGCGTACCCGTCACCACCCGCTGACGCTGCGTGGTGCCCTGCTGGACGATGGCGGCCGGCGTTCCCTCCGGCAGTCCGTGCGCCACCAGCTGGTGGCACAGCATGTCCAGTCCCTGCAATCCCATGTACACCACCACGGTCTGGCCAGGCCGTGCCAGCAGGTCCCAGTCCAGGTTCATGGAGCCGTCCTTGAGGTGGCCCGTGACGAAAATGCAGGACTGGGCATGGTCGCGGTGCGTGAGGGGAATGCCGGCATAGGCCGCCACGCCGGAGGCCGCCGTAATGCCCGGCACCACCTGGAAGGGGATGTGGTGGCGCGCAAGCTTTTCGATTTCCTCGCCACCGCGCCCGAAAATGAACGGGTCGCCGCCCTTCAGGCGCAGCACGCGCCGGCCTTCGCGCGCCAGCCGCACCAGCAGGTCATTGATTTCTTCCTGCGGCAGGGTGTGGTTGCCGCGCCGCTTGCCCACAAAAATCCGTTCGGTTTTTTCCGGGATCAGGGCCAGCACCGCCTTCGACACCAGGTTGTCGTACAGCACCACGTCCGCCTGCCCGATCAGCTTGTGCGCACGCAGCGTGAGCAGGTCGGGATCGCCCGGCCCCGCCCCCACCAGGTAGACTTCACCCAGCGCGCTCATGGCATCACCTCCAGGCTGTCCAGGAAATGTCGCGGGCGGCGCTGCCAGAGGTCAGCGGCCCTGGCACAGGCGATTTCAGGCGCCAGCCGCTCCAGCAGCGACAGGGCAATGGCCGCCGTACCCACCACCGCCGCCATGCCGTATTCGTCTTCGATTTCCCCGCGCCACAGGCGCGGCAGTCGCAGGCAGTCCATGGTCTCGTCCTTCAGGTGGCGCTGGGCAAACTGGGCCGGCCATTCCTGGTGCAGGGGCTGTCCGCCACGCACCAGTTTCACGTTGCAGGGGCTGTCGGGATTGCGTTCAGGCTCACCGCCTTCCCCCTTGAACACGACCATGTCCGGGTCACCCAACAGCAGGGCCGCCTCCTGGTGGGTGTCGTCATAACCCGGATGGAAAATGCCCATGAGCGCGGCACGCGCACGCAGGGGGTTGAGCATGCGCACCACCGTGTGCACGGGCGAGCGCAGCCCCAGCAGGGCCTTGAGGTCGAGCAGTCCCTGCAGCATGGGGCTCACGGCATCCAGCGTCATGAAGGAAAAATTGCGCTGTTTGAGCTGGGTGGCGGCCTCGGCCAGGTTGGCTGCCGGAGCCAGCCCCAGCGCCGACAGGGCCTGCGGAACGAATACGCGGCCTGCGGTGCCGCCGCTGAGACCGTGCATGAACACGCGATGCCCGTGACTGGCCAGCAACAGGGCGGCCAGCACATGCCAGGGCAGCTGGCGCCGCTTGCCGGCGTAGCAGGACCAGTCCAGGTCCACCGCCACTGCCGGAGGCGGCGGCAACGAGGCCCGTGCGGCCTGCACCAGCCCCGCCACTTCGGCCGCGCTTTCCTCCTTGACGCGCATGAGCATGAGAAAGGCCCCCAGCTGCACCGGCTCCACCGATCCGGACAGGACCTGGGCCATGGCGTCGCGGGCCTCTTCCTGGGACAGGTTGCGCATGCCGCGCCGGCCCTTGCCCAGCACCTGGATGTATTCTGCGAAAGGACGGGATTCCATCAGGCCATTGTAGCGTGCTCGCGCTCCCTTGCGTTTTGCGCCGCGGCCGGCTGGGCACGCTGGCTGCGTACGTAGGCCACGAAGCGGCGCGCCCAGGCGCAGCCGCCAATGGTGCGCAGGTGCGTGTAGGACGCCAGCAGCCGGTGCACCATCAGGCCGTCACGCTGCCCGTCGATGCCGTGCCCGCGCTTGACCTGGTAGGCAAAGCGGCTGTCGGGGGGCAGGTTTTCCAGGCTGGAGTAATGGAATTCGTGGGCGCGGATTTCCTGGGCCGGATCGCGCGGACGCGGCCAGGGATGTCCAGGGTTTTCCGAAAGGTGCACGTAACCCCGCCCCACCGGGCGGCGGTGCATGACCACATCGCCCGGTATGGCGCCCACCATGGGGTGGGTTGCACCCTCCACGGTCAGGCTGCGCGACAGGTACATGAGCCCGCCGCATTCGGCATAGGCCGGCAGGCCACCTTCCAGCGCGGCCTTGAGCGCCCCGCGCAACGCCCCATTGGCCGCCAGTTCGGGGGCGAAGCGTTCGGGAAAGCCGCCGCCGATGTAGAGACCGTCCAGCGCCGGCAGGCGTTCGTCCTGCAGCGTGTCGATGGGCACCAGCACGGCGCCGGCCTGGGTGAGCGCGTCCAGGTCGTCCGCGTAATAGAAGCCGAAGGCGCGGTCGCGCGCGATGCCGATGCGCACGGGCGCGCCCGCAGGCGCCGGCCATTCCGGCAGCACCAGTGCAGGCCGCTCGGGACCCTGGGTCACTTCCAGCAACCGATCCAGGTCCACCTGGGCCGCCAGGTGCTCGCCCAGGCCGCGCACCAGGGTTTCCGCCGCCAGCGTTTCGTTGCCGGGCACCAGCCCCAGGTGGCGCTCTTCCACGAAGCAGCCGGGGTCGTGATGCACGGCGCCCAGCACCGGCACGTCGGTGTAATGCTCCACCACTGCGCGCAGCTTCGCTTCATGGCGACTGCCGCCCAGCTGGTTGAGAATGACGCCGGCGATGCGGATGTCGCGGTCGAAAGCCTGGTAGCCCAGAATGAGCGGCGCAATGCCGCGCGTCATGCCGCGCGCGTCGATCACCAGCACCACCGGCAGGTCCAGCAGTTTGGCCAAGGCCGCGTTGCTGTTGCTGCCGTCGAGCGCCAGCCCGTCGTACAGGCCCTTGTTCCCTTCCACCAGGCACACGTCGGCATCGGTCCCATGGCGCTGGAAGCTGTCCTCGATTTCATCCTCGCGCATGAGGTACAGGTCCAGGTTGCGACAGGCCCGCCCGGCCGCCTGGGTGAGCCACAGGGGGTCGATGTAATCCGGACCTTTCTTGAACGGCTGCACGCTGAGCCCGCGCGCGCGGAACGCGGCGGCGAGCCCCACGCTCACGGTGGTTTTGCCGGAGGACTTGTGGGCGGCGGAGACGAGGAAACGATGGCTCATGTCAGTTGCTCTCCACCGGCTGCCCGGGCACGTCGCGCGGCAGGAAATTGAGCACGCGCACGCCCACCAGGGTGATGAGGAAGGCGATGCCCAGACCCCCCAGGCCCAGCGCCCATTCCGGCAGGCTGGGCGCGTAGGGGGTGATGGCCCCGTCGGCAAAGCTGCTCACTGCGTGGTACCCCGGAAAAATCTGGAGCGGATAGGTCTGCCCGCCGATGATGAACACATACAGCAGTGAAAAGGCGCCCACGATCACACCCAGGGCCGCCCCCAGCACGCAGCGCTGCCCGCCGGCCTTGGGCAGGAAAATCAGGGCGAGCGGCAGCAACGTGCCCACGCCCACGTAACCCAGCCAGAACAGGGCGGTGACCGCGCCGCCGTCCAGCAGCAGGTAGCGTTCGAACGCACTCTGGCGCGCAAAGTAGGCGTTGGTGAGGTGGTAGGCCGCCACCAGGTACAGCACCGACAGCACGAACACCCCCAGCAGGTTTTTGAGGCGCTTCTGGATGCCTGGATGCAGCTCCATGGCGTTCCAGCGCAGCATGGCGTGCTGCACCACCAGGAAGATGGCGTGCCCCCAGGCCAGAGACAGCACGATGAACAGCGGCGGCAGCAGCGCCGAAGCATAGGCCTGGCGCGCCACCAGGAAGGCGAAGATGAGGCCGGTGCCGGTGGTGAGCACGAAGCGCCACAGGAACACCAGGAAGCCGGCCGGCTTGTTCCAGGCGCCCATGGTGCGGTCCATGAGGGTCCACAGGTAGAGCGCCACGGTGCCGAACAGGCCGGAATAGAGCAGCACGTTCCAGGCAAAGACGGAGGTGGGGTTGTAATGGGTGGCGGCCACGATCACCCGGTCCGGGCGCCCCAGGTCCAGCATCAGCACCGCCAGCCCTCCGGCCAGCAGGGCCATGGCAAGCAGGCCGGCCAGCGGGGCGCGCGCCTTGTACACGGCACGCCCGAACACCGAACCCACGGACGCCACGTTGAGCACGCCGGAAGCCGACACGATCATGAAGATGGCGAACACGTGCGGCAGGCCCCACACCACCTGGTTGTTCATGCCGGTCACGATGTGCCCGCGTGATTCCATGAAATGCGCAGCCCACAGGCCGAGGGCTGCCACCAGCAGGCCGGCCGCCAGCAGCAGCGCAAAGTTGCGCAGTTCGGTGCGGGGCGAGAGGCGTGTGGTCATGGCTAGAGCCCCACGTAGGAAAGACCGGGGTCGAGGTTGAGGTCGGCCCGCAGCTTGACGGAGGCCACGCTGCGCAGACGCTGGGAAATGGCGCTGTCGGGGTCGTTGAGGTTGCCAAACAGCAGGGCGCGGTGCCCTTCGCGGCTGCAGGCGTCCACGCAGGCCGGGGCCCGCCCTTCGTCCACCCGGTGCACGCACAGGGTGCAGCTTTCCACCGTGCCCTGGCCGCGCGGGGTGGCGCCGGAATGGTCTTCCACCGGCTCATGCACGAAGGAGCGCGCCTTGTAGGGGCAGGCCATCATGCAGTAGCGGCAGCCAATGCAGCGGTGCTTGTCCACAAGCACGATGCCGTCCGCGCGCTTGAAGGAGGCGCCCGTGGGGCACACGTCCACGCATGGCGGTTCGGCGCAATGCTGGCACATCATGGGCAGCGACACCTTGCGCCCCGTGCCTTCCTGCGTGAGTTCCACCTTGCGGATCCACTGCGGATCGGTGGGCTTGAGCGGCAGGGGCAGCGCATTCTCTTCGCGGCAGGCACTGACGCAGGCGTCGCAGCCGCTGTCGCAGCGGGTGGTGTCGATCAGCAGGCCCCAGCGCACCGCGGATGAGGCCGGCTCCGCCGGCGGGCGGGCACGCGCGAAATCGTACAGCAGCACGCCGGGAGCCACCGCCACGGCGGCCGTGGCGGCCGTGCCCCTGGACAGGAACTGGCGGCGTCCGTTATCGGGCTGGTCGCTCACGGATGACCTCCTTCGCGCTGCACTGCCGACAGGGCGCGCGGCTTGCTGGAATGGCATTCGAAGCAGTCGATCTTGACGGCAGCGTAGGTGTGGCAGCCCTGGCAGAAATTGCGGTCGCTGCCCAGCACGCTGTGATTCACTTTGCTGGCGTGGCAGTCCACACAGCCCGCCAGGCTGTACTTGCCGCCGCGGATGCCCAGGCGCACCGTCTCGTCGCGCTGCTGGTAGAGGAACTTCATGTGGTTCTGGCGCATGACCTGGGGATCATTGACGCAATGCCCGCCCTGCCCCACGTCCAGTTCCGGCATCGGCACGGCGGCGGCGGCGCCCGTGAGCGCGGCAAGGAAAAGGAGAAGGCCTGCCATCCGGCGCATGGCGGATCCCCTACTCCCCCAGCCCCATCTGGATGTAACCCGTGGGACAGACATCGTGGCAGATGTGGCAGCCAATGCACTTGGTGTAGTCCGTGTCCACGTAGCGTCCCACCGTGGACTTGGCCTTGGGCACCCGGAACACGGCCGTCTGCGGGCAGTACACCACGCAGTTGTCGCACTGGAAGCACAGGCCGCAGCTCATGCAGCGCTTGGCTTCCGCCACCGCTTCCGCTTCGCTCAGGGGCAGCAGGCGCTCCTCGAAATTGCCCAGTGCGGACTCGCGGTCGAGCGTGATCACTTCGCGCTGGTTGCGCTCCACGTAACCGAAATGCCCCAGGAACAGCTCCTCGTGCGTGATCACGTGGCGCCCGGACTGGTTGTCGTAGTTATGCACCACCGGCGCGCTGTCCGTACCGCGCAAGGGCTCGCTGACCGGTTCGATCTTGAGCCCCGCCTCCACCATCTTGCGCATCAGGTCGAAGGAATGCACGTCGATCTTGGGCCGCTTTTCCTGTTCCTCGCCCGCCAGGAAGCGCTCGATGCCTTCCGCCGCGATGGCGCCGTGGCCGATGGCCGTGGTGAGCAGGTGCGGACGGATGACGTCGCCGCCGGCGAACACACCGGGCTTGCCCTGCACCTGGTAGTTACGGTCGGCTGCCACCGCGCCGCGCCCGTTGTCGAATTCTTCCAGCCCCGCAAAATCCACGGCCTGGCCGATGGCGGACACGATGAGGTCGGCCGGAATGGCTTCTTCCGTATCCGGCAGCACCTTGAGCTCCAGCTTGCCGCCCACGAATTTCGCTTCGCACTGCGCCACGCGCAGGGCCGTGGCCCGGCCATCGTCGCCGCGCGTGATGCCCACCGGCACCAGGCCGCCACGGATGGCAATGCCTTCCGCCAGGGCCTGTTCCACTTCATGGCGGTTGGCCTGCATCTTGTCCACTGCAAACACCGACGTGAGGGTGACGTCGCAGCCGCTGCGGGCCGTGGCTTCGGCCACGTCCTGGGCCAGGCGCCCGGCAATGGCGCGTTCCGTGTCCACCGGCTTGGCGTTCTTGATGTGGCCCAGGCGACGGGCCACCGTCGCCACGTCGATGGAGGTGTCGCCGCCGCCCACCACCACCACGCGCTTGCCCACATGCTTGAGGCGGCCGTCGTTGAATGCGCGCAGGAAGGCGGTGGCGGTCACCACGTTGGGGGCTTCGCTGTCTTCGGATGGCAACGCCCGCCCGGACTGGGCGCCCATGCCCAGGAACACGGCATCGAATTCGCTGCGCAGCTGTTCCAGCGTGACGTCGCGTCCGACGCGGCAGTTGAGGCGCGCGCTCACGCCCAGGTTCATGATGCGCTGGATTTCGGCGTCCAGCACATCACGCGGCGTGCGGAACCCGGGAATGCCAAAGCGCATCATGCCGCCCAGGTGATCATGCTCGTCGAACACGGTGACGGCGTGCCCCTTGAGGGCCAGCTGGTAGGCACAGGACAGCCCGGCCGGACCGCCGCCGATGACCGCCACCTTCTTGCCGGTCTGGTGCTCGGGCGCCTTGAACTGGAGGTTGTTGGCCACCGCATATTCGCCCAGGAAATGTTCCACGGAGTTGATGCCCACGTGGTCTTCTACTTCGTTGCGGTTGCAACCTGACTCGCAGGGCGCGGGACAGACCCGCCCCATCACGGAGGGAAACGGGTTGGATTCGGTCAGCACGCGCCAGGCGAATTCCTGCCAGGGCATGCCCGCTGGTGGTTTTTCCATGCCGCGCGCGATCTGCAGCCAGCGCCGGATGTCCTCGCCTGCCGGGCAGCTGCCCTGGCAGGGCGGCGTGGCCTGGATGTAGGTGGGGCACTTGTGGGTGTAGCTGGCCTGGAAGATCTTTTCCCGCCAGGCTTGGGTTTCTTGCTGGCCGTCCTTGTAGCGGCGGAACGTCAGCTTGGTTTCGTCGTGTTCTGGGATGTCTGGCATGGCAGTCTCCGAATGCTTGCTTATTGCGTGGGGCCCAGCAGGATGGCGTTGCTCACGAGCTGGTGCACGCCGCCCACCACGCGCCGGTCAAAGTTGTAATAGGGCAGCACCTTGCTGAACTGCGCCTTGCAGATGGCGCAAATGGTGGCCATGAAATTGACGCCATGGCTCTGGGCCACTTCCTGCAGCGCTTCCATGCGCGGCAGCGCGCCTTTCACCCGCAGGTCGATCAGGTCGTCCGTGAGCAGCCCCCCGCCCCCGCCGCAGCAGAAGGTTTTCTCGCGGGTGGTGTGGTCGGCCATTTCCACGAAATGGTTGGCCACGGCGCGGATGATGTTGCGCGGAATTTCGAACTGCCCGCCCATGAGGTCGCCCATGCGCGAACCGCGCGCCACGTTGCAGGAATCGTGGAAAGTGACCACGTAGGGGTCATTGGCAGACTTGTCGAAACGCAGCGCGCCGCGCTCGATCAGGTCCCAGGTGAATTCGCAGATGTGCGTGGGCTGGCGGTAGCGTCCGTCCAGCTGGCGCTGCAGCTGCAGCGCGAAAGGATCGTCTGCGCCCGCGCCGATGCCGGTCAGGGTGTTCCAGAAACTGTAGGCCACGCGCCAGGCATGGCCGCATTCGCCCACGATGATGCGTTTCACGCCCAGTTCCAGCGCCACTTCGCGGATGCGCAGGGCGATCTTGCGCAACTGGTCGTAGTTGCCAATGAAAAGGCCGAAGTTGCCCGCTTCCGACGCTTTGGAGGAGAGGGTCCAGCTGATTCCGGCGGCGTGAAACACTTTTGCATACCCGATCAGGCTGTCGATGTGCGGTTCGGCGAAAAAGTCGGCAGAAGGGGTGATGAGCAGTACTTCGGCGCCCTGCACGTCGATGGGGAAGCGCACGTCCACGCCCGTGTCTTCCTTCACGTCCTCTTCCAGACCTTGCAAGGTATCAATCAGCGCCGGCGCGGGAAGGCCCAGGTTGTTGCCGATGCTGTGCACCTTGCCGATGATCTCGTTGGTGTATTTCTGCCCA
This sequence comes from Betaproteobacteria bacterium, assembly GCA_028866015.1. Taxonomy (GTDB): domain Bacteria; phylum Pseudomonadota; class Gammaproteobacteria; order Burkholderiales; family Ferrovaceae; genus JAKBAT01. Next base: position 16,541 of record JAGWIW010000031.1, read on the forward strand.
TAGCCCACGGAATCCAGGATTTCGCGCGCCGCCATGGTCACTTCGGCGGTGTCGATGCCGTAGGGGCAGAACACGGAACAGCGCCGGCATTCCGAGCACTGGTTGAAATAGGTGTACCACTCGTCCAGCACGTCGCGCGTCAGGTCGCGCGCGCCCACCAGCTTGGGGAACAGCTTGCCGGCCACCGTGAAGTAGCGGCGATAGACGCTGCGCATGAGGTCCTGGCGCGCCACCGGCATGTTCTTGGGATCCTGCGTGCCGATGAAATAGTGGCACTTGTCGCTGCAGGCGCCGCAATGGACGCAGGCGTCCATGTACACCTTGAGGGAGCGGTACTTTTCCAGCAGTTCGCCCATTTTGCCAATGGCGCGGTCGTGCCAGTCGTCCACCAGCTGCCCGGGAAAGCCGATGGCGGTCTGGATTTTTTCATTGGCCACGAAGGAGCGCACGTCCTTCATGGCATCCGGCTTCAGTTCCGGAATGATGGGAATGACGCGCAGCGGAGGCGCGACGACGGTTTCAGCCACGGGGCCCCTCCCCTTCGTAACGGGCCGCCGCCCAGGACGACAGGTGGCGGTGCTCGCGCGGGTTGTCCACCTGGTTGCGGGTGGGCGAGAAGAATACGCCAGGGGCGTGCAGCAGCTTGCTGAAAGGGAAGATCAGCAGCAGCAGCGCCACGCAGGACAGGTGCAGCACCAGCAGCGCGCTGTCCGGAAAGGGCTGGAATGACAGCTGCAGCCAGCCTTCAAAAAAACGCTTCACGGCCACCACGTCGGGGTGGTCGATGAATTTCATGGAGAGGCCGGAAAGTGCGATGGCCAGCAGCAGCACCAGCATGAGGTGGTCGGAGGGGGTGGAAATGTAGCGGATGCGCTGCACGAACAGGCGCCGCGCCCACAGCCCGGCCAGTCCCAGCGCCATGGCGAACCCGGCGTAGATGCCGAAAGGCTGGACAAGATCCACCCAGCCCCAGACGGGTTCGGTGAAATAGCGCAGGTGGCGCGCCAGCACCAGGGCCAGGCCGAAATGGAACAGGATGCCGAAGCCCCAGATCCAGAGGTTGGCCTTGAACAGGCTTTCAAACAGCAGCACTTCGCGCGCCATGCGCAACACCACCCCGCTGCGCGTGGTGGGGGCCGGCGTGGTGGGGATCTTGAGCGGCGCCGGCGTGCGGGCATAGCCCGCAATCCGGTACAGCAGGCCGCCTGCGAACACCAGGACCGCCAGATAGAACAGCAGCGCCATCAGCGTGCCGGCCATGGCCGCGCCTTGGGGCTCAGACGCAACCCGTGGGCTTGGGCAGGCCGGCGATCTTGCAGGCCTGCTTGGCCGGGCCGTAGGGGAACAGCTCGTACAGGTACTGGCTGTTGCCTTTTTCCGGTCCCAGCTTCTTGCCGATGGCCTTGGTCAGCACGCGCACGGCCGGAGCGATCTGGTATTCGTCGTAATAACCGCGCAGGAAATCCACCACTTCCCAGTGCTGCTCGGACATGGCCACGTTTTCGGTCTTGGCGATGTAGTCAGCCACGTCCTTGTTCCAGTCCGCCAGGTTGACGAGATAGCCTTCCTCGTCGGTTTCGTAGGATTTTCCGTTGACTTCGATGTTGGGCATTGCTCTCTCCTCGTTGTAGTCGTTATAGCCAGGACTGGCAGGTCTTGTTCCGGGCCACCAGGTCGACGAACCCGGCGTAATCCACCGGGGTGATGCCGTCGATCAGGCGGTCGGCCAGTCCGCGCGCTTCCAGGTCGGGCCCCAGGGCGAAGACGCGGAAGCGCTTCAGGATGTCGCGCATGAAGTTGTCCGCCACCGTGCCCGAGCTGGCGGCATAGACCCCGTCCTCGATCAGCAGCAGGTCGCCGCCCGGCGCCACCTGGACGCAGGAATCCAGGGCCTGGCTGGAAAAAGGGGATTTGTTCACGATATGCAGCATGCCCCTCTCCTCAGAAACTCAGGATCACGTCCTGTTCGTCCATCAATACGCCCAGGGCCTTGCGGTCCAGCACCGTGACGTCCACCAGCAGGTCGTCTTCGGTGAGGCCGCGCGCGGCGAGCGCCTCCTTTTCCACGTACAGCTTTTCGATGTCGTAGCCTTCCAGCGCCCGGTAGGTGGGCGAGAAATTCTTGGTTTCAATGCCCTTGGTCTGCTGGCCCTTGCGCAACTGGAAGACGCCGTCGTCCAGGAACGCGAGCGACACGTCCTGGTCGAAAGCGGCCGTGATCAGCACCACTTCCAGCGCCTCCAGCGCATACACCGTGCCGTAGGGCGCCTTGCGGTTGACGAACATGAATTTCTTGATGCCGGGTTCTTCGCTCATGACGGCCTCAATCTCCAAAGGTCACCAGGCGGTCGGCCTGGATGCCGGCTTCCACCAGCTGCCCCAGCCCCGAAATGCGGAAGCCGGGGGCCAGGTTTTCGTCCTTGATGCCGCGCCGCAGGGCCGCGGCCACGCACACCACGAGATCGACGCCGTGCTCTTCGGCCAGCTTGCTCCAGCGCGCCACGATGTTGCGGTCGTCCTGGGGCGGTTCGGTCAGGCGCGACGCGTTGTTGACGCCGTCGTGGTAGAAGAACACCCGGAAAATCTCGTGCCCCTGGGCCAGCACCGCCTTGCAGAACAGGTAGGCGGTGTCGGACGCCTGGTGCTGGTAGGGCCCTTCGTTGACGAGGATGCCGAATTTCATGCCGACCTCAGAAGCGGATGTGGGCCGAAGCGTTCAGGTTGGCCCGCGAGCCGCGCCAGTCGTCCACCAGGTACTTGGTGAAGGGCAGTTCGGTGAGCTCGAAGAAACGCGGCCAGCCGATGCGGTCGATCCAGTCGGACAGGCGCTCCCAGGCGCGGCCGTCTTCCTTGTACACGCGCAGGATGCGCTTCACCACGTCGGCCACTTCCGGCCAGCGCGGCGGGTTGTTGGGCAGGCCCGAAGCCACCATCTTCATGAAGGTGGGCTTGGCGCGCGCATTGGAGTTTTTGCCGCCCACCCAGATGGCGATCTTGGAATGGTCCGGATCGTTGATCTGCATGGGAGGGCAAGGCGGGTAACAGGCGCCGCAGCACACGCATTTTTCCTCGTCCACTTCCAGCGACGGCTTGCCGTTCACCATGGCCGGGCGGATGGCCGCCACCGGGCAGCGCGCCACCACGGCGGGACGTTCGCACACGTTGGCCACCAGGTCGTGATTGATCTTGGGCGGCTTGGTGTGCTGCACGATGATGGCGATGTCGGCCTGCCCGCCGCAGTTGATTTCGCAGCAGGACGTGGACAGGTGCACCCGGTTGGGCATTTCTTCGCGGCGGAACTCGTCGATCAGTTCATCCATGAGCGACTTCACCACGCCGGAGGCATCGGTGCCCGGGATGTCGCAGTGCAGCCAGCCCTGGGTGTGGGCGATCATGGAAATGGAGTTGCCGGTGCCGCCCACGGGAAAGCCGTTGGCTTCCAGCTCGGCAATGAGCGGCGCCACCTTGGTCTGGTCCGCCACCATGAACTCGATGTTGGAGCGGATGGTGAAGCGCACGTGCCCTTCGGCGAAGCGGTCGGCGATGTCGCACAGCTTGCGGATGGTGTACACGTCCATCTGGCGCTGGGTGCCGGCGCGCACCGACCACACGTGATCGCCCGAATGGGACACGTGGTGCAGCACGCCCGGGCGCGGCCGGTCATGGTACTTCCAGTTGCCGTAGTTCTTGAGCAGGGTCGGGTGCATGAACTGCTTGTTGTCCGGCACGCCGCTTTCCACGGGGCGCCGCAGTTGGGGTTGGCTCACGGTCACTCTCCTCCGGCCGCGTGTTTGCGGGCATTGATTTTGGCCACTTCCTCGTCCCATCCATCAGTGCGCACATAGGGGTTCATGCGCGGGGAATTGACCATGTTGGGATCCACCGGCAGCTCCATGGCGTCCAGGAAATTCACGAGACCGATGCGCTCGATCATTTCGCCGGTGCGTTCATGCTCCAGCGCGTTCTCGGCGAAGAAGTCGATGATCTTCTGGGCCAGTTCGGTGAGCTGCTCGTAATCCTCTTCGCTTTCGAGCTTCATGAAAGGCACCACCACGGTGCCCATGAGGTCGCCGATCTTGAGGGTGCGCTTGCCGCCCACCAGGATGGTGGCGCCCCGGTCCTTGCCCGGCGCCAGCGCGCCGGTCATGGCGTTGATGCACTGCATGCAGCGCACGCAGCTCTTGTTGTCGATTTCCATGCACTGCGTGTCGCTCAGTTCCAGGCTGGAGTAATGCCCTTCGTTGCGGCCCTTGCCGGCGTCCTTCACGCGGATGGCGTTGGTGGGGCAGCGCGCCACCACGGAATTCACCAGGCGGTTGAGCCCCTGCTTCTTGAACCATTCTCGCCCCATGGCGTTGTCGGTCTGGATGTTGTCGCGCCAGGTGCCGATCACGGACATGTCGGCGCGCTGGATGGAGTTCATGCAATCGTTGGGGCAGCCGGAAAACTTGAACTTGAACTTGTAGGGCAGCGACGGGCGGTGGATGTCGTCCAGGAAATTGTTGACCACCGTGCGGTGGGCGCGCGCTTCGTCGAAGCAGGACTGCTCGCAGCGGGCATGTCCCACACAGGACATGGAGGTGCGCACCGCGGGGCCGGCGCCGCCCAGGTCGAAGCCCAGTTCGTT
>JAGWIW010000089.1 GCA_028866015.1 Betaproteobacteria bacterium
GGGGTCCGGCAACCTGGAAGGCAAGGAAACCCGTTTCGGCATTGCCGACTCCGGACTGTTTGCCACCATCACGACGCTGGCGTCCTGCGGTGCGGTAAACGCCATGCATGATTCGTTCATGCCTCTTGGAGGGTTCGTACCGCTGTGGAACATGATGCTGGGCGAAGTGGTGTTCGGCGGCGTGGGGTCCGGGCTGTACGGCATGCTGGTATTCGCCGTCATGGCCGTCTTCGTGGCCGGGCTCATGATCGGGCGCACGCCGGAATATCTGGGCAAGAAAATCGAAGCCTTCGAGATGAAAATGGTGTCGATTGCCATTCTGGTCACGCCCCTGCTGGTACTGATTGGTACGGCTGTGGCCGTGCGCGCAGCGGACGGCATTGCCGGCATCGCCAATCCGGGCGCCCACGGTTTTTCGGAAATCCTCTACGCCTTCACATCTGCAGCCAACAACAACGGCAGCGCTTTTGCCGGCCTGTCCGCCAATACGCCCTTCTATAACGTGGCCACGGCCATTGCCATGTGGTTTGGGCGGTTTGGCGTCATCGTGCCGGTGCTGGCGCTGGCAGGGTCGCTCGCCGCCAAGAAGCGCCTGACCGCGACGGGCGGCACCATGCCCACCCACGGTCCGCTGTTCGTCATCCTGTTGATCGGCACCGTACTGCTGGTGGGCGCCCTCAATTACGTTCCTGCCCTGGCCCTGGGTCCCGTGATCGAGCATCTCACGCTGTTTGCAGCCCACTGAGCGCAAGGAGTTTTTTCATGACACAAAAGAAATTGGCCCTGTTCGATCCGCTGTTGATCAAGCCCGCCATCCTGGAGTCCTTCCGCAAACTCGACCCCCGCGTGCAATGGCGTAACCCCGTCATGTTCGTGGTTTACGTGGGCAGCTTCCTCACCACCCTGCTGTGGGTCCAGGCACTGGAAGGCCATGGCGAGGCGCCAACCAGATTCATCCTCGCGGTTTCGCTCTGGCTGTGGTTTACCGTGCTGTTCGCCAACTTCGCCGAAGCCCTGGCGGAAGGCCGCAGCAAGGCCCAGGCCGCCTCGCTGCGCGGACTCAAGAAGGAAACCTGGGCCAAGAAGCTTCAGTCGCCCCAGGACACGGAACATTGGCAAGCGCTGCCGGCCACCGATCTGCGCAAGGGCGATTTTGTGATCGTGCATACCGGAGAAATCATCCCGGCGGACGGGGAAGTGGTTCAGGGCATCGCTTCCGTGGACGAATCGGCCATCACCGGAGAGTCCGCTCCCGTCATCCGTGAATCGGGCGGCGATTTTTCCGCAGTCACGGGCGGCACGCGTGTCCTGTCCGACTGGATCGTGGTGCGCGTGACGGTCAATCCCGGCGAAACCTTCGTGGACCGCATGATTGCCATGGTGGAAAACGCCAAGCGCCAGAAAACCCCCAACGAAATCGCGCTCACCATCCTGCTGGTGGCCCTGACCATCGTGTTCCTTGCCGTCACGGTGACGTTGCTGCCCTATTCCATGTTCAGCGTAGAGGCGGCAAAGCTGGGTTCCCCCGTGAGCATCACCGTCCTTGTGGCGCTGCTGGTGTGCCTGATCCCCACCACCATTGCCGGCTTGCTGTCCTCCATCGGCGTGGCCGGCATGAGCCGCATGATGCAGGCCAACGTCATTGCCACCTCAGGGCGTGCAGTGGAAGCTGCCGGCGACGTGGACATCCTGCTGCTGGACAAGACCGGCACCATCACGCTGGGCAACCGCCAGGCCGCCGCATTCCTGCCAGCCGAAGGCGTGAGCGAAGCTGCTCTTGCCGATGCAGCGCAGCTTGCCTCACTGGCGGATGAAACGCCCGAGGGCCGCAGCATCGTGGTGCTGGCCAAGCAAAAGTTCAATCTGCGCAGCCGCGATATCCACGCCCTGAATGCCAGCTTCGTGCATTTTTCCGCGCAAACGCGCATGAGCGGCGTGGACCTGGGTGAACGAGAAATCCGCAAGGGGGCCGCGGACGCCATCCGGCGTCGGGTGGAATCACTGGGCGGGAGTTTTCCGTCTGTGCTGGCCCGCACCGTTCAGGAAGTCTCGCGCAGGGGCAGCACACCGCTGGTGGTGGCCGACGGGGCACGCGTTCTGGGCACCATCGAACTGAAAGACATCGTAAAAGGGGGCATCAAGGAACGCTTTTCCGAACTGCGCCGGATGGGCATACGCACCATCATGATCACCGGCGACAATCACCTGACGGCAGCGGCCATTGCCGCCGAGGCGGGTGTGGACGATTTCCTGGCGGAAGCCACGCCGGAAGCCAAACTGGCCCTGATCCGACAGCACCAGGCAGAAGGGCGCCTGGTGGCCATGACCGGCGATGGCACCAATGATGCGCCGGCGCTGGCCCAGGCTGACGTGGCCGTGGCCATGAATACGGGTACGCAGGCCGCCAAGGAAGCCGGTAACATGGTGGATCTGGACTCCAATCCCACCAAGCTGATCGAAGTGGTGGAAACGGGAAAGCAGATGCTGATGACGCGCGGGTCCCTCACCACGTTCAGCATCGCGAACGACGTGGCCAAGTATTTCGCCATCATTCCTGCCGCCTTCGTGACCACCTACCCCCAGCTGGGCGCACTCAACGTCATGCATCTGGCGAGCCCTTCGTCGGCGATCCTGTCGGCGGTGATCTTCAATGCCCTCATCATCGTGCTGCTCATTCCCCTGGCCCTCAAAGGCGTTTCCTATCAGCCCCTGGGCGCTGCCATGCTGCTTCGCCGCAATTTGCTGGTGTACGGCCTGGGAGGGTTAATCGCCCCTTTCATCGGCATCAAGCTGATCGACCTGGGCCTGGCTGCCGCCGGCCTCATTTAACCTGACGAGGAAAAATCATGCTGTCTCTGCTGCGACCTGCACTCACCGTTTTCGTCGTGCTGACCCTCGTAACCGGACTGGCCTACCCAATGGCCGTCACGGCATTGGCGCATCTGTTCTTTCCGGACCAGGCCTCTGGCAGCCTGGTGATCGTGGAGGGGCACCCGGTCGGTTCCCGGCTGATCGGCCAGAATTTTGCCGACTCCAAATATTTCTGGGGCCGACCTTCAGCCACTTCGCCCCAACCTTATAATGCACAGGCTTCCGGCGGATCGAACCTGGGCCCGCTCAATCCGGCCCTGGTGGATGCCGTCAAAGGACGCATCGATGCGCTCCGAGCCGCCGATCCGGCCGCCCCGCTGCCCGTGCCAGCCGACCTCGTGACCGCTTCGGCCAGCGGACTCGACCCCCACATCAGTCCTGCCGCAGCCCGCTATCAGATCCATCGCGTCGCTGCCGCCCGCCATCTGTCCGAAGGACGACTGGACGACCTGGTGGCGCAGCATACGGAAGGCAGGCAGTGGGGCCTGTTCGGCGAGCCGCGGGTCAACGTGCTGGCCCTTAATCTGGCGCTCGATGCCCTGCACTGAATTGGACTATGATTCCGGACCATCGTGACCCAAAATCAGCGCCCTGATCCTGACGAACTTCTCTCCCGCATCAAGGAAGCGGAAGCCCGCTCTGCGCGCGGCAAGCTCAAGATTTTTTTCGGTTCGTCAGCCGGCGTGGGAAAGACCTATGCCATGCTTTCCGCCGCCCAGCAGCAGGTGCTGCAAGGCGTGGACGTGGTGGCGGGCATCGTGGAAACCCACGGACGGAAGGAAACCGAAGCCCTGTTGCAGGGCCTGGAATGCCTGCCCCTGAAAGCAATCCAGCACCATGACCGCTCTCTGCAGGAATTCGACATCGACCGGGCGCTTGAGCGCAAGCCGGGCCTGATTCTGGTGGACGAGCTAGCCCACTCCAACGTGGCGGGCTCGCGTCACCCCAAGCGCTGGCAGGACGTGGATGAACTCCTGTCTTCCGGGGTGAACGTCTATACCACCGTCAACGTCCAGCATCTGGAAACACTCAATGACGTGGTGGGCGGAATCACCGGCATCCGCGTCTGGGAGACGGTACCCGACCATGTCTTCGATGCCGCGGATGAAGTGGTCCTGGTGGACCTTCCGCCCGATGAGCTGCTGCAGCGGCTCAAGGACGGCAAGGTCTATCTGGCACATCAGGCCGAGCGGGCCATCCAGAATTTTTTCCGCAAGGGAAACCTGATCGCCTTGCGTGAACTGGCCCTGCGGCGCACGGCAGACCGGGTGGACAACCAGATGATCCAGTACCGGCGGGACCAGTCGGTCCTGTCCGTGTGGCAAACCCG
>JAGWIW010000032.1 GCA_028866015.1 Betaproteobacteria bacterium
CCCAGTTCTGGCAGAACTTGCAGGCCAAATTGCAACCCGCCGTACCAAAAGACAGGATGGTCGAACCGGGCAGAAAGTGATTGAGCGGTTTTTTCTCGATGGGATCGACACAAAATCCAGAGCTGCGCCCGTAGGTGGTGAGAACCAGCGCATCTCCCACACGCGCGCGCACAAAACAGGCGCCTCGCTGCCCTTCGTGCAACTTGCAGTCGCGCGGACAAAGGTCACACTGGATACGGCCGTCTTCCAGGCGGTGCCAGTAGCGTGCCGGTGTTCCCTTTAGCCCGGCCTCTGCAGTCCATGTTTCGAATTTCATGTCAGTGGACTTCGTAGCGTGAGAGCCGAATGTCTTCTGCCCAGAAATCTTCAGGCAACCCGGCCTTGCGCTTGAGCTGGGTCAGGAAATGATGTGGCTGGGGCAGTTGCTCCCACACCTGGGGAAGAAACGTGGCGCGATGGTGGCTAAATTCCAGTACCAGGCCATCCACGCCCGGACGCAAACGGGCCAGGACATCAGCTTCGTTCCTGAAGGACATGGGCTGGAGCGGCGTCAGCACGGACACGTGAATGTCGGTATCCGCCAGCTCCCGCTGTGACAGCGCCGGAAAACGCGGATCGCGGAACGCGGCCCCGCAGGCATTCTGCCTGACATCGAGGAGCAGTCGCTGATGGGCTTCCAGCGTGCCAATACACCCGCGCAAACGTCCGGCGCGGGTGAGTGTCACGAAGGAGGCTCCCGGCTCGGCGAGCCACGGCGCGCTTTCATCTGCCGCATCTCTGCCTCCCAGCACCTGACCTATGGCCGCACGGGCGATGGCCTGCAAAATTTCCTTTCTCGCGTTCACGGGCACTCCGGCTCTGTAAAGGCAAAGGCGGCATAACCCACGACCCGACCATGGTCGCCGGAAGTGTCCCCGGAATTGCGCAGGTCCAGCAGGTGTGGCTCCAGTCCCCGACGTGCTGCTACCAGCAGCAGGCCATTGATGGGTGCGCCGCCGCAGGCTTGTTCGTAGGAATCCAGGGGATGCAGGCTCAGGATGTCGTGAACTGTTGCCCTATCCATCACCTGGGCCTTGGCATAGGGCAGGTAATGGGACAGGTCCGAACTCACCACCACCAGCGTCTCTTCACCCCCCCACAGCCGGTCCAGCACTTCGGCCACCTCTTCTGCCGTGGCTTGCCCCACCACCAGAGGCACCAGGGAAAAGTCCCCCAGCAGCTCCTGCAGGAAAGGCAGTTGGACCTCCAGGGCATGCTCCTGGGCATGCGCGGCCACGCTCACTGTGACTTGCGGCAGATCGGCGATGACGCGCGTCGCCTCATGGTCCAAAGGCACCGCCCCAAGGGGTGTTGCAAAGGCATCTGAGGCTGGCAGTGCAAGCCCCCGGAGAGCGACACGGTGACAAGGCCCCAGCAACACCACGCGGCGGATTTTTGACGCCTGGGGGACGAGTGAGGCATAGGCGCTGGCGGCCACAGGCCCCGAGTACTCGTAGCCTGCATGGGGGGCAATCAGGGCTTTTGAGGCCAGCGGGTTGGCATGGGCATGGGCCATCAGGCTGCGCACGGCACGGCCCAGATCCTTCCCTGTTTCCGGGTAGAAAAGCCCTGCCACAGCAGCTTGTCGAATGGTTTCCATGATCCTGAATATGGGGATGTTTCTCAGAAAGTAAAGCTCAGACAGCAGACGGACTGCTCTGTTCCCCATCGCGATCGCGACGCTCAAAAAATGGATAGAACACTGGCAGCAGCAGCAAGGTCAGCGTGGTGGAGGAAACCAGACCTGAAATCACCACCACCGCAAGCGGCCGGGTCACTTCGGAACCTGGACCGGTGGAAAACAGCATGGGAATGAGCGCCAGCATTGCCACGCTTGCCGTCATCATGACCGGACGAAAACGATGCTTGCAACCTTCCTGAACCGCTTCCTGCAGCGGCATGCCCTGTTGGCGCAGCTGTCTTATAAAGGAGACAAGGACGACGCCGTTGAGCACTGCAATGCCCCACAGATTGATGAATCCCACGGCTGCGGGGACCGAAAGGTATTCCCGCGCGATGAGCAGGCCGAAAATGCCGCCAATGGATGCAAACGGCAGTACCAGGATGATGAGGGCAGCCATGCTCACAGAATCGAAAAGCAGGAAGAGCAGGAAGAAGATGGCCACGATGGTCACGGGAATGATCACCATGAGGCGCGCCATTGCCCTGTTCATGTTCTCGAACTGGCCGCCCCAGTCCAGCGTATAGCCCTGAGGCAGCTTGATCTGGCTGGCAATTCGTCCTTGCGCCTCCTTCACGAAACCTGCCAAGTCCCTGCCCGTCACGTTGACGCCCACCACCAGGCGTCGCTTGCCTGATTCCCGGGAGATTTGGGATGGCCCGTCCACCACCCGGATATCGGCGACTTCCTTGAGGGGAACCAGAGCCCCGTTGGGTGCAGTGAGCGTGATATTGCTGAAGGCGGAGACACTGTCGCGCTGGTTCAGCGGATAGCGCAATGCCAGGGGGAATCGCTTTTCACCTTCGTAAATGGTGGTGGCCACCTTGCCCGCACCGGCAATTTCGATGACGTCGTTCACGTCTTCCACGTTGAGCCCGTAGCGCGCAATGGCTTCACGATCGATGTTGAACGTGAGGTAATTCTGTCCTGTCACCTGTTCGATGCGCAGATCGGTGGCTCCGGGAATTTCACCGATCACCCTGCCGATCTTATCGCCCAGGCTGCGCAGCTGGCGCAAGTCATCTCCAAATATCTTGATCGCCACCTGGGAACGCACACCGGACACCATTTCATCAACCCGTGCGGCAATCGGCTGAGATATGGCCGACTCTACTCCGGGCAGGGTTTTCAGGATGTCGCGAATGCGGTCGGCAATGGCATCCTGTGACAGCTGCCTCTCACCAGCCGGCTTGAGCGTCACGATGGGATCCGATTCGTTGGGTTGCCCAGGATCTGCTGCAGAGGCCCCACGCCCAAGACGGGACACCACCATCTCCACCCCGGGAATCTCAGCGATGCGCTTGAGCGCAGAAAACTCCATCTTCACGGATTCGTCGAGCGAGATATTGGCAGCACGGGTAATGACCGGTGTGATCGCCCCTTCCCTCATGACGGGGATGAATGACTTCCCAAGAAAATTGAATGCCACAAAGCTGGCCACCAGGGCGGCCAGCGCATAGCCCATCATCTGGCGCGGGTGGGCCAGCGCCCACTGGAGGCTTGCCTCGTAGGGTTTTCTAAGGCGTGCCACGATGCGTGTGTCATGCTCGGCCCCTCCCTTGAGAATGTAGGAGCAAAGCGCCGGAGACAACGTGAAGGACAACAGCAGGGAAATTGTGAGGGCAATGCCGATGGTGACAGCAAGCGGCGCAAACATCTTGCCTTCCATTCCCTGGAGCGACAGCAACGGCATGAACACCAGAATGATGATGCCGACACCGAACAGGACGGGTGTGGACACTTCCTGGGCTGATTCCAGAATGATCCTGGATTTTGGGACTCCTTCCTGAAGACGCCTGCCCAGGTGAGCAAAAGTGTTTTCCACCACCACCACGGAGCCGTCCACCATGATGCCAATGGCTATGGCGAGCCCGCCCAGGGACATGAGGTTGGCGCTCATGCCGTAATGGTTCATGACCACGAAAGTCAGCAAGGGAGTCAGTACCAGGGTCGCTGTCACGATGACGGATGAGCGCACGTCACCCAGAAAAAGATAGAGTACGGCAATCACCAGCACTACGCCTTCCATCAGCACCTTGGCGACATTGGACAGGGCGGCTTCAACCAGGTCGGTTCGATCATAGAACGGTACGATCTGAAGCCCGTCAGGCAACAAGTGACGACTGTTGATGTCATTCACCTTCTCCTTGATGCGCTGGACGATGTCTCGTGCGTTGCCGCCACGCTGCATCTGGATGATCCCGGCAACCGATTCAGTGACCCCATTCTTGATCACGGCACCCTGCCTCACCTCAGTACCCACAGTGACTTCCGCCACGTCATGCACAAAAATGGGAACGCCTTTAACTTCCTTGAGAACAATGTTGCGAATGTCCTCTTCGCTGTTGATAAGGCCAATACCTCTGATCAGGTAGCGTTCGGCATATACCGGCAGCTGTCCGCCGCCAGAATTGGCGTTGTTGCGCGCGAGCGCCCGATAGACATCCTGCAGGCTGATGCGGTAGTGACGCAGCAGTTCAGGGGAGGCCAGTACCTGGTACTCGCGGGCATAACCGCCCATGGTGTTGATTTCAGCCACGCCGGGTATGTTGCGCAGCATGGGGCGCAGCACCCAGTCCTGGATGGTACGGTGCTCGGTCAGCTCTTCCTTGGTGAGAGGGCGGTTGCCGTCGGAAGGGTGTTCCAGGGTGTATTGGTAGACTTCGCCAAGCCCTGTGGTCACAGGGCCCAACACGGGGGTGATTCCTGGCGGCATTTGCCCCATCACTTCAATGAGCCGCTCCAGAATAACCTGACGGGCAAAGTAAACATCCGTGCTGTCCGTGAAAACCAGCGTGATCACGGCGATGCCATTGCGGTTGAGGGAGCGCATTTCCGTCAGCCCTGGCAGGCCGGTCATGGCAATTTCAATGGGCACGGTCACGAACCGCTCCACCTCTTCCGGAGAGCGCCCCGGTGCTTCGGCAGCCACCTGGACCTGCACGTTGGTCACGTCAGGAAAAGCATCCACCGCCAATCCTCTGACAGCAAAGAGCCCTGCTGCCAGCAACACTGTTGCCAGCACCAGGACCACGAGCCGGTGACGAAGTGCGGCTTCAAGAAGCGATCGGATCACCCCAGCTCCCTCCCCTTAGCCGCCGCCCAGGCGTTTCTTGCGCTCGTTATTGAGGTGGAAGGCTTGGTCCACAACAATCGGGATCCCGGCCTTGAGTCCTGTCAGCACCGGCAGCACGCCGCCGCTTTCCGGACCCAGCGTTACCGGGGTCAGGCGAAAGCGGGTGGGTGAGAGGGATACAAATACATAGTCGCTGTTCTCCTCATGCACCACGGCGCTGGCCGGAACGACGGGTGCATCCACGGATTTTCCGGCGATCAGCATGGTGGCCAGCATCCCCGGCTTGAGCTGGCGCTCGGGGTTTGGGATGGAAGTTCGCGCAGGAACAGTGCGGCTATCCGGGCTTACCAGCTCGCCCACATAAATCAGCTTCCCTTCCAGGTGCGCATCGCGCAAGGCCGGCACTTCGATCTGCATTTTCTGACCCAAGGCCAGCAGTCCGGCATCGCGCTCAGGCACGAGAGCCGTTACCCACACTTCTGAAAGGTCTGCCACGGTAAACAGGACTTCAGCCGGCTGAACCACCTGGCCTTGCACGATGTGCCGCTCCACGACCACGCCCGGGGCACTGGCCACCACGGAAGACAAGGTGTTGACCTTGCCTTCCTCACCGAGAGTCTCAATTTGTGCCGGGGTCATGCCCAGCACCTGCAGTTGCTCTTTCATGGCGCGGCGCTCTGCACGCGCGGTTGCCGCCTCACTCTGCCGCCGCTGCAATTCCGCCTTGGCGATCACGTCTTCCTTGTAGAGCAGCTGAGCCCGTTCGTAGGCGTTTCTGGCCAGCTCGTCAGCCGCGCGCGCCTTGAGGTAGGACAGTTGCGACTGGCCCAGCTCAGTTGAATTGATGCGGGCCAGAAGCTCACCTCGTTTCACCGTCTGGCCAGGGACAGCCACGATCTCGGTCACGCGGCCAGTGACATTGGCGCCAATGCGTGATACCCGCTGCTCGTCGAAATCCACCCTGCCGGTAACACGCAATGTTTCCGAATAGGGCGAGACGGTCACGGGAGCCACCTGGATTTTCCAATCGCGCATCAACGCTTCCGACCCTGGGGCTGACAAGTCCACCACATCCGGGTCCAGGGCCGAAGCAGGAGTCACAGGGTGGCGCCCACCTGGGCCGGAGAGGTAAAACCACAACCCAGCTGCAACCAGCAGTGCAAGCGGCGCACCGTAACGTGCCCAGCGTGGCCAGCGCTGCAAGGCTGACCTAAGGAAATCGTGGAGGGTACTCATGGCTTGGAAGTCACAGATGTTGAAACAGGTTGGGCACGGATGCGATCAATTTCAACCGTCACGGCCGCAAGATCATAGCGTGCGGTGATCAGTTCGTTGCGAGCCGCACGATAAGTACGCTGGGCATTCAGCCAGTCCAGAATGCCCCGCTCTCCGTATCGATAGGCGGCTTCAGCGATTTTCCGGGCAGCTGCAGCCTGGGCCAGCAATTCGTTTTCAAGCATGGCCACTTGGCTGTTTGCGATCTGGAAGCGCCCGTAGGCTGCTGCCAGCGATTCGCTGAGCGTTAGCCTCTGGGAATCCAGCAGATTTCGCACACGCGACAGCTCTGCCTGAGCTTGCATCACTTGCCCTGAACGGCGATCCCAGATGGGAATGGTGACAGCCATGCCCACTCGCGAGGACGACAGGGTGGGATCCACGTCGTGCTGTGCCAGCAGAGAAATCTTTGGCAAACGCTGGGCTTTCTCCAGATCCACCCGCGATTCGGCGGCACGACTTTCGGCTTCTGTTCGCTGCAGCTCCGGATTGCGTGCGCCCAGCTCTTCCTGCAGGGTGGCCAAAGGCGGTAAAGAGACCTTGCTGGGCAATTCCCCCGTCACCTGGGCTTCTTCAGGAATCGGCTTGCCCACCGCCTGGCGCAAGCTGGCCCGCGCCTGCTGGACCCGCAAGACGGCCATGTCGCGATTCTTTCGGGAATTGAGCAATTCCGTTTCCGCCGTGATCAGATCAAATTTCGGTGATTCTCCTGTACCGTGCCTCAATGCGATGTTGTCGCGGATCTGCTGCGTCAGTTGCAGGTCTTCCTGAGCCGCTGTCGCCTCCGCCTGGCGGCGCAGCAGATCGTAGTAAGCCAGTTTGATGGCTGCAGCTGTGTCATTCTCGAACGATTGTCGGGCCGCATCCGCTGCACGCAGGGAAGCATCAGCCGCTTCAATGCGTGGCGTGCGTACCATGGGGTATTCCAGTGGCTGGTTCAGGGCGATGCTGTAGACAGCACCGGAATGGGGATCCGGCACCTCCCGCTCCTGACCACGACCGCTCTGCCCACTGATTTCGGGATTGGGGAATGCCCTGGCTGCTTCCGCCATGCCTTGCGCGGCCGCAACCTGGTCGCGCGCCGCCAGCACAGCCGGATTGGCACTAAGTCCCAAGCGCAGGAGGTCGTCCAGAGTCAGGGTCGGGCCTGGCTTTGCCCAGGGTGAGAGGGCTGTCAGGAAAAAGGCGAGTAGAAAGCCCCCCTGTTGGCCAACGGAAAGGCGGCCGCTTATCCTCAGGGAAATTCTGGACCAGGTCATTTGTTCTTCATGTTATGTCATGACGATTAAGGCACGCTTAAACGTGATGCCTCCCGTATGTTTTCATTGTGCCCCTTTTCGTCACCTTTTGCAGATAGCCCCTTGCCAGAGGGCCTGAAGCAGTGCCCGGCGCGCTCTGCTACACTGGAATGGCGGGGTATCCGATTTCCCGACCCCCACGAATTCCCGGGAGGACAATCATGATCCACCAGCCCATCGACGTTTCCACCCGCATCAGCCCGGAACTGTCGGACATCATCGAACGCCTGAGCAATGACATGGACACCGACGAGCCACTCACTCTGGGGAGGGTACGCGACATCGTGGCTGATATGCTGCCTGCGGCCTTCAACGAGGCTGAAGCGATGCACCGCTTCGATATGGACGAATCACTCCTCGACGAGCTCGAAGCCCTGATCGAAGAATATGGCGAACATGCCTCCGCCATAGAGTTCGTCCAGCACGAAGCGAGCGAAGCCCTCTCTCGCGTGATCGAAACCGTGGCCGGGGATGATTCCTTCGCTGATGTGCCGCTCACGCTTGCGGCCGTGCGTGAAGCAATCGAGTCAGGTGTAGCCTCTCAGCTGACCGGCGAAGGCGCCCTTGAGGAAGATGAAGCAGCAACGCTGCTGGAAGAACTGGACGGGCTGATCGCACGGTACGGCGAACTTTCGCTCGCGGAAAACTTCATCCGCTTCGAGTAGACGCCTGTACGGTTTTTTGCTGCAAATAATTCACCACGTCATCCAGCGTGACGAGGCGTGCGTAATCAGATTCGGGAATATCCACCTGAAATGCACCATGCAGCCCGATCAGGAAATTGAGCCAGTCCATGGAGTCCAGATCCACCTGCCGGCGCAGCGGCTCGCTTCCCGACAAATCCTTGGCATCCACTTCCGGAGCGATGCTTTGCAGCACGGCAATGATCTGGTCATAGCGGGGATCGGCTTTCATGGGATCTCCTGTTCACAAGGTTTCCGGGTGCTGAAGGCGTTCTCTCACTTCGCTGAGTAACAATCCCCCACGATGGCCGTCGGACACCCGGTGGTCGGCTGACAATGTGGCTCGCATCACCGGCAAGGCTTGCACGCTTTCCCCTTCCACCCAGGGCTGCAGGGACACGCGACCCAATCCCACCAAGGCCACTTGGGGAGGATAGATCACACCGAATACCGATTCCACCCCTTGGTCTCCCAGATTGGTGACCGTCACCGTGGCGTCCGACAGTTCAGAGCTGCGCAGCGTCGCGTTGCGTGCCCGCAGCACCAGATCGGAAAGCTCCTGCATGAGCGTCGGCAAAGGCTTGTCTGCAACGTCATGCAAGGCCGGCGCCACCAATCCGCCCTGGCGCAGGGCGATCGCCACCCCGACATGGATGCCTGTCCCCGCCTCGAAGGTTCCGTTGCGATAAAACCCGTTGAACTCGGGAAATTTCTGCAGCGCCAGTGCCACTGCCTTGATCGGAAGCAACGCCATGAGCAGGCGCTCGGGCAGCGGCCGGCCGGCATTGAAAGATTCAAGCCACGCCTGTGCACGCGCCATGGGTATGGATTCTCCCAGATAGTAATGGGGGATTTCACGCTTGGAACGGCTCATGGCAGCGCCAATGACCGCACGCATGTCCGCCACTTTGCCGGTTGGGGATGCGGCCCTTGCAACGGGAGGGACAGCGGAGGCTGCTGTCCTTTCCACATCTTCCAGGGTAACTGCGCCTTCAGGCCCGGTGCCCGAAACCTCATCCACGACAATTCCCAACGCCGTGGCACGTTGCTTCGCTGCCGGCGAAACCCTGCGCCGGGATGCCGGTAGTTCACCCGGCACCAGCAAGCGGGCCATGGGCGTGCCTACCGGAACGGTTTCCCCAGGCCGCACCAGCAGCTGGGCCACAGTGCCTTCCTGCCATATTTCCACGTCTACGGCGGCTTTGGAGGTGTCCACCACGGCCACCACCTGCCCCCGGGTGACGGCATCTCCTGGCTTGACCTTCCATTCCAGAAGCTTGCCCTGGGTCATGTCGGCCCCGAGGGCCGGCAGCGTGAAGTCGATCATTTTCGCCCCATCAGTTCCTTGACGGCCGTAACGATTTTGGCGGGCTGCGGCAACACGGCCTCCTCCAGCGGAAGCGCATAAGGCATGGGCACTTCTTCGCTGCAGACACGCGCCACTGGTGCATCCAGATCGTAAAATGCCCCTTCCATCAGGCGCGCAACGATTTCGGCCGAGAGGCTGCCACTTTTCCATCCTTCATCCACCACCACCGCGCGATGGGTTTTGTGCACCGAATCCAGGAGGGGGGCGACATCCAGCGGGCGCAATACGCGAAGATCGATCACCTCTGCCTCGATGCCTTCATCCGACAACTGTTCGGCTGCCTCCATGGCCCGCAACAGGCTTCCTCCATAAGCGACAAGGGTCACCGCATCACCGACACGACGCACGGCGGCACTGCGAATGTCACAGCGCCAGGCGTCGGGATCATCCTCCAGTTCACCTTCCAGGTTATACAGGCGCACATGTTCGAACAGTATCACCGGGTCAGGGCATGCCAGGGCAGGAGCCAGCATGCCCCGCGCATCGGAGAGTGTTGCCGGTGCCAGTACCCGAAGCCCCGGTACATGGGCATACCATCCTTCAAAGCTGTGCGAATGCTGTGCTGCAAGCTGCCGCCCTGCTCCGGTAGCCATGCGAATGACGAGTGGTACGTGCAATTGCCCCCCCGACATGTGACGCAGGGTTGCGGCACCGTTTACGATCTGGTCCATTGCAAGAAGGCTGAAATTGACCGTCATGATTTCCACGATGGGGCGCATCCCTCCCAGGGCTGCACCCACACCTGCCCCCACGAATCCCAGCTCGGAAAGCGGCGTGTCGCGAACTCGTTCCGGCCCGAATTCGTCCAGCAATCCCTTGGATACGGCATAGGAGCCGCCATACCGCCCCACGTCTTCGCCCATGAGGAAAACGCGGGGGTCAGACGCCAGGGCTTCGCGCAGTGCCATGCGCAAGGCTTCGCGGTAATTCGTTTTCACGGGCCATCCTCCGCCACCACGTTGTGCGCAAGCGTGGACACCGGCTCGAATGGGGCCGCTTCGGCAAATGCCACGGCAGCGGCCACTTCCGCCATGACCCGGGCATCAAGTGCCAGAAACTCCTGTTCCGTGAGTCCCTGTTCTGCCTTGAGGCGCGCACTGAAGGTGTGGATCGGTCCGCGCCTTTTCCAGTCCTCCACCTCCTGGCGGTCACGATACAGCTCCGGATCAAACATGGAATGGGCCCTGAACCGGTAGGTGCGGTATTCCACGAAGACGGGGCCGGCCCCTTCGCGCACACGAGAGAGCGCCTGCAACGTCCCCTCCCGTACCGACACCACATCCATGCCATCGGCACGCAAGGCAGGCATCTTGTAGCTTTCGGCCTTGGCGCACAGGTCGGTCTGGGATTCGGATCGCTCCAGTGCTGTGCCCATGGCATAGAGGTTGTTTTCGCAGCAGAACAACACAGGCAGTTTCCACAAGGCAGCCAGGTTCATGGACTCGTGAAAGGCCCCTTCAGCCACCGCCCCTTCCCCAAAAAAGCAGGCTGCAACACGTGCCTCGCCCTGCATGTGGGCTGCTAGCGCAAGCCCCACTGCAAGGGGAAGGCCTCCACCCACGATGGCATTTCCTCCATAAAAACGCCTGCTGGCATCAAACAGATGCATGGACCCGCCGCGCCCATGGGAACAGCCGGACGCTTTGCCGAACATTTCCGCCATGATGGAATTCATGGGCACCCCGCGCACGAGGGCATGTCCATGCTCGCGGTAGGTGGCCACCACATCGTCCTGTTCTCCAAAACAAGGGATGGCACCCGCCGCCACAGCCTCTTCCCCGATATACAGGTGGAGGTAACCCCGGATCTTGCCAGCACCGTACCATTCGGCTGCCGCTTCCTCCATGCGGCGTATGCGCAGCATGTGCGTGAGCATCGCCAACGATGAGGACTTACGGTTTGGGACCGCGATCTCGCTCATGACTGTTCCAGCGCGGAAATGTCGCCTTCAGGCAATCCCAGTTCCCGCGCCTTGAGCAGGCGGCGCATGATCTTGCCGCTGCGGGTTTTGGGCAGTGAGGGCAGGAAATCCAGTTCCTTGGGCGCAACCGCTGCACCCAGGCGCTTGCGGGCATGCCCCAGGATGTCGCGCCTCAAGGCTTCACTGCCCTCGAACCCGTGTCGCAGCGACACGAAAGCTTTGACCAGTTCACCCAGGGTTTCATGAGGTTTTCCGATCACGCCGGCTTCTGCCACGGCCGGATGCTCCAGGAGCGCGCTTTCCACCTCAAAGGGCCCAATCAGATGTCCGGCCGACTTGATGACGTCGTCGCTGCGACCAACGAACCAGTAATAGCCATCCGCATCCCGCCTGGCGAGGTCACCTGTGAGATACCATTCCCCTGAAAAGCAGCTGCGGTAACGTGCCGCTTCACCCAGATAGCCGCGCATCATGGAGGGCCAGCCTTTTTTCAGGGCCAGTTCACCTTCCTCACCCGGAGCCTCGACTAACGAAATGCTCCCATCTTGCAGCCGTCGCACCAGCCCTGCTTCCACGCCCGGCAATGGGCGCCCCATGGAGCCGGGTTTGATGTCAAAAGCCGGAGCGTTGGCAATCATGATGCCGCCCGTCTCCGTTTGCCACCAATTGTCGTGTATGGCCAGACTGAACGCGTCAATCCCCCACCAGACTGCTTCCGGGTTGAGCGGCTCGCCGACGCTCGCAATAAAGCGCAGTTGAGGAAAGGATCGGGCCTTGGCGAGTTCCATGCCTGCCTTCATGAGCATGCGGATGGCAGTGGGCGCGGTATACCAAACGCTGACCCCTTCCTCCTGCAGGATTCGGTACCAGCGTTCGGCATCGAATTCTCCTTCATCAATGACGGATGTGATGCCATGCAGGAGCGGAGCGATGATGCCATAGGATGTGCCCGTGACCCATCCGGGATCGGCCGTGCACCAGTAAATGTCCCCGGGGTGGAGGTCGAGTGCGTACTTGCCGGTCATCCAGTGCATGAGCACGGCCTTATGGACATGTTGTGCCCCTTTGGGCTTGCCTGTGGTGCCACTGGTGAAATGCAGCAATGCCGCATCTTCGGGAAATGTGGGAACGGTGTCGAAAACATCAGTCCCGCAGGACATGAAGCGGCCAAAATCCAGGGTATCGGGCAGTGAAGTCTCCCTTCCTTTTTCTCCCACCAGAAGCACATGCTCCAGCTGGGGCAGATGTCCCCGCAATCCCTCGACCTTGCGCTGATACAGTGACTCCGTCGTGACCAGCACGCGCCCGGCACCAAGCGTAAGCCGGGTGGCCACTGGCTCGGGACCGAAGGCCGAGAACAGGGGAGAAACCACCATGCCGGCTTTCAGACTGCCCAGCACAGCAATGTACAGTTCTGGAATGCGTCCTGACAGCACGAACAGGGTATCGCCCCGGTGCACGCCCAACGAAGCAAGAGCAGAAGCAAAACGGTTGGTCAGGGTGGCCAGTTCGGCATAGGTGAGGACGTCTCGCTGCCCCTGCTCCCCAAGGAATACGAAGGCCGGGTGGTGACGCCGTGGACCCCGTGCGTGGCGGTCCACTGCTTCGTGCGCAATGTTGAGCGCACCGCCGGGCAGCCCTTCCAATTCGCGGCGCACATCATCCCAGCTGAAATCGGCACGCTGAGCCTCATAGTCGTGCCAATGGGGCGCCACACGCCAATCAGACGCCGTCTTGCGGATGACTGCCGGCCGGTCCATGGAGAACTCCTGGCAAGAAACCTTGAAAACGGAAAGCCTTCAAGTTTCTAAGCTAGCATATTCCTGCCAGGGCGTTTTGATCGGCGACAAAAGGCTATTGAACGGGGACCCCCTTCACTTCCAGGACTGCAGTTGCCACTCCCAGAAATCTTCCCGCTCGTCGTCCCCTTTGCCGCCCGTGTAGTAGATGCCCGAACTGCGACGAATGGCCCAGCGGCCGATTTCGGGTACCAGCCAGATGTCTTCCGTGCGTTCGCTTTCCAGGCGGTAGTAGAGTTCATTGCTGTCGAACTGGGCAAAATTGCGGAAGACCAGGGACCTGAACTGGCCGGCAGGCACCTGGATCTCCTCCCATCCCAGGGCATGCATGGCGAGGGACCAGTGGTAATGATAGTCAGGCTTGTCGAGCACCTGGTATTCGCGCCTGAAATGCCCTTCCCATCCGGCCCTGAGTTCCAGGGGCCACAGGGGAATGGGTACCGGAAACACCTGGGGTGGGTTCCAGTGGGGATCCTGCTCGATCGTGCCCCAGGGCCTCTGGATTTCGTCGGGCAAAGAACCGGCATGCTGCCCCGTGCGCTCAATCCGGACCTGGGCCCCGACGCTTACCACGCGCTCGGTGACGATATCGAGCACTTCCTGGTTATACACGTTACGTACAGCGTAAACCCATTCCTGCCCCACTTCGGGTAGCCTCATGTGGGGCTGCCCTGCCGGTGGCGGAACGGAGCGACCACGTGGATCGGACAACGGGGTGATGCAGGCGGCCGGCAGCGTGGCAAGAAGCATCAGGAGCGATCGCCTGCGCCAATCGAATTCCTGTTTCCGCAGCGCACTGGTGCTCATGGTCGGACGTCCTGTTTGTAGACGATTCCCGTCAGTCACGGGGGGATGGTGTATAGTCTGCCCCTTTGTGAATGCAGAATACCAGCCCCTGGCTGCCTTTGGTGTTAACAAATAATTCAACACAATTTTCCGCTCTGACGCCGGACACGGTACTCAATGCGATAGATCACACAGGCATCCGATGCGACGGGCGTCTGCTGGCCCTCAATAGCTACGAAAACCGCGTCTACCAAGTGGGCACTGAAGACGGCCCTTCCATCGTTGCCAAATTTTACCGGCCGCAACGCTGGAGTGACGAGGCAATCCTGGAAGAGCACGCCTTCGTGGCAACACTTGCGGAACGGGAAATACCTGTGGTTCCCGCACTGGTCATTGCCGGGCGGACCCTGCACCATCAGGATGGCTTCCGCTTCAGCCTGTTTCCCCGCCAAGGAGGGCGAGCACCGGAACCAGGTGATCCGGAAACACTGGCGTGGATTGGTCGGTTCATCGGCCGCATCCACGCCGTGGGGGCCATCGCACCATTTCACCATCGCCCAGTACTCGACATCGCATCTTTCGGCGACGAGCCCTGCGCCTACCTCCTGCAGTGCGGCTTCATTCCTGAAGATTTGCGCGTCCCCTATGAAAGCGTGGCACAACAGGCGCTGGACGGCGTAAGGCACGCTTTTGAAAGGGCCGGAACCGTCACAACCCTGCGCCTGCATGGGGACTGCCATCTGGGCAATGTGCTGTGGACCGACCACGGTCCCCATTTTGTAGATTTCGACGACAGCCGCACCGGGCCTGCCGTGCAGGACCTGTGGATGCTGCTTTCCGGGCAGCGCAGCGAAATGGAGCAGCAACTGGGTCACGTACTCAAAGGGTACGAGGCGTTTTGCGATTTCGACCGGCGCGAACTGCACCTGATAGAGGCTTTGCGCACGCTGCGACTCATCCATTATGCAGCCTGGCTGGCCCACCGCTGGGACGACCCGGCTTTTCACCTTGCCTTTCCCTGGTTCAACACCCAGCGTTACTGGCAGGACCGCGTGCTGGAACTGCGCGAGCAGATTGCCCTGATGGACGAACCGCCGCTCGAACCTGTCCCATGAGCTGCAGCATCGACATCCGGGAGGAGGCAGGCGTTCGCACCCTGCACTTCGGCTCGGACTGGATTCAGGGTGCCATGCGCATTGCCCGCCCCTGGCACCTGGAACTCGACTATACCCAGGACATGATGGCAAGCCTGCTATTTCGTGAAGAAGACCGATTTCCACGACAGGCGTTGCTGATCGGCCTGGGAGCCGCTTCCCTCACCAAATTCCTCTACCGCCACCGCCCCGACACAAAACTCACCGTGGTCGAAATCGACCCGGCCGTGGTGGCTGCCGCGCGCCAGTTTTTCAAATTGCCAGACGATCCGGACCGGATCAGGATCGTGATCGATGACGGCATGCATTTCGTGGAAAAAACAGGGAAAACCTACGACCTCATCCTGGTGGACGGGTTTGATGCCAACGCCAGGGCGGGTGCGCTGGGCAGCCTCCCATTTTATGAACGTTGCCGCCAACTGCTCTCCCGCCATGGCGTCCTGGCCGTCAATCTGATCGGGCGCAGCCGCAGCTTCAGGAAAAGTATCGAACGGCTGAAATCGGCTTTTGAGGGTCAGGCCCTGGCTTTTCCCACCTGCCCAGGCGGCAATGTGATTGCCTTCGCATCCGGGCGGGAGTCTGTGGACATCACCATCGATGCGTTGCGCGAGCAGGCCCGGCAACTGAAAAAATCCAGTGCGCTCAACCTCCTGCCCACACTCTCCCGCCTGGAACAAAGTCGATCATGCCAAGGCGGGAAACTGGTCATCTGACTCAGCGTTTGCCCCGGCCGCCCCGGTCAATTTCAATCTCGTTAAGCGCTTTGGTCACATCAGGAACATGCCGGATGATGCGAAGGAGCAGGCAAATCCCGGAAGCTGTCCGGCTCATCGCAGGACAGCTTCCGGGGGTGCTGCGGTCAGTGTTTTGAGGATTTCTGGAAATCCGCCTTGCGGATCATGCCGTTGATGATTTTGACCTTGTCCACCACTTCCGTGACCTGGAAGTCGGTTCCAGCACTGAGGTAGGCCAAGGCAGAGGCGCGATCCATACCGAGTTTTTCATTCAGGAACTGCACGGCCTGACGGGTTGCATCTTTCATCGCTTCATTCAGGTCCTTGTTGAGCCCGATGGGAATCCAGTAATTCGGGGTTTCCGCAAAAGGCTGTTTCATCGGCGCCTTCATCGGCAGGCTGGGGTCACCCGCCTTGAGAACGGTCAGACGCACCTTGGCCCGCAAGGATCCTTCCAGGGCCGTCAGCGCCACTTCGCCATCTCCCTGCACGAAATGCGGGTCCGCAGCGAAGAAAAGTCCGCCATTCACATGAATGGGCAAATACAGCGTGGAGCCGGCGCTCAGTTCGTTGAGGTCCAGGTTTCCACCGTACTCGCCAGGCGGAACTGAATTTGGTTTTTCCTTGGTATTGACTGCCACCCCCATGATGCCCAGGAAAGGCTTGATGGGAATGTGCGCTTCCAGGCCGCTTTTGTCCTTGATGATGCCGTACCACTTGCCGCCGATTTCCTTGATGGGCGTGAAAGTGGACACATTGCCAAAAAGGTCGGGATGGGCGGCGTCAGCTCCAGGGAAAGGGCCTTTGTTTTCCGGGAACTCCCCCGGGAGAGCTCCTTTGCCATGGCGGTTGGAAATGACGCCGTAGGGCACGCGCGGCCGCAGCTCAAGGATATCCACTTTCAGCACATCACCCGCCTTGGCGCCTTCGATGCCCACCGGGCCGGTCACAATATGGGGGCCATCCTTGACGAAATCATGCTGCAGGCTGGAGTCGGTGATCTTTTGGGCATCCTTAAGCACCTGCCCGGGCTTGACGCCGAATTGGGAGAAATAGTGGGTCGGATTACGACCCTGATCTTCCAGGATCCCTTCATGGGATACCGTATCGAAAATCACGACGCTGCCGGAAGGGACCGTCAGCACGGGCTTGGCTTCGGCATTCGGCAGGCTGCCCCAGCGCACGGTGTCAGGCGTGGATGGCACGTAATAGCTGCCGTTCGACAATTTTTCAGGCTTGGCCGCCATCGGCTGCAGGACCTGGAAATCCTTGGCCAAGGTTGGTCCGGAAGCAAAGGCCAGCGCAGCGGCTGCCAGCAATGGAAGGGCTGATTTACGGAATACAAGGGCAGCAATCATGGATATGATCTCCGTTTATATGATTGTCATGATGACGTCGTTGCCATTTTTTGAAACGACGTCTCGTATTCTTAACCCATTCTGACATCAGTTTCAATCCACTCTGGTATTACCTTGATCCGCACCAAAGGGGGAAACCTGTTTGAAGCGAGGAGCCCCCGGTTTGCATCCCTCCCCGGCGGTCAGCTAAAATCACGGTCGATCGAAATCAGAAGGCTTGCCGGATCATACCGATGTAATCAGTACGCATCGCATCCCCGTGTCGGCCTGTCGGCACGACACGCCAGAAGCACAGCACCAATCCTGCTTCACGATAAAGAGGCTTCAATGAGCATTGCCAGAGAAGTGGCGCGACGACGCACCTTCGCCATCATTTCCCACCCGGACGCCGGAAAAACCACGCTGACGGAAAAACTCTTGCTCTACGCCGGTGCAATCCATATTGCCGGCACGGTGAAAGCCCGCAAGTCGAACCGGCATGCCACCTCCGACTGGATGGAAATCGAAAAGCAGAGAGGCATTTCTGTAGCGAGTTCTGTGATGCAGATGGAATATCGCGACTGCGTCATCAACCTGCTCGACACACCGGGGCACCAGGACTTCTCGGAGGACACCTACCGTGTCCTGACCGCAGTGGATGCAGCCTTGATGGTAATCGATGCCGCCAATGGCGTCGAATCGCAAACCCTGCGGCTGCTCGAGGTCTGTCGCGCCCGACGCACCCCGGTGCTCACATTCATCAACAAGATGGACCGCGAAGTGCGGGACCCGCTCGACATCGTGGACGAAATCGAGCGCGTTCTGGCAATGCCGGTGGTTCCTTTTACCTGGCCTGTTGGCATGGGCAAGCGTTTTGGCGGGGTTTTTGACCTGCGCGCCGAATCCATGCGCGTGTTCCGACCTGGCGAAGAAACCCGCGCCGATGATGTGGAAATCATCTCTGGCCTGGATAATCCGGAATGCGAACATCGTTTTGGGCCGGATTTCGTCCAGGCTCGCAACGAAATTGAACTGGTGCGCGCAGCCATGCCCGAATTCGATGCGGACGCCTTTCTGTCAGGAAAGCAAACCCCTGTTTTCTTCGGTTCTGCCATCAATAATTTCGGCGTGCGCGAAGTGCTCGACGCGCTCGTGGATCTTGCACCCGCGCCCGGGCCACGGGAGACAGTGCAGCGAATGGTCATGCCAACCGAGGAAAAATTTTCCGGCGTCGTCTTCAAGGTGCAGGCCAACATGGATCCAGCCCACCGCGATCGCATCGCCTTTGTGCGGGTCTGTTCCGGCCGCTTCGAACGTGGCATGCGACTGAAGATCTGCCGCAATGGCAAGGAAATCCGTACCGGCAACGCCGTTTCCTTCCTCTCCCAACGGCGCGAGCTGCTGGAGGACGCCTACCCCGGCGACATTATCGGCATTCCCAATCACGGCCTGCTGCGCCTTGGCGACTCACTGACCGAAGGCGAGCAGCTCCAGTTCACCGGCCTGCCGTTCTTTGCCCCTGAAATGTTCCAGAATGTTGAAGTGGATGACCCGCTACGCACCAAGCAGTTGCGGCAGGGACTCATGCAGCTGGGTGAAGAAGGGGCCATCCAGGTCTTCCGCCCGCACGCGGGGGGGCCGCTGCTTCTGGGCGCAGTGGGAAACCTGCAGTTTGAAGTTGTCGCGCACCGGCTGCAGCAGGAATACGGTGTCAAGCCACGGCTCACGTCCACCCCGTTTCGTCTGGCACGCTGGGTAACAGCCGACGACCCCCGGGAACTGTCCCGCTTCCTTGATGGCAATGCCCACCGAATCGCTCGGGATGTGGTCGATGCACCGGCAATCCTTGTCAGCCACCAGGCCGAACTGAACGTGATCCAGGAACGCTGGGCAGACATCCGCTTCCATGCCTTGCGCGAACATGGCGGACAGGTTTTCAGTACGGAACTGGCCTGACGAGCAGTTGACGGGCTACTCCCCGATGATTTTTACCAGCACGCGCTTGCGGCGGCCTCCGTCAAACTCGCCGTAAAAGATCTGCTCCCAGGGCCCGAAGTCGAGCTTTCCTTCGGTGATGGCGACGACCACTTCCCTTCCCATGATCTGGCGCTTGATGTGGGCATCGGCATTGTCTTCTCCGGTGTCATTGTGCCGATATTGAGCCACCGGTTCATGGGGCGCCAATCTTTCCAGAAACCGTTCGAAATCATGGTGTAAGCCCGCCTCATCGTCATTGATGAAGACCGAAGCCGAAATATGCATGGCATTCACCAAGACCAGCCCCTCCTGAATCTTGCTCTCGCGCAGGCATTTTTCCACCTCGGCCGTGATGTTGACGAATGCTCGCCGAACCGGAATGTTGAACCAGAGTTCCTTGCGATGGCTTTTCATGAAATCAGGAACCTCTGACCTGGCCTGCCTTCTCCTGAACCCGCCGGTTGAAACGCTCCTCGTCAATGATGGCGCGCCGGTGGAGTCCCTCGCCGATCAGCCCCCCTTCATCCCGGCAGGAGACCCGGAAGAATAGCGACTTGCCTTCGATCCGAGTCAGCTCGATCTCGGCCGTCACCACCATGCCGACCGGCGTCGCGGCAACGTGACTGACATCCACATGGGTGCCAACCGTTTTATGTCCGGGGGCCAGATAGGGCCCAAGACCCCTGATGCAGGTTTCCTCAATGAAGGCAATCATCATTGCCGTGGCCAGAACGGAAGGCATGTCCCTGAAGCCCGGCCAGCGCGTTTCCACTTGTGGAACGGTATGGCACGGCTCCACACGCAACTGCTCCGAATGGCGAAGACCGACTTTCAGGGTGCTTTGCTGGTGATTGTTCATGTCCCTCCCTACGCAGGTTGGTGGGCCAAGCTATGGCGGTCCCTGCAAGAAGTGGATTTTAAAGCATGTACGAAGGGGGTGTCGCTGGACGAGCCGGACTGAATGGCTTTCCGATTTCCAACGGCTGATTGTCGAACATATCCTGTGGCGGAGAGGGCGTCCTAAAACATAGTTTCCAGCAAATATCTTTAGCTATCGTTTTGTATATTTCCCATCAATGGGTTACAGAATTTATAGTGCGTTTTGTATTTTTTCGTATCCGCAGAATCCAAAT
>JAGWIW010000090.1 GCA_028866015.1 Betaproteobacteria bacterium
GGGCAGCAGGTGGCCTTTGATCTTCAAGGCGACAGCAGGGCCCCAATGGTGACGGGCATTCATGCCCATCCATTAGGAGGGTGACATGGTTCAAGATTCCGCAACGGTGTACACCTGTCCGATGCATCCTGAAATCGTGCGTGCCCAGCCGGGAAGCTGCCCCATCTGCGGCATGACACTGGAGCGTCGGGATTCGGCCGCACAGGGCGAGGAAAATGCTGAGCTCGCAGACATGACGCGGCGCTTCTGGTTCAGTGCCATCCTGGCTGCCCCGGTTTTCATTCTGGCCATGGCCTTCGAATTTGCTCCAAAGGCCATGCCGGGATTCATTACGCCCGGTTTGCTGCAGTGGTTTGAATTCGCCCTGGCCACGCCCGTGGTGTTGTGGGGCGGCTGGCCGTTTTTCGTGCGGGGCTGGCAATCGGTGGTGAACCGCAGCCTCAACATGTTTTCCCTGATTGCATTGGGGGTTGGCGTGGCCTGGTCCTACAGCACCGTGGCATTGCTGTGGCCGGGGCTGTTCCCGCCCACCTTGCGCACGATGGGCGGTCTGGTTCCTGTTTATTTCGAGGCGGCTGCGGTGATCACCGCCCTGGTGCTGCTGGGCCAGGTGATGGAACTGCGGGCGCGCAGCCGCACCAGCGCTGCCATCAAAATGCTGCTCGGTCTCGCGCCGAAAACCGCACGCATCGTACGCGACAGTGGCCAGGAAGAAGACGTTCCCCTGGAAAAGGTTCGCCCCGGCGACGTGCTGCGGGTGCGGCCCGGGGAGAAGATTCCGGTGGACGGGATCGTTCTTGAAGGCACGAGTGCGGTGGATGAATCGATGGTGTCCGGCGAACCGATTCCGGTGGAGAAACAGGGGGGTGCACGCCTCATCGGCGCCACGGTCAACGGGACCGGCAGCCTGCTGATGCGCGCCGAGCGTGTGGGGGCCGATACGCTGCTGGCACAGATCGTTCATATGGTTTCGGAGGCACAGCGCAGCCGCGCGCCCATCCAGCGTCTGGCGGATACGGTGTCCTCCTGGTTCGTCCCGGCCGTGGTGCTGAGTGCATTGGCGACCCTGGCCGTGTGGGGACTCTGGGGGCCGGAACCGCGCATGGCGCACGCAGTGGTCAACGCGGTTGCCGTTCTCATCATTGCCTGCCCTTGTGCGCTGGGGCTGGCCACACCCATGTCCATCATGGTGGGCACAGGCCGTGGGGCCATGGTCGGGGTCCTGATCAAGAATGCCGAAGCGCTGGAAATTCTGGAAAAGGTGGATACGCTGGTGACTGACAAGACTGGAACCCTGACGGTGGGTAAACCGCGCCTGATGAAGGTGGCCGCCAGCCCGGGCTTCAGCGAAGCGGAGATACTTGGGCTGGGGGCCAGCCTGGAACGTTCCAGCGAACATCCCCTGGCGGCTGCGATCCTGGAGGGTGCGCAAGGGAAGGGGCTGACCCTTTCCCGGGTGGAGGCATTCGCATCGCATACGGGAAAGGGGATTACCGGCCGCATCGAAGGGCGCACTGTGGCCATCGGCAACCTGAAAATGCTGGAAGCCCTGGCTGTGTCGGCGGATAGCCTGGCGGGTCAGGCCGACGCATTGCGTACCGAGGGCCAGACCGTCATGTTTGTCGTGGTGAATGGCCAAGTGGCGGGCCTGATCGGCGTGGCTGATCCGGTCAAGGACACTTCAGCAGAAGCCATCCGGCTGTTGCATCAGGAAGGGTTGAAGGTGGTCATGCTGACCGGCGACAGCAAAAAAACGGCCGAAGCGGTCGCGCGTCAGCTGGGCATCGACAGCGTCGTTGCGGAGGTGCTGCCCGAGCAGAAAAGCGAGATCATCAGGAAGTTGCAGGCGGAAGGGCATGTGGTGGCCATGGCGGGCGACGGCATCAATGACGCGCCAGCCCTGGCTCAGGCCCAGGTGGGCATTGCCATGGGAACAGGCACCGACGTAGCCATGGAAAGCGCCGGCGTCACGCTCATCAAGGGCGACCTGCGCGGCATCGTCCGTGCCCGCAGGCTGAGCCTTGCCACGCTGTCCAATATCCGCCAGAACCTGTTTTTTGCGTTCATTTACAACGTGATCGGCGTTCCCGTGGCGGCGGGCGTGCTGTACCCGGCATTCGGGCTGCTGCTGTCGCCCATCATTGCCGCAGCAGCCATGAGCTTCAGTTCGGTGTCGGTGGTGGCCAACGCGCTGCGGCTGAACCGGACAATGCTGTAGCTGGATCGGGCATGCGGTCACTTTTGAAAAGGAGAAGATCATGTGGTGGGGATACGCAGGAGATTGGCATGGGGGCTGGATGAGCATGGGCCTTGGCATGATCGGCATGGGGCTTTTCTGGGTACTGGCCGTGCTGGGTCTGATTGCCCTCTTCAGGGGTGCCTTTTCACGGGAGCGGCGCGGGCCGGAACAGAAAACGGCACTCGACCTGCTGAAGGAGCGCTACGCCCGCGGGGAAATCGGCAAGGCAGAGTTTGAGCAGATCAGGCGGGATCTGGAGGGGTGAGGGGGCATCTGTTTCTGAAAGGCAGAGAAG
Organism: Betaproteobacteria bacterium; assembly: GCA_028866015.1. GTDB lineage: Bacteria > Pseudomonadota > Gammaproteobacteria > Burkholderiales > Ferrovaceae > JAKBAT01. The sequence goes on from JAGWIW010000090.1 coordinate 2,535, forward strand.
GGTTATTTAAACCCTGAGAAGTAGTCCTGTGTTTCAGGGTCAGTGCAGTAGATGTAGCAGCCTTTCATGCCCCGGGTCATCAGGGTGCGGTAAGTATTCTTGATGATCTGGTCGGCTTTCTGGCGGGCGGCTTCGGGGTGCGCTTTCAGCGCGGTCTTGTAGCCCGCTAGGGACTTGTCGGTCCTGGCACGGGCCGCCGGGTCCGTCACCACTTTGCCATTGCGAATGACAAGGTCATCTCCGATGATGACGCCGACAGTGTCCACTTCCAAGCCCTGGCAGGTGTGGATGCAGCCGATCTGATTGACGGAGTTTTCCGCCTGGATCCAGAGGGAACCGTCTTCCGTCAGGTTCCATTGCATTTGGAAGCCGTACTCGGGGATGACCACGTCATAGGCTTGCGGGTTCTTTTTGCTGACCCAGTCCCAGCAGTAGCCGGCCACAAGGCGGGCCCGATTGTTGATGCTGTTCTTTTCCACAATGGCAGCACGCAGGGCATTGGGGTCGGAGAACACCCGGAAGTCGTAGTCGATCCCTGAAAGGTCCGGGTTGGCGGTTTCGCGGATGCCCAACACATGATCGAGCCAGGCGAGGTAGCCATCCGAGCCGTTGCAGCGGAACTGGGAGGCCAGTTCCAGGCGGTGGGTTTTGGCGCCGGCGTGATGAGCCCATTTCTCGATTTCCTTGCGCGAGCCGATATCACCCCAGGTGACTTTCTGGTCTTCGTCGATGAAGAAGACGGACAGCCTGGCTGCGTGAATCAGCTCCTTCACCTGGTTTTCGCCCAGGTTTTTGAACATCCCCGATTTCTCGTTGAGGCGGTGGGCTTCGTCCACGATCAGGGCGTCGAAACTGTCGGGTTCAGCGTCATGAAAAGAACCTGAGCCGTTGAACAGGTTGTATATGACCGACCGCCTCATCTGGCCAGTCAATTTGGAGTGAAAGACAGCTCGGGGTGCAGCATTCTTGGTCACGTACTGGGCAATCTTGCCCTGCTTGCGCATGAGCTCCACCAGCAGGTTGACGGCGACCACGGACTTTCCGGTTCCCGGGCCGCCTTCGACAATCAACACCTGCTTGGGTGAATTCGACTCATCAGTTTCTCGCGCCAGTTCCAGCGCGGTTTCGAACGCGAGCTTCTGCTCGTCGATCATGAGGAATTCGGGGTTACCATCCAGCATCCGGGAGAGGCTGTCCACCAGGGATTTTGAAGGCCGGATCTTGCCTTGTTCGATGCGGATCATCAGGTTGCCCTGGTCACCGTACTTTACGTATCGCTTGATTAAGGCCTGCAGCTTCTCCTTCTCAAGCCGCCCCTGGAGGAACGTGGGGGCCTTTTCCAGATAAGCCTGGTAGAAAGGATGCCGGATTCCGTCAGCTTCTTCATGCTGATAGCGGTACAGGTAGGCGCAGGGAACCAGCCCAATGTTTTCCGAATAGACTGTTTCGTTGAATTGCTTCAGGAGTTCGCTGTAAGTCCAGGCCTGGTAG
>JAGWIW010000007.1 GCA_028866015.1 Betaproteobacteria bacterium
GGCATGAACGAATCATGCATGGCGTTTACCGCACCGCAGGACGCCAGCGTCGTGATGGTGGCAAACAGTCCGGAGTCGGCAATGCCGAAACGGGTTTCCTTGCCTTCCAGGTTGCCGGACCCCGCATCGACTCCCAGCGCTGTCAGCAACGGATTGGCCTGGTTCTCGAAATGCATGGCAGCCACGGCCATAACCACAAACAGCAGCGTCATGGCGGCCAGCACGGCCCAACCCTGGCGCATGTCGCCCACCATCCGTCCGAAGGCCAGGCAGAGCGCTGCCGGGATCAGGAAAATGGACAGCATTTGCACGAAGTTGGACAGCGGCGTGGGGTTCTCGTAAGGGTGGGCGGAATTGGCATTGAAAAAGCCGCCGCCATTGGTGCCCAGCATCTTGATGGCTTCCTGGGACGCTACCGGGCCCATGGGCAGGGTCTGGGTCTGCGTGCTGGCCGGCTCCGTGACGGGATTGCCCTTGTCATCCTTGATGGGCTGTCCGGCTGCATCGACTTTGGGGTTGTCGTATTTCGTGACTTCCAGTGTGGTGACGGCCTTATACCCTTCAAAATTCTGGATCGTACCCTGGCTTACAAGAAACAAGGCAAACAGGAAGGAGAGGGGCAGCAGCACATAAAGTGTCACGCGCGTCAGGTCCACCCACAGATTGCCGATGGTGGCGGCGGTGTGGCGCGCGAACCCCCTGATGAGCGCGATCACCACGACGATGCCCGTGGCGGCCGAAAGGAAGTTCTGCACCGTGAGCCCCAGCATCTGCACCAGATATCCCATGGTGGATTCCCCGCTGTAGCCCTGCCAGTTGGTGTTGGTGACAAAGCTCAGCGCCGTGTTGAAGGCGGAATCGGGGCTCACGTTCGCCATGCCTTGCGGATTGAGCGGGAGCCACTGCTGCAGGCGTTGCAGGCCGTATACGGCAAGTGCCCCGAGGCCGTTGAACAGGATGAGGGCCACGGCATACGACAGCCACCCCATTTCCTTCTCGCGTTGGATGCCGCAAACGCGGTAGATCGATGACTCAATAGGACCACCAAAGTGCAGAACGCGGCTTTGGCCTTCCATGACTGCAGCCATGTAACGTCCAAGTGGACCGGCCATGGCAAAGAGCAGGGCCAGGAAAAGCAACAGCAGAATCCAGGCGTGCGGTGTCATGAAAATTTCTCCGGAAAAAACAGGGCAGCGAGCAGATAAACGAACAGGCCCAGGGCGACCAGGGCGCTCAGGAGAAGGATCAGGCTCATCGCGGCCCGCCTCGCAGAGCGCCACAGCCCAAGGCCAGCAGTACGGTCAGCCCGAGGAAGAGCAGGATTCCCGCAAGGTAGAAAAGGTCCATGTCGCACTCCCGGTTGGATTATTGGATGGGAGCTATTGTCAAAGCCAGCGGCGCAAGATGTCGCAAAAAAGCAGGGAAGGGGTGTTAAATTTTTATAAACGGGACGGTGCTTTCCCCAGCAAGCGGGCTCAGGATTTTTTCCAGGCCAGAATTTGAGGCGCCTTGCGGCTGGTGGACGGAATCTTCCCGCTGGGGTACCCCACTGCGATCGGGGAAAACGCTTTGTAGTCCTGGGGGATGCCCAGTTCTGTTTTGATCGCCGGCGTGTTGAGCGCCGCCTGGGCCGAGCCGATGACGCAACTGCCGAGCCCCAGGCCGCAGGCGGCCAGCATCAGGTTTTCCGCGGCAAGCCAGCAATCCGCATCAGAAAAGGGGAGGTCGGGTTTGGCGCAGATCACGATCAGGGTGCCGGCATCGTGGAATATGTTGAACTGGGGGTCAGCGAAAGTTTTCACTGTGCGCGCATTGCCGGGGCCGGCCTGGTGCAATAGGCGGTCCAGAAAGAGGGGGCGGGCCACATCGGATAACCGTTTCAGCCAGAGCGGATCCTGTATCACCACAAACGCCCACGGTTCCTGGTGCATGGCCGTGGGTGCCCGTACCGCCGCTTCCAGCAGGGTGCGGATTTCAGATTCAGATACAGGGCGGGGGGCATAGGTCCGCACGGAATGGCGAGCCAGGATCGCCTGGAAAATGGTCTGGTCCCCGCAACTTGCTTCGGCTGGTTTCATGAGCAGCCTCCTTGTGGTTTAAGGAGACAGTAGGCCTTTCCGGGATTCCGGAAAATCCGTATGAACCCTTAGGCCGGCGGAGGGGTGGGCGAGTTTTCGGCGATGCGCGCGAGTTCCAGCAAATTGGTGGCGCCGGTTTTGTGCATGACCCGGGCGCGGTGGATTTCCACGGTGCGGTGGCTGATTTGCAGGCGCTGCGCGATTTCCTTGTTGGTAAAACCGGCCACGGCCAGCGTCATCACATCATGTTCGCGTGAGGTCAGGCTGGCCAGTCGCTCCTGCATTTCGCAATTGACCGCGTCGTGGGCGCGCAGTCGCTCGTCCTGGCGCAGGGCTTCCTGTACCCGTTCCAGCAGCAATGTGCCATCAACCGGCTTGGTGAGATAGTCCAGAGCACCGGACTTGATGGCCTTCACCGACATCGGAATGGTGCCGTAGGCGGTCAGGAAAATCACCGGAGGATGCCTCCCCTTGGCCTGCAAGGCCTGGTAGACGGCCACTCCGTCCATGCCGGGCATATGGACGTCGAGGATCACGCAGCCTTCGCAGTTTTCACTGCAGGAAGCGAGAAAGGCTTCGCCGCTGGCAAATTCGCTCGCGGTGTAGCCGGCCGTTTCAAGCAGCATGATCAGGGAATGCCGCACGGCTTCGTCGTCGTCCACCACATAGACTCTTTGGTTTTTTTTCATGGGGATACCGGCAAGGTGAGGTGAAATTGGGCACCCGGCAGACAGTCGTTCTCCAGCCACAGGTGCCCTCCGTTGGCCTCCACCAGGGAGCGGCTGATGGCAAGGCCCATGCCGATGCCGCTTGATTTGGTGGTGAAGAACGGGTCAAACAGCCGCTTGCGCTGGTCCGGACTGAAGCCGGGGCCATTGTCGGCGACGGAAACCTGAACCAGGGGTTCATCGGGGAGGGAGCGGGTGTGTACTGTGAGCATGGGATCCGCGATCCGTCCCGATTCCATGGCTTCGATGCCGTTGTGAAACAGGTTGAGCAATGTCTTCTGGATGTGAGTGCGATTGGCCTTGACCGGCGGCAGGTCCAGCTCCAGCTCCAGGTGTGAATCCACCTGCAGGTGATGTTCCGCACAGGCGGTGTCCAGCATCTCGCGAATCTCGCGGTTGATGTCGAAAATCTCCGCAGGGCATTCGCTCATGTTGAGAAATGCCAGCAGTTCGCGAATCGATTCGCCGGCCCGACGCGTTTGCAGTTCGCAGCCGGCAACGGCCTGCCTGAGACGTTCGGGGTTGGGGGAGTTTCCGTCCAGCATGAGCAGGGCCGATTTGCTGTAGGAACTGATGGCCAGCAGGGGCTGGTTGAGTTCGTGGGCAATGACTGCGGCTGTTTGCGCGGCCACATGCACTTTTTGCAGCGCATCCATTTCGCGCCGTTTGACCAGCAGGTCGCGTTCCAGCTGCTTGCGGGAGCTGATGTTGTGCACCGTGGCGAGGGTGAAGGCCTGCCCGTTGGCGTGGAGGGGGGAGAGGCTGATTTCAGCGGGAAATTCCTCGCCGCTGCTTTTGAGGGCAACGAGCTCCAGACCCAGCCCTGCGGTCCGGCGATGGGGGTCGCGTCCGTAAGCCTGGCGCAGTTCGCGATGGTGCAGACGGAAGCGCTGGGGCATGAGGCATTCCACGGACTGTCCATCCAGCTGGGATCCGGAACGGCCAAACATTTCCTGCGCCGCGGTATTGGACAGGGCGATTCGGCCTTCGGCATCGATCAGCAAAAGGGCATCTGCCGCCGCGTCAAACAGCCAGCGGAATCCCAGTTGGTCGAAAAATCCGTTTTCCATGGCATTCCATGCAGTCGGACACGCGTTCACCCGGACTTGCCATTGCGAAATTCCCGGCTGACCTCACATATCTATAATGCAGTTTATATTATAGTAACAATAGAAAAAAGCGGGATATCTGTCCCGTACTTAAGGAGGAAACAACCTGATATTGCCGGTCGGGAAGTGATCACGCCTCAGGCATGGTGCTTGTGGTGCACGTTCCAGATTTCATCGGCGTATTGGGATATCGTGCGGTCACTTGAAAAGTGGCCCATGTGCGCCACGTTGAGGATGGCTTTGTGCGCCCAGGAGTCCGGGTCCTGGAAGTGGGCATCCACGGCTTCCTGGGCGTTGATGTAGGCGGCATAGTCGGCCAGCAACAGGTAGAAGTCGCCTTGCAGCAGGCTGTCCACCACGGGTTGATGGCGGTGGGGATCGTCCGGTGAAAAAAAGCCGGAGGAAATCATGTCGATCACTTCCTTCAGTTCGGCATTGGTTTGGTACAGTTCACGCGGCCGGTAGCCGTTTCTGCAGGCTTCCACCTGTGCAGCGTCCATGCCGAAAATGAACAGGTTGTCCTCTCCCACGGCTTCCTGGATTTCGATGTTGGCCCCATCGAGGGTACCGATCGTGAGCGCCCCGTTCATGGCCAGCTTCATGTTGCCAGTCCCGGACGCTTCGGTTCCGGCCGTGGAAATCTGTTCGGAAAGATCGGCCGCCGGAATGATGTCGAGGGCGGTTGAAACGTCGTAATTGGGGATGAACACCACCTTGAGCTGACGGTGCATGGCCGGATCGTTGTTGATGATGTCGGCCACATCGTTGATGAGGCGGATGATGCGCTTGGCCATGACGTAGCCCGGCGCCGCCTTGCCGCTGAAAATAACCGTGCGCGGAGAAAGCCCTGGTGCGTCGCGACGGATCCGGTTGTAGCGGGTCACCACATGCAGCACGTTGAGCAGTTGTCGCTTGTACTCATGGATGCGCTTGATTTGCACGTCGAACAGGGAATCCGGATCGACCGCAATGCCCAGGCGACTGTGGATGAGTCCGGCCAGTCGGGTTTTGTTGGCGTGTTTGACCGCCATGAATTTTTTCCGGAATTTCGGGTTTTCAGCCAGGGGGGCCAGCCGTTTCAGTTCGGCCAGGTCGCGCACCCAGCCGTCGCCAATGTGCTCTGTGATGAGTTCGCTCAAAAGCGGATTGGCCTGTTCGATCCAGAGGCGGGGGGTGACGCCATTGGTGATGTTGATGATGCGCCCCGGAAAAAACTGGTCGAAATCGAAGAAGATGGATTCCCTCATCAGCTGGGTGTGGATGGCAGAAACCCCATTCACCCGGTGACTGCCCACAATGGCCAGATGTGCCATGCGCACGGTGCGCTCGCCGTCTTCCCCGATGATCGACATGCGGCGCAGCACATCGTGGTCTCCGGGGTAATGGTGCATCACATCCTTGAGGAAGCGGAAGTTGATTTCGAAGATGATCTGCATGTGGCGCGGCAATACGCGCTCGAACAGCCGCACAGGCCAGGTTTCCAGTGCCTCCGGCATGAGGGTGTGGTTGGTGTAGGAGAACACGCGTCGGGTGATGTGCCAGGCTTCATCCCATCCCAGGTGATGGGCGTCCATGAGCAGCCGCATCAGCTCCGGAATGGACACGGAAGGGTGGGTGTCGTTGAGCTGGATGGCCACCTTCGACGGGAGTTCAGAAAAATCGCTGTGGTAGCGCTGAAAGCGGTGCAGGATGTCCTGCAACGAGGCGCTCACGAAAAAATACTGCTGCTTGAGGCGCAGTTCCTTCCCCATGGAGGTGGTGTCGTCGGGATAGAGCACCTTGGACAGGTTTTCCGATTCGTTCTTGTCTTCCACGGCCTGGATGTAGTTTCCCTCGTTGAACAGGTGCAGATTGAAATCGCGCGTGGCTTTTGCAGTCCACAGCCGCATGTTGTTCACGACGTCGTTGCCGCGACCCGGAATAGGTGTGTCAAAGGCCATGGCCATGACTTCTTCGGCATCGGCCCAATGGGTGCAGTGGCGCCCTTCCTCATCCACATATTCCATGACCCGTCCGAAAAACTTTACGGGATAGAGCACCTCGGGCCTTGGGAATTCCCACGGGTTGCCGTAGCGAAGCCAGTTGTCCGGGTGCTCCACCTGCTCGCCGTCAATGATGCGCTGGTTGAACATGCCGTATTCGTAGCGGATGCCGTAGCCGTAACCGTGTACCCCGAGCGTCGCCAGGGAATCCAGGAAGCAGGCGGCAAGCCGACCCAGCCCGCCGTTGCCGAGCGCGGCATCGGGTTCGATTTCACGCAGTTCATCCAGGTCGAGCCCGAGGTCCTCGAACAGCTTGCGGCACTCTCCGAGAAATCCCAGGTTGGACATGCCATTGATGAGCATGCGTCCAATCAGGAACTCCAGGGAAAAGTAGTACACCCGCTTGGCATCGTCCCGATAATAGCCGCGCATGGTCTCCATCCAGCGCTCTGCCAGACGATCCCGCACCATGTACGCGATGGCATGGAACCAGTCGCGCTCGGTGGCGGTGATGGGGTCCTTGCCCACGGTGTAGGAGAGTCGGTTGGCCAGGGAATGGCGCAGGGTGGCGGGATCGCAGCCCAGTTTTTCGTAATGGAACACGATCGATTTTGTGTTTTTTTTCATGGAATGCTGGGTCCGTTTTCAGGTTGGCCTTGCTAGAAAGCGCGCAAATCCGCTCCATCGATGTCAAGCGAATGCCGCCAGAACTGGTCGTCCCGATCAAACAGGCGATAGGTGCCGCGCGGTCCCCAGCTGCCGGCCGGGTAACCGTTGATGAAATCTCGCTCCATGGACCAGACCTTGATGATGGGGTCGACCACACGCCAGGCCGCTTCCACCTCATCGATGCGCAGAAACAGCGAATGGTCGCCGTGCATGACGTCCAGCAGCAGTTCCTCGTACGCGTCGTAGTCGGCTTCTCCGTCCTTGCGATAGGTGGCATCAAGGCTCAGGGTTCGTGTTTTCAGTTCAAGGCCGGGTGCCTTGACCTGCATTTCCACCTTCAGGCATTCGTCGGGCTGGATGCCCAGCATGATCCAGTTGGCCTGGGGCGGCCCCTGGCGCGAGGCCCGCAACAGGTCCTGCGGCGGATTCTTGAAGCGGATGGAGATGGCCGAACTGTTGCTGGCCATGCGTTTTCCGGTGCGCAGATAGAACGGCACACCGGCCCAGCGCCAGTTGTCGATGAACAGCTTGAGCGCGGCATAGGTTTCGGTGACGCTGTCAGGAGCCACACCCGGTTCCTCGAGGTAGCCGCAGACCGCCTGGTCGTTTACCAGGCCGCTTTCGTACTGTCCCCGAAATGCGTGGGCATGCACAGCATTTTGCGGGATGGCCCGGATGGATTTGAGGACTTTGACTTTCTCGTCACGCAGGTTTTCAGCCGCCATGGACACGGGCGCTTCCATGGCCACAATGGCCAGCAGTTGCAACAGGTGGCTCTGGATCATGTCGCGCAGGGCACCGGCGCCTTCGTAGTATTCGGCACGCCCCTCGATCCCCTGGGTTTCGGAATGGGTGATCTGCACGTGATCGATGTAATGGCGGTTCCAGAGGGGTTCCATGAGCACGTTGGCGAAGCGGAACACCATGACGTTCTGCACGGTCCCTTTGCCCAGATAGTGATCGATTCGAAACAGCTGCTGTTCCTGCAGGTATCTGGACAGTCCGTTTTGCAGGGTTTGCGCGCTCAGCAGGTCATAGCCGAACGGTTTTTCAATGACCACGCGCCGCCAGCCGGCTTCTTCGTGCAGCAGCCCGCTCTTGCCCAGCCCTTCCACCACATGAAGGTAGTCGGCCGGGCGCACGGCCATGTAGAAAATCATGTTGGGCGGAAACCGCCCGCCGTCGTGCAGCTTGGTGCGAAGCTGCTCGTAGGCCGGGCTGTCTCCGGGGGCAATGGAATGGTAATGCAGGCGTGGCTGGAAGCGGGAGAACACGGCCGGGTCAAAGCTGTCCGGTTGCTGTTGGTGCAGCAGCTCGGCCACGGCCGAATGCCATTCGCTGTCGCTGTGCACCGCGAAGTCCACCGCCACGATCGCCATGCGCTCCGGCAACCGCCCGGCCGCTTCCAGCTGGAACAGGGCGGGCAGCAGCTTGCGCCGCGCCAGGTTGCCGCCGGCGCCGAAGATGACCAGGGTGCAGGGATCGGCGTCAGTCATGGCGGGCCTGGATGGCATGTCCGCCAAACCCCTGGCGCATCAGGGCCAACAGGCGGGAGGCAAAGCCGCGGCTGTCGCGACTCTGGACGCGCATGAACAGGGCGAGCGTCAGGATGGGGGCGGCCAGGCCCTGTTCCACGGCTTCCACGGCTGTCCAGCGTCCTTCACCCGAGTCAGCCACCACCGGCGCCACGCTCTCCAGATGGGAGTCGTTTTGCAGTGATTGGGCTGTGAGGTCCAGAAGCCAGCTGCGTACCACCGAGCCGTGGCGCCAGAGCTCGGAAATCTGCGCCAGGTCGAGCGGGAACTCGCGCTTGTTTTCCATGAGGGAGAACCCTTCGGCCAGTGCCTGCATCATGCCGTACTCGATGCCGTTATGGATCATTTTCACGAAATGTCCGGAACCCACCGGACCCACGTGAGCCCAGCCGCGGTCAGGTTCCGGCGCCAGTGCCTTGAGTACCGGTTCGAGCTGGGTGGCCACCGCATCAGATGCGCCCACCATCAGGCAATAGCCGTTTTCCAGCCCCCAGATGCCGCCGGAAGTGCCTGCATCCATGAAGCCGATGCCTTTTTCCTGCAGCAGGGTGCCATGGCGCTGGCTGTCGCGGTAGTAGGAATTGCCGCCGTCCACCACCACGTCCCCGGGAGAAAGCAGCTGGGCCAGTTCGTCCACCTGGCCTGAGGTGGGGGCGCCGCTGGGCAACATCAGCCAGACGATGCGGGGCGCACCGAGCTGGCTGACCAGGTCGGTGACGGAAGCAGCCGCTCCCACGCCGGTTTCGCGCGCAAGGCGCTGCAGCGCGGCGGCGTCCCGGTCGTATCCAACCACTTCAAAGCCCTGGCGGCGCAGGCGCGTGGCCATGTTTGCCCCCATTTTCCCCAGTCCGATCATGCCGATTTTCATGTGTCCTTGCTCCTCTCAGGCAGCCGGAATGGCTGCCATGCGGTTTTCCATCTGGGCCAGCAGCTTGTCGTAGGCCTGGGCGAACAGGCGCACGCCATCCACCAGCAGCTGGTCAGTTACGGTGTCCAGGGAAATGCCCAGCGCCTCCAGCGCCTCAATCACACGGCCTGCCGCTTCGATGCCGCCCTGCAGTTCGTCCGCTGCCACGCCATGGGCGGCAAATGCCTCGAGCGTGGCGGGAGGCACCGTGTTTACCGTATCCGGACCGATGAGGGACTCCACGTAGAGCACATCGCTGTAGGCGGGATTCTTGGTGCCAGTGCTGGCCCACAGCAGGCGCTGAGGCTGGGCACCGCGCGCGGCCAGTCGTTGCCAGCGCGGCCCTGCCGTGAATGACAGGTAGTGCTGGTAGGCCAGGCGCGCATTGGCAATCGCGGTTTTTCCCAGCAGGCTGCGCAGAGCGGCCTGCAAGGACGGTTCCTGCCGCTCTTCGATGCGCGAAAGCAGCAGCGCATCCACCGCGCTGTCGATGCGGCTGACAAAAAAACTGGCCACGCTGGCCACCTGTCCCGATTCGCCGCCCCGTTCGATCCAGCGCTCCAGGCCGGAGAGCCAGGCTTCCGTCACGCGGCGGTACATGTGGCGCGAAAACAGCAGGGTGGCGTTGACGTTGATGCCCTGTGCGATCAGTGCTTCGATGGCGACAAGCCCGGCTTCCGTGGCTGGCACCTTGATCATGAGGTTGTCGCGCTCCACGGCCTGCCACAGCCGGCGCGCCTCGGCAATGGTGCCGGCGCTGTCGCCGGCCAGGCGCGGCGACACTTCGAGCGACACATAACCGTCCCGTCTGGCACTTTGCAGATAGACGCCGTGCAGTGCATCCGCAGCAGCACGGATGTCAGCCAGGGCCAGCTGCTCGAACACCGTTTCCGCAGGGGCACCGGTTTTGGCGAGGGCCCGCATGTCCTTCTGGTAGGCCGGGTCCGAGGCGAGTGCCTTTTCGAAAATGGCGGGGTTGGACGTCAGGCCCTTGAGGGCTGACTGTTCGATCAGGCGGATCAGTTCACCGCTTTGCAGCAGCTGCCGGTCGATGTAATCAAGCCACAGCGACTGTCCTAGCCGGGAAAGCTGCTGACATGGATTGAGTGGCTCCATGGGGCCTTTGGGGGATGCCATATGCGCTCCCTGCGTGGTTTCGGATCAAAGCCCTAAACCTAATGGAATTCGCCGTTCCAAATTGTTTGAATTGGTGAGCGATTATTCCTTGCAGCGAACCAGGCCCGTTCAGGGAGCCTGGCAAAGGCAGTGGGCGACCGTCATGAAATGCGCCGGATCCGATGACAAGGTCGACAGCCGGTTCATCAGGGTTGCGGCATCGCGGGCCGAATCGTCCTGCAGCCAGGGCAGGACCGCCTGCAGGCGTGCCGGCAAATCCGCCCTGGCGAGCGCGGGCAACGCACCGTCGAGCCGCTGCAGCCATTGCGCCAGCCCCGTCGGTTCGGGGTCCATGTAGTGAAGATGATACGCCTGACCCAGGCGGGCCCGTGAGGCGGCCTCGTGAACGGCATCTTCAAAGCTGCCCGTGCGGTCCACCAGTCCCCGCACCAGGGCCTGACGTCCCGTCCATACGCGCCCCTGGGCCACGGCGTCGATTTTCTGGGTTGTGGTTTTGCGTGCCGCCGCAGTGCGCGTCATGAATTCGTCATAGACGTGGCTGACGCTGCTCTGGATCAGGGCTGCAAAACGCGGATCGAGGGGGCGCAGGGGATGATGGGAGCCCGACAGCCAGGTGGTGGTGGCGCCGCCCGTGTGGATGCCCAGCTTTTCCGCCAGGCGGTCGGCCGTGGGCACCAGTGCGAACACGCCGATGGAGCCGGTCACGGTGTCCGGATCGGCCACGATTTCATCCGCGCCGAGAGACAACCAGTAACCGCCCGAGGCGGCGAGCGTGCCCATGGAAATGACGACCGGCTTGCCCGCTTCGCGGGTGAGTGCGAGCTCGCGCCGGATCAGTTCGGAACCGTAGACGCTGCCGCCGGGGGAGTCCACGCGGACCACCACGGCGCGCACGTCATCGTCCTGGCGCGCATCGCGGATCAGGCGCGACAGGGTGAGGCCGCCGATGGAGCCGGCCGGTGCCGTGCCGTCGGTGATTTCCCCCTCGGCCACGATCACGGCGATGGCTTTGCCTTTGTGGCTTTCGTTTTGCAGCGACAGGTAATCTTCGAACGAAATCTGGCGGAATGTCTTGTGTTCGCTGTCGGTCGCTCCTTTTGCCTGCATCAGCTGACGCAAGTCGTTGCGGGTTTTGAGGCCGTCCACCCAATGTTGATCCAGGGCGAGGCGTGCCGTGTCCCCATGTGCTGCCGCCAGGGATTGCGGCAGCGTGTCGATGGCCTGCTGCAGGCTGTCTCCGGGCAGGTGGCGCAGCTGTTCCACATCCTGCGTGTAGGAGCGCCAGAGCGCTTCATACAGGGTGCGATCGGCTTCCAGCGCAGCGGGGGAAGGTCCATTGGCGATAAATGGTTCCGCAAAGCTTTTATAGGTCCCCACGCGCATGACGTGAACGGTGATGCCCAGCTTGTCGAGCGCATCGCGGTAATAATTCCGGTAGTGCCCAAACCCTTCCAGCTCCACCTGTCCCATGGGGTCGAGGTACAGCTCGTTGGCATGGGCGGCCAGGTAGTACTGGCGCTGGTCGTAATGGGCGCCCCAGGCGATGACCGGTTTACCGCGCGCCTTGAAACGTTCCAGCGCGGCGGACACTTCATGCAGCACGGGCATGCCGGCAGCCTGCAGGTCGTCCAGCATCAGGACCACGCTGGTGATCTTTGGATCGCGCGCTGCTTCATCGAGCACCTGCAGCACATCCCGCAACTGGACGTCGTGGTGTTCCAGTGCACCATCAAGGCCGGTCAGCGTGAGGCTGCCCACTGGCGTGGCATGCTGTTCCACCAGGGCCCCCTTGAGATCGAGGACCAGGGCGGTCCTGGGTTCCACGTGCGGCGGCCGGTTGTAATACAGGGCCGCCAGCAAGCCTGCCAGCAATGCCAGGAACAGCAGGTTGAAGAAAATGCGGCGGCTGGCGTCGAGCGCCGTCCACAGAAAGGACAGCACATGCCAGAGCGAGCGGAAGAAAGCGCGGATCATGGGGACTTGGCTTCGCCGGAGAGTTTGTCGGGGCCGAAGCGGACGGCAACCACCCGGCCCGCAATCAGGATGGCCAGCAGAAAGCCCAGGGCGAACAGTTCCTGCCATTCCAGGCTATGGCTGTAGAGGCCGATGAAAATGTCGCGCAGGATGAACACGATGGCCACTTCGGTCAGGACGCGCAACCGGATGCGGTGAAATTCCAGGTAGTCCGTGAAGGAGCGGAACAGTTCGATCAGCACGAAAACCGACAGGATGGAAATCACCAGGGTCTGGATGGCCACTTCGTGGCGCAGGTTCTTCAGGGCCTGGTAGAGGTCGAGAAGCACACCGATGAAAGCAACGCCCAGCGTCACCAGCATGACCAGGATGAGAAACACCACGATGACGTCGATGATCGCGCCGTAGGCGCGCATGATGCGGCCCTTGATTCCGGAGATGTTGTTATTGTCCATGTCGGGAGACTGTGAAGGTTGCCTCGAGCGGCTCCCGTCAGGGTATTACAAGCGGCCTGTCGCGGGCAAGCCGGTTTTCGTTACAGTCGCCGGCGGAAGCGCCAGGTGGCCGCGGAGAGACTGGCTGCCCCCAGCAGCGCGAGGGGCCAGTACTGGGGCCAGAGTACGGCAAGGTCTGCCCCTTCCAGAAAAACGCCGCGCACGATGACCAGGAAATAGCGCATCGGATTGATGCGCGTGAGCCACTGCACGGCTTCGGGCATGTTGGACACCGGGGTGGAAAAACCGGACAGGATGACGGCCGGAACAAGAAACAGGAAGACGCCCAGCAGGCCCTGTTGCTGGGTGGAGGCGAGCGTGGAAATCAGCAGGCCGATGCCGATCACTGCCAGCAGGAACAGGGTCACGCCCAGCGCCAGGGCGGCCACACTGCCATTGAACGGTACGCGGAACCACAGGATGACGGCAAGCGTGATGACCGCTGCTTCCAGGCCGCCGATGAGGAATCCCGGCAGCGCCTTCCCGATCAGGATTTCGATCGGGCGCAGCGGAGTGACCAGCAGCTGGTCGAGTGTTCCCATTTCACGTTCGCGCGCCACCGACAGTCCGGTGACGAGCAGGGTCACCACCAGGGTCAGCAATGCCACGATGCCCGGCACGATGAACCAGCGTGACACCAGATTGGGGTTGTACCAGGAGCGCAGTTCCGGCAGGGCAGGAGGTGCGTGCCAGCCGTGCTCCTTCATCCATTGCAGGTTGAATGCAGTCAGGATGGAAGACACATGATTGAGCGCGAGCGCGGCCGTGTTGGAGTTGCGTCCGTCGATGAGAACCTGCACCGGAGCCGGCCGGTGCAGCAGCAGGTCGCGCGTGAAATGGGGGCCGATGTGCAGGGCCACCAGCGCCGACTGGTTGTCGATGAGGGGCGCGATCTGGTCTTCGCGCGACACCTGACCGGCCAGGCGGAACGTGGGCGAGCCTTCGAAATGGGCGAGCAGCTGGCGCGA
Source organism: Betaproteobacteria bacterium (assembly GCA_028866015.1). Taxonomy (GTDB): domain Bacteria; phylum Pseudomonadota; class Gammaproteobacteria; order Burkholderiales; family Ferrovaceae; genus JAKBAT01. Next base: position 13,582 of record JAGWIW010000007.1, read on the forward strand.
GGCGCTTCCATGGTCTTCATCGTAAACCACGTAGGGCACGTGGTTGAGATCGAAGGTGGCGGCGTAGCCAAACACGATGAGCTGGATGATGGGAGGCCCCACCAGCACCACACGCGTTGCCCGGTCCTTGAGCAGCGCCAGGAATTCCTTGATCACCAGGGCCCGGATGCGCGCGAACATCAGTCGAGCCTTTTGCGCGACTGGCGCCAGGTGAGGCCCAGGAAAATCACCGCCATGACGGCCAGGGCCGCGCTGTTGGCCAGAAGCACAGGCCACAGGTCTCCGGCCAGGAATACCGTTTGCAGGATGGACACGAAATAGCGGGCGGCCACCACGTGGGTGACAAACTGGACGGGGGCAGGCATGGAACCGATGTCGAAAATGAATCCGGACAGCATGAAGGCCGGCAGGAAGGTCACGATCACGGCCAGCTGGCCCGCCACGAACTGGTTTCTGGCCAGGGTGGAAATGAGCAGACCCATGCCCAGCGCCACCAGCAGGAACAGGGCGGAGGCGGCTGAAAGCGCCCACACGCTGCCCACCAGCGGCACGGCGAACAGCGACAGGGCCAGTACCACGGACAAGGCCATGCCGCCCATGCCCATGAAGAAGTAGGGCAGCAGCTTGCCCAGCAGGATCTCGCTGATGGTGACCGGCGTGGCCATGAGCGCTTCCATGGTGCCGCGTTCCCACTCCCGGGCCACCACCATGGCGGTGAGCAGCGCCCCGATGAGCGTCATGATGACGGCGATCAGGCCGGGCACCAGGTAATTGCGGCTGCGCAGTGCCGGGTTGAACCAGATGCGGTCCGTACTGTAGGCCGGTACGGCAAAGGGCTGCCCGCTCGTACGCGCCCGCTGCTGCAGCCAGTTTTGCCAGACGCCCTGCAGGTAGCCTTCCAGCAGGCGGGCACTGTTGGCGTCCACGCCATTGACGATGATGCTGAAAGGGGCGGTGTCTCCGCGCAGCAGGCGGCGACTGAAGTCGTGGCGCAGCCACAGGATGCCTTCCACCTGCCGTTGCCGCAGGGCTGCACGGGCGGTGGTCACGTCCATGAAGGACTGCGGCTCGAAGTAAGGAGATTGGGCAAGGCCTGCGACAAAGGAAGCCGTGTCGCTGTCCGGCAGTTCCACCACCACGGCCACCGGCACATGGCGCGCATCCAGCGATACGCCGTATCCGAACAGGAACAGGAGGGAGGCCGGCATCACGAAAGCGATGGCAATGGCCGACGGATCGCGCAGGATCTGCAGGAACTCCTTGCGGATCAGGGCGCCCAGCCGGCGCTTCATGATGCCCTCCGCAAGCCGGCTTCATGTGCCTGTACAAGGGCAATGAAAGCATCTTCCATGGTGGGGGAGGGCAGGTCCCGGGTTGCCGCTTGCGAACGGATGGCCTGGGGAGAGCCCTGCGCCAGGATTTCCCCCTGGGACATGAGCACCAGTTCGTCGCAGTATTCGGCTTCTTCCATGAAATGGGTCGTGACCAGGATGGTCACGCCGGACTCGGCCAATCCGTTGATCTGCGACCAGAACTCGCGCCGCGCCAGAGGATCCACGCCTGACGTGGGTTCGTCCAGGAACAGGATCAGGGGTTCATGCAGGAGGGCGCAGGCGAGGGCCAGGCGCTGCTTGAATCCCAGTGGCAGGTCCTGGCCGTTCACCCGGGCATAGGGGGCAAGGCTGAAATGGGACAGTGCCCAGTCCCGGCGGATGGCCCGTTGCTGCCGCCCCAGGCCGTACACGCTCGCAAAAAAGTCGAGGTTCTGCAGCACGCTCAGGTTGCCATACAGGGCAAACTTCTGGGAAACGTAGCCGATGCGGGCGCGTGCCGCCGCGGCTGCACGTCCCAGGTTCTGTCCCGCCACCCGCAAGGTACCCGAGGTGGGGGATAGCAGTCCGCACAGCATGTTGAAGGTGGTGGTTTTGCCGGCGCCGTTGGCCCCCAGCAGCCCGAACACTTGCCCTGCCTGCACCTGGAAGCTGATGCCCTTCACGGCGTCGAAATTGCCGAAGCGCCGCCACAGCTCTTTCACCTCGATGACGGCAGGGCCGTCTTGCGCCCGGGGCAGGTCCCGCCGCGGCGGCGGGGGCGGTTCGGGCCGCTGCAAGCTGGCGGCTTGCCCCCGCAGCAGGTTCACAAAGGCGTCCTCGAAGCGGGGCGATACGGCATCCCACTGTTCAGATGGGGCTGCGGGGGGCGACCCGCCTTCGACCAGCACGCGCACGCCGTCAGCCTGGATGGTGGCATCCAGGACGCCCGGGCGCTTCGCAAGTTCCGTTCTGAGCTGCCGTCGCGGCGTGCCTTCGCGCCGGACCCGGTAACATCGCCCGGACAGGGTCCCCTGCAAGGCTTCCTGAGTATCCTGGACCAGCAGGCGGCCTTCGTGCAGCAGCAGGATGTCTTCGCAGCGCTCGGCTTCGTCCAGGTAGGCGGTGCTGATCAGCACGCTCACGCCCGCAGCGCGCCGGTTTTCGATGATGTGCCAGAGTTCGCGGCGAGAAATGGGATCCACGCCCACCGTGGGCTCGTCCAGCAGCAGCAGGCTGGGTGAGCGCAGCAGGGCACAGGCGAGCCCCAGCTTCTGCTTCATGCCTCCGGAAAGCTGGCCGGCGCGGCGGCCCCCGAAGGGGCCGAGTGCGGTCAAGGCCAGGAGCTCCTGCTGGCGCGCCGCCTTTTCCACGGGGGACAGTCCCTGCAAGGCGGCGTACAGGTCGAGGTTTTCCTGGACCGTCAGCTCTTCATACAGGCCAAATCGCTGCGGCATGTAGCCGATGCGCTGCTGGATGGCCATGCCTTCGCTGCGGGTGTCCATGCCCAGCACGCTCACCCGGCCGCTGTCTGGCAGCAGCAGTGCGGCTGCCAGGCGCAACAGGGTGGTTTTGCCTGCTCCGTCCGGCCCCAGCAGCCCGGTGATCCGGCCGGCACGGACAGTGGCGCTCACCTGGTTCAGGGCATGGACCGGCGCGCCTTCGCGGCCGAACAGCTTGGTGCAGGATTCCAGGGCCAGGGCAGCTTCGGCCATGGTTCAGGGGCCGCAATTGGCGGGGCGGGGCGGCAGGGGGTCGGGTGCCGGCAGCGGAATCACCACGGTGGCGGGCATTCCAAGCCTCAGGCGGTGGTCGGGGTTGCATACGAACACCCGCAGGCGGTACATGAGTTCCGTGCGCAGTTCCGTCGTTTCCACGGATTTTGGCGTGAATTCGGCCGTGGGAGAAATGGTGCCAACCCACCCCTGGAGGCGCTGGCCGGGAAAGGAGTCGGTTTGCACCCAAACCGGCATGCCCGCGCGAACCTGGCCCAGCCGGGGTTCGGCCAGGTAGGCGCGGATCCAGATGGGGTTGTCGAGCGCGAGCGTGAGTACAGGGGCCTGGGGCGAAGCCATGTCTCCGGGTTCGAGGATGCGGTTTTCCACCACGCCGGCTTCGGGCGCTTTAAGCACCGTGTCGGCCAGGGCTTTTTCCGCCAGCGCCAGTTCGGCCCGGGCACGATCCCGGTTGGCGCGGGCAGTACGCAAAGCCGCTTCTGCGTTGTCCAGGCTCTGCTTCGGAGCAAACTGCTTGTGCGCCAGCGCAGCCTGCCGGCGAGCCGTGGCTTCGGCATTGTCCAGGGCCGCCTGGGCAGCCGCCACTTCGGCACGGGCCCGCTGGGCCGTTTCGCGAAAGCGGACGGGGTCGAGTTCGGCCAGCACCTGTCCCTGCGTTACGGCATCTCCTTCCTGGACCCTGATGTCAAGCAGCCTTCCGCTGTCTTCGAAGGCAGATTGCACTTCGCGGATGTCCACGTTGCCGTACAGGGTGAGATCCCGTGCCGGCTGGCGGTGAAAATAGACCCAGAACCCTGTGCCGCTGCCGAGGGTCAGCACCAGGACCAAAAGCGGCAGGCGCAGTTTACGGGCGGACGGCATGTCGGAGCAGCCCGTTGATGGAATCCAGGTCGGCCGCGCTCAGAATGCCGGCCGCGGCCTTGAGGCGCACACGCGCCACCACGTGCGCGTATCGTGCGGCCTGGTAGTTTTGTTCCGCGCGGATATAGTCGGTGGCCACTGCCAGCAGGTCGATGATGCTGCGCGTGCCCACCTCGTAGGCGGCACGCGTGCCCTCCAGCGAAACCCGGGCGGAGGCGGCCGCCTGCTGTGCGGCTTTCAACTGGGCGACGCTGTCCTCCAGGTCGTGAAAGGCGGTCTGTGTGGCCAGCGTCACGTCGTCGCGCAGGCCGTTGAGCGCTTCCAGGCCGGCCTGGGCCTGGGCTTGGGCCTGGTCCACGGTGGCGGAAATCTGCCCGCCGTCGAACAGGGGCATGCTGAGGTTGATGCTGGCGCCTTTCTGGTTGATGTCCATGCCAGGCAGCAGCATTCCCTGGGTGTGCTGAGCGATGCCCTGCAGGCTCACCACGGGCCAGCGCGCACGCCGGTTGAATTCCACCTGTTCGCGTGCGATCTGCAGCTGGGCTTCGCTTTGGTGCAGCAGGGGCTGGCTTGCCAGGGCCGTGGTCACCCAGGGGTCGCTGCGATCCGGCTGGGGGGGCCTGGGTTCGAACGGGCCGAGGTCGTCCAGCGCGCCGGGGTGGTGGTGGGTCAGGCGCTGCAGGGCGCGTCGTGCCACGGTCACGGCATTGCCCGATTTGACGAGGTCGGAGCGGGCGGCATCCAGCCGGGCTTGCGCTTCGTGCACGGCGATCACATCGCCGGTGCCCACTTCCAGGGCGGCACGCGTCTGTTCGGCGATGGCCCCCAGCAACTTTTCCTGCTCCTGCGCCACGCGCGCCTGGGCTTCTGCCTGCAGCACGTCAAAGTAGGCGCCCGTCACCTTGAGGGCAAGCTGCTGCTGCGCATACACCAGGGCTGCCTCGCTGGCTTCGATGCGGCGGTCCGCCTGCGACAGCGCGGTCCAGGCCTGTCCGTTGAACAGGTTCTGGGTCAGGTTGACGCTGACGTTGTTGGAATCGTAGGTCTGGGACAGGGGGGTGCCAAAACCAGTGATGCCGGCCACGTTTTTGCCGGCGCCGGCCGCCAGTCCCATGTGGGGCAGCCAGGCGGAACGCGCCAGCGGCTTGGTCTGCAGGTCGGCGTCAAGAGTGGCGCGGGCCTGGGCGATGGCCGGATCGGAGGCGAGGGCGGAGCTGTAGCTGTCAACCAGATTGTCTGCCCGCGCTGGCGCAGTCAGCAGGGCGGCCAGCAAAAAAGCGAGGCTGGCACAAGGAAGGGGCGAGGCGGCAGACATGGCAGGGCCCGTTATTCGGTATTGGAAAATGGCTGCACTATGATTCTACTAAAGATTGGATGATTTTGATCGATATACGACCATGAGGGCCGGCATTGCGGCCATACTGCGAACCTTTTCATGAAAAACAAGATAACGCCAACCACAGTCGAACGGGTGATGCGGGAGGAAGACTTCATCGTTTCGACCACGGACCTCAAGGGTCGCATCACTTACGGAAACCGCATTTTCGTGGAATTTTCCGGATACACCGAACAGGAGCTGCTGGGCGCCCAGCACAACATCATTCGTCATCCGGACATGCCCAGGGGCGTTTTCAAGTTGCTCTGGGACACCGTGCAGTCGGGCAACGAGTGCTTTGCCTACGTGAAAAACCTGGCCAAGGACGGCAGTTACTACTGGGTGCTGGCCAACGTCACGCCGCTGTTCGATGTGGACGGGCGTATCGAGGGTTATTTTTCCGTTCGGCGCAAACCCACGCCTCAGGCGCTGACCGTGGTGAACGATCTGTACCGTCAGATGCTGGAAGCGGAAAAACGTGCGGGCGCCCGCGATGCCATTGCCGCTTCAAGCGAGCTGCTGCAAAAGACTTTGTCGGACAGGGGCATGAGCTACGATGAATTCATCCTTTCTATTTAAAATGGTCGGCTTGTTCTGGCTCAATGCTGCAGTGACCGGGATTGCCACCGGTATCGCCCTCTGGCTGGGTCCGTTTCATGCCATCCTGCTGGTATTTCCACTGTGTTCCGCAGGCATCGCGCTCGCTGGACAGATGCTCGCGGCCCGCTGGCTGAAGCCCCTGCCCAAGCTCAACGCGCTCATCCGCGAAGTGGTCCAGGGACGTTTCAACCGCCGCATCACGGAAGTGTCGGATGAGGGTGAACTGGGTCAGTTGTGCTGGAACTTGAACGACATGCTGGACCAGCTGGGTACATTTTTCCGTGAGCAGGAAACCACCTTTCGCAGCAATCTCGAAGGCAAGTTCTTTCGCCGTACCCAGCAGGTGGGCCTGCATGGCGGCTTCCGCAAGGGGCTCCACAACCAGGACATCCTGCTGGACAGCATGGCCCAGCAAAAGCGCGCCGCCATGCACAACAACCTGATTTCGCGCGCCCACCATCTCAATACTTCCAACCTGCTGCCCAATCTCGCCTCCACCCAGCAGGACCTGAAAGTCATCACGGACCGCATGAAAGTGGTGACGGAGCTGGCCAACCGTACCTGCGAGGAGGCGGAAGCGGGCAAGCTGCTGGTGCAGGAAGTCGTGAGCAGCCTGAAGGACATCGGCGAGCGGGTGATCCGGGCCAATGAAACCATCACCCAGCTCAGTTCGCGCAGTGTGGAGATCAGCAGTGCGGTCACCCTCATCAACACCATTGCGGACCAGACCAATCTGCTCGCGCTCAATGCGGCCATCGAGGCGGCGCGTGCCGGCGAAGCAGGGCGCGGGTTTGCCGTGGTGGCGGACGAGGTGCGCAAGCTTGCCGAAAACACCAAGCATGCGTCCAAGTCCATCGGCCAGATCATGGAAACCCTGCAGCAGGAAACCACCCAGATGCAGTCGGATTCGGAAGCCATGCTGACGGGCACCAACGCCTCGCAAGCCGTCATCGGGCAGATGGAAACCCGCTTCAACGGCTTCTATCACGCTTCCGTGGAAACCCGTTCCAATGCTGACTATGCCCATGACCTGAGCTTCTCCTCGCTGGTCAAGGTGGACCATGTGGTTTACAAGCAGCGTGCCTACGTGATGCTGAACGAGCCAGACGAGCAAAGTCGCCAGGCGGTATCTGTCGGTCACCGGGAGTGCCGCCTGGGCCAGTGGTACCGTACCGATGGTGAAAGCGCATTCGGGCATCTGGCTGCATTCAGAACCATGGATGCGCCGCACGGCCAGGTGCACGAAGGTGTTCACGAAGTGATGCGGCTGATGGATGGCTCCTGGCAGACCAACCAGGCCATTCAGGACCGGATCATGGGCACGCTCGAGCGCACCGAATCCGCCAGCCTGGACGTGATGGCGCTGCTGGGCCAGATGGTGCGGGAAAAACATCCTGAACTTGCAGCCTGACCCTGCCAAAGCCGGCCCCATGCTTTACAATGCGCCTGGTTGGACAGGACGCGGACATGGGTGATCGGATGAGCCCCCAGGCAAAGGGCAGCAAAGACAAATTCAGGGTTTTTCTGGAGCAGGCTCCGGATGCGTTCTATGCGCATGACGCCCAGGGCAACATCACGGACGTCAACCGCAGCGCCTGCCAGAACCTGGGCTATTCCCAGCAGGAGCTGCTGGCGCTTAACGTGCTCGACATCGAGCAGGATTTCGACCTGCCTTCAGCCCAGGTCCTGTGGGACCAGATCAAGCCGGGGGAGACCCTGCGCTTCAGGGGAACCCACCGGCGCAAGGACGGTTCCCTTTTCCCGGTGGAAGTGCATGCCACGGCCCAGGTTCACGAAGGGGAAAAAACCGTGTTTTCCCAGGTGCGCGACATCACCGACCGCTTGCGCACGGCCTCCCAGCTTGAACGGCAAACCAAGTTTTATGAGGCGCTGAGCCAGATCAACCAGGCCATCGTGCGCATGGAGGAGGAATCCGAGCTGTTCCCCCTGGTGTGCCGCATGGCCGTCGAACACGGGGGCATGCAGCTGGCCTGGGTGGGCCAGGCGCGAGGCAATGCCATCGTACCGGTGGCTTCCTGGGGCGAGGGGCGCGAAAAGCTGGACGGCTTTTCCGTGGGGTTGCGCCCCGGCGATGGCGGCGACTGCGAGATGACGGCCATGGCCTGGAAGGAGCGGCGCCGGGTGGTGGTCAATGATGCCCGCAACGATGCGGATGCCGACCGCTGGCAAGATTCTGCAAAGCGCCTCGGCTGGGTTTCGGCAGGCGCCTTTCCGGTGCTGCGCCGGGGAAAAACCTATGCCGTGCTGACCTTGTGCCATCCCCAGGCCGAAGTCTTTGATGCCACGGTCACGGGCCTGTTTGATGAAGTGCTGGGAGACATTGCTTTTGCCCTGGACGCCTTCGAGCGGGAAGCCGAACGCCGGCGCGCCATGGACACGGTCAAGGCGCAGAACGATTTCCTGCGGGCCATTCTGGAGGCGGAGCCCGAATGCGTGAAAGTGGTGGCGCCCAACGGCAAGCTCATTCACATGAACCCCGCGGGGCTCGCCATGCTGGAAGTGGATTCGGTGCAGGAAATCCAACAGTGCGGGCTGCTCAATTTCATTCCGCCTCCCTATCGCAATGCCTTCAGCGAATTTCACCAGAGCGTGTGCGCCGGAGGCAGCGGCTCTTTCGAGTTTCCCCTGATCGGAAAAAAAGGAACCCATCGCTGGCTTGAAACCCACGCCACGCCGCTGCGCAACCCCAAGGGGGAGGTGACGGCCATGCTGGGCGTGACGCGCGACGTTACGGAAAAAAAGCATGCGAGCGAGCTGATCTGGCGCCAGGCCAACTTTGACCAGCTCACCGAGCTGCCCAACCGCAACATGTTCTATGACCTGCTCAATCACGAAATCCGGCGGGCACAGCGGGACGATACGCTGCTTGCGGTGCTGTTCATCGATCTCGACCGCTTCAAGGAAGTGAACGATACCCTCGGGCACCAGATGGGCGACCTGCTGCTCATGGAGGCGGCCCGCCGCATCACCTCCTGCGTGCGCAAGTCCGATACCGTGGCGCGCCTGGGCGGCGACGAGTTCACGGTCATCCTGCCCCAGCTGCGCAGCACGAACCATGTGGAAAAGGTGGCCCAGGTCATCATCGACCGGCTGGCCGAACCGTTTGCGCTGGCGCCCAGCAAAGGGTCCGCGCACGTGTCGGCAAGCGTGGGCATCACGCTTTTTCCCAACGATGCCGCCGACGTGGAGTTGCTGATCAGCAATGCCGATCAGGCCATGTATGCCGCCAAAGGTGCGGGCCGCAACCGTTTCAGCTTTTTCACGCGTTCGCTGCAGGAAAAGGCGCAGACCAAGCTCAAGCTCATCAACGATTTGCGCACGGCCCTGCGCTCGAACCAGTTCCAGATGCATTTCCAGCCTGTGGTGGACCTGGCCACCGGCCGCATCCAGAAAGCGGAGTCGCTCCTGCGCTGGCAGCATCCCGAGCGAGGCACTGTGCATCCCGCCGAATTCATTCCGGTGGCGGAAGAGACCGGCCTGATCGTGGAGTTAGGGGATTGGGCCTTCCGCGAAGCATCGCGCTGGGCCAGTCGCTGGGCGCAGCAGCGCCCGGGGTTCCAGGTGAGCGTGAACATGTCGCCGGTGCAGTTTCGCAACCAGGGCAGTGCGCTGGGGTCCTGGATGGACCACTTGCACACCCTGGGCATCACAGGCCGCAACATCGTCATCGAAATCACCGAAAGCCTGTTGCTGGAGGCGGATCAGGCCGTCAACCACCAGCTCGGAGGATTCCGCGACGCGCGCATTGAAGTGGCCATCGACGATTTCGGAACAGGCTATTCGTCCCTGTCCTACATCAACCGTTTCCCAATCGACTACCTCAAGATCGACCAGTCCTTCGTGCACGATCTGACTCCCGGTTCCCAGCACCATGCGCTGTCGAAGGCCATCATCGTGATGGGCCACGAGCTGGGACTCAAAGTGATTGCGGAAGGAATCGAAACGGATGGCCAGCGCAGCATGCTGCGTCTTGCCGGCTGCGATTACGGCCAGGGTTACCTGTTCTCCCAGCCTGTTGCGCCGGATACCTTTGAAGCGCATGTGTTCGGTTGAACGCTCCCTGGCCGGGGGCTGTCATCATCCTGTCAATTGGATTGTGTAGGGTCGCGCCAGGGTACTGGCTTGCGCGACGAGGGAGAAGTTTGCATGTGGTATCTGGAATCGGACGATCATGACCTGCTGCGGGACATCCTGGAAAGGGGGAGCCTGACAGCGCTGTTCCAGCCGATCGTCAATCTCGATACGGCAGAAATCTACGGCTATGAAGGGCTCATCCGGGGTCCTTCCAACAGTCCGCTGCATTCCCCCCTGAGCCTGCTCAAGGCCGCTTCGGAATGCGGCCTGCAGTACAGGATCGAGCGACTGTGCCACCAGGTGCTGCTGCAGCGGTTCCAGGAACTGCGCCTGCCGGGCAAATTGTTTCTCAACATCAGCCCAGACGTGCTGGTGCAGCGCAGCCTGCAGGACGGGGAGCCGGGCATGGCCCTGGTGGATTCCGGCGTGGCTTCCACGCAGATCGTGATCGAGCTCACCGAAGGCGAGCGGATCGTGGACTATGGCCCGGAAAAGTTGGGTCATGCCGTCAACCGCTGTTGCGACGAAGGATTTTCGGTGGCCATCGACGACCTGGGCGAGGGTTTTTCCAGCTTGCGCCTGTGGTCTGAACTGCGCCCCGCCTTCGTCAAGGTGGACCGCCATTTCGTCCAGAACATCGAACACGACCCGGTCAAGGCGCAGTTTGTGCGCTCGATCCTCGAAATTGCGCGGCGTGCCAAGTGCGAAGTGATCGCAGAAGGCATCGAAACCCATTCCGAACTCATGCTGGTTAAAAGCCTGGGGGTATCCCTGGGACAGGGGTATTATTTTGCGCGGCCGCATGCCAGCCCAAGCCTGGTGGTGGCGGACAACGTGGTGCGCACCATCAAAAGCTTCATGGGCCAGCCGGTGCATGGCGAAACCTCCTGGGGGCGCGATGCCATTGTGGCACGCGACGTGATCCACAAGATTTCGCCTGTCACCACCCATCAGACGAACGAGGAAGTGTTCCGCCTGTTCGAGGAAAATCCCCAGGTGGAATCCATTCCCGTCATCAAGGATGACGGCATTCCCGTGGGGCTGATCACCCGTTCCGCCCTCATCGGCAGTTTTGCCCAGCCTTACCGCCATGAGCTGTTCGGCAAGAAGTCCTGCACCCTCTACATGGATGCCAAACCGCTGCTGGTGGACAAGACGGCCACGGTGCAGGAAATCAGCAAGGTGCTGGGCAGTGCCGAGCGGCGCCACCTCATGCAGGGGTTCATCGTCACCGACAACGGCCGCTACTTTGGCATCGCCCACGGTCAGGACCTGATCCGCGTCATCACGGAAATGCAGATCCAGGCGGCGAAGTACGCCAACCCGCTCACCCAGCTGCCTGGCAACGTGCCCATCCACGAGCATCTGGATGGCCTGCTGCGTGCGCGCATTCCGTTTGCCGCCTGCTACTGCGACCTGGATCATTTCAAACCCTACAACGACGTGTACGGCTTCAGTGCCGGCGATTCCATCATCCAGATGACGGCCAATATCCTGGCCGGCGTGTGCGATCGGGACCAGGATTTCCTGGGGCACATCGGCGGCGACGACTTCATCATCCTGTTCCAGAGCCGTGACTGGGAAGCGCGCTGCCAGGCCGCCCTGGACGAATTCGGCATCGCCATCCGCAGCTACTTCAGCCAGGAAGACCTGGAGCGGGGCGGCTACTTCACGGAAAACCGCCAGTATGAGCGGGAATTCCATCCGCTCACTTCCCTTTCGGTGGGGGCGGTGCTGGTTCCTCCGGGCCTGTTCTCCTCCTACATGGAAGTGTCCCGCCTGGCGGCGGGCGCCAAGAAGCAGGCCAAGCGCATGGCCGGGAATTCCCTCTTCATCAACCGGCGTTACGAACCTGCCCGGGATGCAGGCTCGTTGCAGACAGGCCTGGAAGCGTTGCAGTGAAACGATTCGGGGCCATCCTGCTGCGCACCGTGCTGCTGGCCTGCTGGGCCGCCCAGGCGAGCGCGGCTGACCTGGTGGTGTCGGCCGCTTCCAGCCTGACTGCGGTGCTGGGCGAACTCAAGCCGGGCTTCGAAGCGCGCCATCCGGGCGACCACCTGCTTCTCAATTTTTCAGCGTCGGGAAGCCTGGCACGCCAGATCGAGGCGGGGGCGCCGGCCGACGTGTTCATCAGTGCTTCCCCCAAACCCATGGATCGGCTGCAGGCGCGTGGCCTGATCGTGACGGCCTCGCGTCACAACCTGCTTTCCAACAGCCTGGTGCTGGTGGTGCCGCAGGGGCATGCCGGGCTGCAGGGCTTTTCCGGTTTGGCGGAAGTGGCACGGGTGGCCATGGGAGACCCCGGCTTTGTACCGGCCGGCCAGTATGCACGCCAGACGCTGGTGTATCTCAAGTTGTGGCAGGCCGTGCAGCCCCGCCTGGTTTTCGGGCAGGACGTGCGCCAGGTGCTGGAATACGTGGCGCGCGGGGATGTGGATGCCGGCCTGGTGTTCGCCACGGACGCAGCCCTGATGCCCGGGCGCGTGACCGTAGTGGCCAAGGCGCCGCCCGGTAGCCACGATCCCATCCGCTATCCGGTCGCCATTGTGGTTGGCAGTCGGCAGCAGGCCCTCGCCCGCGATTTCCTGGATTACCTGGCCGCTCCGGCGAGTCGCGCTCTTTTTGAAAAACACGGCTTCGATTGGGCGGTAAAATAGGCGCTGATCAATCCAGGGGCCAGCGCATGAAAATCAGCGGGCAAAACAAGCTGCCGGGCGAAGTGGTCGCCCTCAAGAAAGGCGATGTGGAATGCCAGGTCACCATGCAGGCCGGCGAGTTCCGCATCGTCTCCATCATTACCCGGGACAGTGCCGAAGAGATGGGGCTTGATGTGGGCGACCGCGTGGTGGCGCTCATCAAGTCCACCGAAGTCATGATCATGAAATAACGATCGCGCCGGTTGCCCATGGAAGCTTTGCTTTCCGCCGCGCGCCTGTCGCTCCTGGTGTCCCTCTCGGCCACGGTCCTGATTGGACTGGCCGGACTGGGTCTTGCCTACCTGCTGGCTTCCCGGGAATTCCGTGGCAAGCACGTGCTCGATGCGCTCATTTCCGTTCCCCTCGTGCTCCCGCCCACGGTGGTGGGGTATTACCTGGTGCTCCTGTTCGGGCGGGAAGGGTGGCTGGGAGCGCCGCTCTACCGCCTGACCGGCTGGTCCGCCGTGTTCACATGGCAGGGGGCGGCACTGGCGGCGTTCGTGGTAGCCCTCCCGCTCATGGTGCGCGTTTCGCGGGCGGCCATCCAGTCGGTGGACCGCGACCTCATCCAGATCAGTGCTACTCTGGGCAAGTCGGAATGGGAGACGGCCTGGCACGTGGTGCTGCCGCTGGCGCGCCAGGGCATTCTGGCCGGGCTGCTGCTGTCCTTCGCGCGGGCGCTTGGGGAGTTTGGCGCCACGCTCATGATTGCGGGCAACATTCCCGGCAAGACCAGCACCCTGCCGCTGTCCATCTACACGGCGTTCCAGAATGGCGACGACACGCTGGCGCAAACCCTGGCCTTGTTGCTTACAGTCATTTCAGGCGCGGTCATCTATTTTGCCAACCGATGGACGGCATCGCGATGGATGTAGCCCTGGATGTTCGCTTCAGGAAGACCCTGGGTAGCTTTTCGCTCGACGTGTCCTGGCAGGCGGGGTGCGAAATCGTGGTGCTGTTTGGCCCTTCCGGAGCCGGAAAATCCCTGACCTTCCAGGCACTGGCGGGGCTCGTGACGCCCGACGAAGGGCGGATCCGGCTGGGGGACGCGCTGCTGTTCGATTCGGCGCGCGGCGTCAACCTGCCGGCGCGCGAACGCGAAGTGGGCTACCTGTTCCAGCATTACGCCCTTTATCCGCACATGAGCGCCCGCGACAACATCCGTTTTGCCCATCCCCATCCGGGTAGCCGCGAGGCGGACCGGGAACTCGACGCCCTGCTGCAGCGTTTCCACCTGGGGGAGGTTGCGGACCTGTTTCCCCGCGCACTCTCCGGCGGCCAGCGCCAGCGCGTGGCGCTGGCACGGGCGCTCATGCGCAGGCCGCGCTGGCTGCTGCTGGACGAACCGCTGTCGGCGGTGGACCTTGCGGTGCGCCGGCGCATTCGTACGGAACTCAAGCAGCTGCAGCGCACCCTGTCCATTCCCATGGTGCTCGTCACCCATGATCTGGGCGAGGCGCTCGCCATGGCCGATTATCTGGTGATTTATGACGGCGGGCGGGTGGTCCAGGCTGGCACTCCCGCTGCCATCCTGCAGAACCCGGAAAATCCCGTGATCGCCGATTGGGCGGGCAGTGCCCTGGTGCATGGCGAACGGGTCTTTTCCTTCTAGGACGACACATGAAAAAAACCAACGGCCTCACGGGCCGGTTGCTGCTGGAAAAGGACGGCGCCTCGTTTCTGGGAGGGCGGCGCGTGGCCCTGCTGGAAGCCATCGACGTGCACGGGTCCATTTCCGCTGCAGCGCGCGCCGTGGGCATGAGTTACAAGGGGGCCTGGGATGCGGTGGACGCGCTCAACAACCAGTCCGAGCATCCCCTGGTGGTGCGCTCCGTGGGCGGCAAGGAAGGAGGCGGCACGCGCCTGACGGAGCATGGGCGACGCATCGTGCAGCTGTTTCGCGCCGGAGAGGCCCAATACCAGCAAGTGCTGGACAACCTGCTGCAAGGGGTGGACCGCCTGGATGCCTTTCAGCAGGTGGTGCAGCGCTTTTCCATGCGCACCAGCGCCCGCAACCAGTTTGTGGGGAAAATCACCCACCTGGCCCGCGGGCCCGTCAACACGGTCGTGCACCTCAAGCTTGACCGCAAGAATACCCTGCAGGCGGTGGTGACCAGCGAAAGCGCTGTCGCATTGGGGCTCCAGGTTGGCCTTGAAGTCACGGCGCTCATCAAGGCGCCGGCAGTGCTGCTGACCACCGACCCGAGCGCGGGTTTCAGCGCTGAAAACCGTCTGTGCGGGCGCATTGCCCGCATCCACCAGGGCGAAGTGGATGCCGAAGTCCGGCTGGCGCTGGATGAGGGAAAAACGGTCGTGGCCACCGTCACCCACGACACGGTGGCCCGCCTGGGGCTTGCGGAAGGCGTTCCCGCCTGCGCCCTGATCCCGGCCTCCAGCGTGCTGCTTGCGCTGATGGGCTGAGCCGCGTCAGAACGGCGTGCGCGCCGTCAGTTGCCAGGCATTGTTGAACGTCCGGAATCCCCCCACTGTTTTTTCATAACCCAGACCGAGCACGAAGTTGAGGCGGTCGATCAGATGAAAGCGGCCCACGACCAGTTCGGGCGTCAGCACCGTCTGGTTGCGCCCGTTGTTGGGGCCGGAGGCGAAATGGGTGAGCTGGGTTTCGAAGGCCGGCCACCAGTATCTGGAGAAATGGCCCTGGAATGCGGTATTCCACACGATGGGCTCGCCCAGGCGGGCCATGTCGCGGTCGGGCACGGTCATGGACAGGGTGCTCTGGATGTCGAAGCCGGATTCTCGCGTTCCCCAGCCTTTGCCTGCCGCCAGGGTGGGGGTGTAGAGGTAGTGGTTGGTGGTGATGGCGGGATCGCCCGTGGGCACGCTCACGCCCATGAAGGCGGTCACGATGTAGTTGCCGTTCTCTTCATTGGCGGACAGCAGGCGGTATTTGAGCAGGAACGATTCGTCGGCCCAGCCGCTCACGGACACCCCTTTGGGCGCGTTGTTGACCACGTAACCGGGCTGCCCCACGATGAGTTCGGTATTGGCCGAAGTGATCAGCTCCAGGCCCTTGTTCAGGCCGTAGTTGCTGCTTTGGGCACCGCCGGACTTGTACTGCTGCAGCTGGTCATAGCGGTATTCCTGTTCCAGGCGGGGGGTGACGGTGACCACCGGCGTCATCCAGTGCGGCTGCGATTCCTTCGCCGCGTCGGAACGGGCAAACCAGTGTTGCAGAAAGTCGCCGTTGCCCGGGCTGCTGCCCCCATTGCCGCTGTCGAAGGAGGGAAGGGTGTCATCCGGTGACTGGGCCAGGGCCAGGGCGGGAACGGCAAGGGTCAGGGCTTGCAGCAAGGCAAGGGCGGGCTTGAGGTGTTTCATGGATACGATTCTCCTGCGAACATTCGCTATTAACAAAACAATATAGCGAATTGTATCGAAGTATATAGCGCATACCCCTTGATCTGGATCAGGTCCGGCCGTGCCTGGGAGGGCTTGCCTGCAACAGGTTGCCCGCTAGAATGGGTGACCGATGACCGACAGGAGGAAGGATTCCATGGATTCCCAAAATCGCCGCTGGCGTTTTTTTCGTGCGGGAGGCTTCGACCAGGTGCGCCTGGATCAGGCGGAGGAACTGCTCGCCATCGGGGAGCTCGATCAGAAACTGTGGGTGGCCCTTTCCTGCCCGGTGAATGGCATCCAGTTTGATCCGCGCACCCTGGCGTTCATCGACAGCGACGGCGACGGCCATGTGCGGGCCAAGGAACTGATTGCCGCCGTGGAATGGGCAGCAGGCCATCTGACTGACCCGGAGCTGCTGGGGCGCGGGCTGGACGGCGTGACCCTGGCCGATCTGCGCACGGACAGCGAGGCGTCGCAGCAGATCGCGCAGGCAGCCCGCCTGCTGGCCAGCGATCTCGGCAAATCCGAAGCAGAGCGCCTGGGCGTGGAGGAAGTGGCCCTGGCCCAGGAGCGGCATGCAGCTCGCCTGCAGGCCGAGTGGGAAGCGCAGGGCGTGGCGGCTGCCCCGCTGGGGGAGGATACAGAAGCGGCGTACCAGGCGCTGCAGGCGGTGACTGCGCGGGTGGACGATTTTTTCCTGCGCTGCCGCCTGAGCGCCTTTGACGCGAATGCCGAATCGGCCATGAACCCGGCCGAGGACATCTGGCGTTCGCTGGCGACGCCGTCGGTGATGCCGCAGGAGGCCCTGGCCGGGTTGCCGCTGGCACGGGTCCATCCGGGCGCCGCCCTGCCGCTGTCACTGGGCGTAAATCCTGCCTGGGGCGAGGCGCTGGCCACGCTCGGGCAGCGGGCGGTGGCGCCGCTGCTGGGAGCCCGTGACGCCCTCACCGAGGACGAGTGGAACGGGCTCAAGGCGCGCTTTGCCGCCTATGCCGCCTGGCAGTCGTCCCGTCCGGACCCTGCCGCAAGGGACGATGGGGGGCGTGACCTGGAACGCCTGGTTCGTTATGTGCGCGACTTGATGACGCTGGCCAATAACTTTGTGTCCTTCAAGGATTTCTACACGCGCCAGGGCAAAGCCACCTTCCAGGCCGGCACGCTTTATCTGGACGGGCGCTCCTGCGAACTGTGCGTGGCGGTGACGGATCCCGCCAAACATGCGGTGCTGGCCACCCTGTCGCGCATTTGCCTGGTGTACTGCGACTGCGTGCGCGGCGGGCGCAAGATGACCATTGCGGCCGCCTTCACGGCCGGCGATTCGGACCAGCTGATGGTGGGACGCAACGGCATCTTCTACGATCGCAACGACGAGGACTGGGACGCCACCATCGTCAAGATCATCGATCATCCCATCAGCCTGCGCCAGGCCTTCTGGTCGCCCTACAAGCGCCTGGCCCGGATGGTGGGGGAGCAGGTGCAGAAGTTCGCGGCCAATCGCGCCAAGGACAATGAAACGCGCCTTGCCCAGGCCGCCACCGACACGGTGCGCAAGGGAACGGTGCCTGCCGCCCCCGCGCCCGCCCCGCAGCCCTTTGACGTGGGCAAGTTCGCCGGCATTTTTGCGGCCATCGGCCTTGCCGTGGGCGCCATCGGAACGGCGCTTGCCTCGGTCCTGATGGGCCTGCTGTCGCTCACTTGGTGGCAGCTGCCCTTTGCCGTGGCCGGCGTGGTGGTGCTGATTTCGGGGCCCGCAGTGCTGCTGGCCTGGTTCAAGCTGCGTGCCCGCAACCTGGGGCCGATCCTGGACGCCAACGGCTGGGCCATCAATGCGCGCGCCTGCATCAACATTCCTTTCGGCACTTCGCTGACCCAGGTGGCGCAGTTGCCGCCCAATGCGGAACGATCGCTGTCCGATCCCTATGCGGAAAAGAAGGTGCCGCTCTGGTATTACGTGGTTTTTTCGGTGCTGCTGGTGGTGGTGATCCTGGTGTGGTGGATGGTGCGGCTGCTGCTGCACTGAGGGGGGGCGGCAGGCGCCGCCCCGGATCCCCCGGTCAAGACCTGCATTACTGCTTGATGGCTTCCACGGAAACCGTCACGGTCACGTCGTCGCCCACCAGCGGCGCGTATTTCCCCATGTTGAAATCGGTGCGCTTGAGGTGCGTGACGGCATCGGCGCCGCAGGCTTCCCTCTTGGCCATGGGGTGCACCATGCACTTGAAGGAGGTGATTTTCAGGACCACCGGCTTGGTCACGCCCTTGAGGGTGAGTTCGCCGTCCACTTCGTCCGGCACGTTGCCCTTGAACTTGATCTGGTGCGACTTGAAGGTGGCGCTGGGATAAACCTCGGTATTGAGGAAATCGGCGCCCTGGATGTGTTCGTTGAACTGGGCCGAGCCGGTGCTCGCGGAACGGGTGTCGATCACGATGTCGACGGTGCCGGTTTTGGCCGCCGTGTCGAGGGTGATTTTTCCGGATACCTTGTCAAAGCGGCTCAACTGGGTGCTGTAGCCCATGTGGCTGTAGGAAAAACGGGCAAATGTGTGGTTGGGGTCGGTCACGTAGGTGCTGGTCTGGGCAAAAGCCGGTGCGGCAAAGGCGGCAGCCAGCACGAGAGCGGGCAGGGAACGTCGCATGTAAAGTCTCCTTGGATCCAGTGGTTTTCGGCATCAGCCGTTGCGCAAAATAGTACGCATACGAACAATATACCCTTCCCGGGCTCCCGTTGCAAGTTCGCAAGGCGCTTGTGGTTGAACCGGGAAATTGCGGATTTCCATCGAGATTTCACGAAGTTGCGCGTAGAATGGAGGCGTTGGGGTTTGCCCCGTCTGGAACGAAAAGCAGCACCCGAGAACCTTCCATGGATTTTTCCGAACTGAAATCCGTCTGCGGTGGATGCACCATCCGCGAACTCTGTCTTCCTGCCGGACTGACCGACCAGGAAGTGCTGTTGCTCGACCAGCACATGTCCCATCGGCAACCGGTAAAGAAGGGGGAATCCCTCTATCGCACCGGAGACGCTTTCAAGTCGCTCTACGCCGTGAGCGCCGGGTTTTTCAAAACCAGCATCCTTCATGAAGACGGGCGAACGCAGGTCACGGGTTTCCAGATGGCCGGCGAAATCCTGGGTCTGGATGCCATCAGCACCGACCAGCATGTGTGCGATGCGGTGGCCCTGGAAGACAGCGTGGTGTGCGAAGTGCCTTTTGACCGGTTCGAAGAACTGGGCCAGCTCATGAACAACCTGCAGCGCCGCTTCAACCGCACCCTTTCGCGTGAAATCGTGCGCGACCAGGGGGTCATGCTGCTGCTGGGCAGCATGCGTTCCGAAGAGCGCCTGGCGGCATTCCTGGTCAATCTGACCCACCGCTTCTCCGCCCGCAAGCAATCCAGCTCCGAGCTGGTCCTGCGCATGACGCGGGAAGACATCGGCAGCTATCTCGGCCTCAAGCTTGAAACCGTGAGCAGGCTGTTGTCTCGCTTTCATGACGAAGGGCTGCTGTCGGTACGCGGTCGCAACATCCAGATTCTCAATCCCGAAGGCCTCAACCGCCTGGTTGGCACGGCCTGAGTTTTTTCTCCCTCGCGGCGGTTTGAGCGGTCACCCCGCAATCGGCCCCCCTTTGCCGTAAAACTTACAGTTTTTTGATCTTTATCAAAAAGTCCTTGGGACATCCTCCTTACGATGTACTCCAGAAGGCGTAGCGCCGCCAGAGCGCTTCGCCATTTTTTTAACCGAGGGGGAGGAATGGACATGAGTGCAAAAAACAGGGTCTGTGTTTATTGGGCAGCCGCTGCGGCAGTTGTGGTTTCGGTCATGGCGGTATCGGCTCGGGCCGATGAGGGCCTGAGCCCGTGGCTGGTTCGGGTGCGACTGCTCGATGTGGTCACGGATCGCAGCAATACCGCCGGCGGCGGGGTTCCCAGTGATTCGCTGAAGGTTTCCGACAAGGTTCAGCCGGAAGTGGACGTGAGCTACTTTTTCACCAAAAACATTGCGGCGGAACTGGTGGCCACCTATCCCGTAAGCCACAACATCAATCTCTCCGGCACGGACATCGGCGGCTTGAAAGAACTGCCTCCCACCCTCAACCTGCAATACCACTTCGACGGGCTGGGTGCTTACATGCCTTACCTGGGAGCCGGCGTCACGTACATGCGCACCTGGAATTCCAGTGCGGCCGGCGGCACGCTCACCACGTCCCAGAGCAACTGGGGAGCCGACCTGCAGGCGGGCATGGACTACGCCCTCAGCAAACACTGGCTGTTCAACGTGGACGTGAAAAAAGTCTGGCTCGATGCCAAAGTGCAGACCACGTCCGGCACCGACGTGCTGACGGCACACATCAATCCCTGGTTGCTCGGATTGGGTTTCGGCTATCGATTCTGAGCTTCAGGCCTGGGGCGGGCGCACCACGTGTACGGAACACGGCGCCTGCTCCACCAAACGCGTGAGAAACGAGCGGTTGAAGCGGAACGCCGAAGGGGCATCGTGCGGGGCAGGGACGATCAGGGCATCCACGCTGTTGCGGCGCGCATAATCCAGCAGGCGCTGCGCCGGGTCGGTTGACTCGAACACGTGCAGGGACAGCCGCTCTTCGGGTATTTCCAGCTGCCGTGCCCAGTGATGCAACGCGATGCGATAGGCATGCTGGCGTTCCGAAGCGCTGGCGCCGCTGCCATCCGCCGGGGTCTCGAGCAAGGCCACGCAGGCCAGGCGGCTTTCCGGGTCGCGCTGCAGGATGCGCACCACCGCATAGCGCAAGGCCCTTTGCAGGGTTTCGTCCGGCTCATTGGGGTCGAAAGCCACCATGAACAGCGGCGCCACCTGGGCCTGTTCGCTCGGGCTCAGCGGCATTGCACGGCGCCCCTTGGCCGGTTCCGGATCATGACGCCAGGTGCGCCAGAGGCGTTCAAACCAGCCGTCCCTTTTCATCCGGGTAGCCCGTTCGGTCAGCAGCACGGAATCGGGGTGGGACAGGGCCTGGGCCACCAGCGCGCAGGAAGCATAACGCCGTTCCGGCTCGGGTTCGAGGCAGGTGAACACGATTTCCTGAAACCAGGGTGGCAAGTCCCGGCGCAAGGCCCGCAAGGGCGTGGGGCGTGTCCACGAGCGTGACCGCACTTCAGCCAGGGTGGCCGGAATGCCGAAAGGCAGGCGTCCGGTAGCCAGCTGGTAGAGCGTCACACCCAGCGCAAACTGGTCGCTGCGTGGATCGTCGCGTATTCCTGCCGCCTGTTCCGGTGCCATGTAGGGCGTGGAGCCGACAGCAAGCCGGCTTTCCTCCTGGAACAGGTCGGGGTAGCGGGCGTGGTGGGCAAAACCGTAGTCGATCAGCACGGCGTCCCCGTCCTCGCGCAACAGGAGATTGTCGGGCTTGATGTCGAGGTGGATGGCGTCCTGGCGGTGCAGGCTGTGCGCTGCCGTGGCGATGGCGAACCCCAGTTCGGTCAGTTCGGGCAGCGGCAACCCGCCCGGTCGGATGTGCTGCTTGAGGTCGCGACCGCGAACCAGTTCCATGACCAGGTAGGGGAGCGGTGAAAACGGGTTGCTTGCCACGAAGCGGGGCACATGGGGCCCGCGCAATGCGGGCAGCAGGGTGCATTCTGTTTCGAAGCTGACCACCCCGAAAGCGGGTTCATCCGGCCCCAGGCGGGGCGTCTTCATCAGCAGCGCCTCTCCGTGGACGGGATGGCTGACCCGGTAAAGGTGCGCGGCCGAGCCGGTTCCCAGTGCCTGCAGGATGGTGAACCCGTCGATTTGGGCGCCGGGCAGCAGGGCGTTCGACATCAGCGTCCCTCTGACAGGCGATGAGCCAGCGCCGGTGGCAGCCCCTGGCTGTAGATCTTGTAAATGGTGCGACCCCAGTCGTAGGGAACGCGGTGGAACGTCACGGCACGCGCTTCGGCATCGAACAGGGCGTAGGCGGCTGCCGTGTTGCGGTCGCGTGGCTGTCCCACGGAGCCCACGGTAGCCACCCAGCGGCGCCGTTCCGAAAGCGGAATGGCCACGCCCGGCGTAGGCGAGAAGGCATGCGTGCGCAGGTCGGAAGCCTGGTAGAAAAGCAGCTGGTGATGCACATGTCCGGCAAAGGTCCAGGTGGCCTCCGTGGCGGCCAGGGAAGCGGCCGCTTCGGTCTCCCGCGTCAGGTAGGTCCATGCTTCCGGTTGCTCGGCGCTGGCATGCACCAGCAGCAGGTTTTCCAGGTGGTGGGTGAGCGGCAGTGATTGCAGGAAGGCCAGTTGCGCTGCGGTCAGCCGCGGCCGGGTCCACAGGATGGCCTGGCGGGCCACCGGGTTGAGCCTCACCGCGTCATCCCAAACGGCACGGTCATGGTTGCCCAGCACCACAGGCGCTCCCGCACTGGCAAAGTCCATGATGCGCTCAAGGGTTGCGGCCGGATCGGGGCCGTACCCCACCAGGTCTCCCAGAAATGCAAAAGTGTCCGCGCCCTGCCGGGTGGCATGGGCCAGGCAGGCCTCCAGGGCTTCAAGGTTGGAATGGATGTCGGAAAGCAGGGCGATTTTGGGCATGGCTCAAGGGATCGGGCTCCACGCATGCAAAATTTGATCTTGATCAAATTAGCGATTCTGGAATTGGTACATATTATGCCCATGCCAACTCTTTGTGTGCCGTCCATGTCTCTGATCAGCCCCGCACTCATGCAGCGGTTCGACATTCCGGGCCCCCGCTATACCTCCTACCCGACGGCCGACCGCTTCCAGCCGGACGGTGAAGCCCATGCCTTCACGCAAGCCCTGGCGCTGCGCTCGGCCGGCGAAGCCTTGCCGCTGTCGCTGTATGTGCACCTGCCGTTTTGCGAATCGGTGTGCTACTACTGCGGCTGCAACAAGGTCATCACCAAGGATCACAGCAAATCGCAGGACTACCTGCGCTACCTGGAAATGGAAAGCACCCTGGTATCCGGGCATCTCGGGGCCGCTTCAGGTCGCCGTGCGGCCGTGGCCCAGCTGCACCTGGGCGGCGGCTCCCCCACCTTTCTGTCGGACGAGGAGCTGGCCCAGC
The DNA here is from genome assembly GCA_028866015.1 of Betaproteobacteria bacterium. Lineage (GTDB taxonomy): Bacteria > Pseudomonadota > Gammaproteobacteria > Burkholderiales > Ferrovaceae > JAKBAT01. Next base: position 36,642 of record JAGWIW010000007.1, read on the forward strand.
TGGTGGCCAGCCTCAAGGCCCGCTTCGATTTCCGGGACGACGCGGAATGTTCCATCGAAATCGACCCGCGCACCGTGAACGACACGCGCCTGGCACACCTGCGCCGCCTCGGCTTCAACCGCCTCAGCTTCGGCGTCCAGGACTTCGACCCCGTGGTGCAGGCTGCCGTGCACCGCGTCCAGCCCTACGAGCAGGTGGCTGCGCTCATGGCGTCGGCGCGGGCCTTGCAGTTCGATTCCATCAACGTGGACCTGATTTACGGGTTGCCTCACCAGAATCCCGAATCGTTCGCGCGCACCCTGGAACAGGTGATCGCGCTGCGCCCCGACCGCATCGCGCTGTACGCCTATGCCCATCTGCCGGCCCGCTTCAAGCCGCAGCGCCGCATCGATGCCGCGGCACTGCCCGGCGCGGACCTCAAGCTGCAGATGCTGGACGATGCCATTCGCCGCTTCATCGCTGATGGCTACGAATACATCGGCATGGATCATTTTGCGTTGCCGGAAGACCAGCTGGCCCAGGTCAAGCGCGACGGCCTGCTGCAGCGCAATTTCCAGGGCTACCACGCAAATCCGGGCTCGGACCTGGTGGGGCTGGGGGTTTCGGCCATCAGCCAGGTGGGGCGGGCTTACAGCCAGAACGTGAAAACCCTGGCGGAATACTACGCGGCACTCGATGCCGGCCGCCTGCCCGTGGAGCGAGGGTTGACCCTCAGCGATGATGACCTCGTCCGGCGTGACGTCATCATGCGCCTCATGTGTCAGGGGCGGGTGAATTTCCAGGCGGTGGAGCGCCGTTATGGCATCCACTTCGAAACCTATTTTGAGGATGCGCTCATGCGCGTCCGTGAATTCGAACAGTTCGGCCTCGTGACCCGCACTCCGGCAGGTCTGGAGGTGAGCAAGACGGGGTGGTTCTTCGTGCGTGCCGTGGCCATGGCCTTCGACAAGTATCTCTGGTTGCACGCCGACCACCAGCGTTTTTCAAAGGTGTTGTAGCAGTCTCCTAAAGTGGTCTTTGCCGCCCCCGGTTCACGCCGCGGGCGGTTTTCTTTTGCCAGCCAACCGGTGTTATCATGACGGGCCGTAGGATGTCACGCAGCGGCCAGGCAGTCTGGACTGGAAATTTACGGAGCACACAATGAAATTGATCACCGCAGTCATCAAGCCTTTCAAGTTGGACGAAGTCCGGGAAGCGTTGTCTGAAATCGGTATTTCCGGCTTGACTGTGACGGAAGTGAAAGGCTTTGGACGGCAGAAAGGGCATACGGAACTGTATCGCGGCGCCGAATACGTGGTTGATTTCCTGCCCAAGGTCAAAATCGAAGTGGTGGTGACCGACAACGTTGAGGAAAAAGCCATCGATGCCATCATCCGTGCCGCGCGCACGGGCAAAATCGGTGACGGCAAGATTTTCGTGACGGAAGTGAGCCAGGCGGTGCGCATCCGCACCGGCGAAGTCAACGACGACGCTGTTTAATCCGGCATCCCCAGCGCGGCGCGCAGGCGCTGCGCTTTCTCCAGCGCTTCACTCGCGCTGTTCCCCAGTACCGTGAAATGCCCCATCTTGCGACCCGGGCGCGGTGCCTGCTTGCCGTACAGATGCAGCTTGGCATCGGGTTCCTGGAAAATGACTTCCCAGGGCGGCGTGCCCTGCGCCCACAGATCGCCCAGCAGGTTGACCATGACGGCGGGGCGCAGCAGCTCCGGATTGCCCAGGGGCAGTCCGCACAGGGTTCTGACCTGTTGTTCAAACTGGCTGGTGATGCAGGCATCCAGCGTGTAATGGCCGCTGTTGTGGGGGCGCGGCGCAATTTCGTTGACAAGCAGGGTGTCGATGCCGGTGACAAAAAACTCCACCGCCAGCACGCCCACGTAGTCCAGCCGCTCGGCGATTTCAGAAGCGATTTTTCCGGCGCGCGTCGCCAGCTCCTCCCGAATGCGGGCCGGAGCAATGGTGATGTCCAGGATGCCGTCCCGGTGCCGGTTTTCCGCAACGGGCCAGAGTGCCACCTGGCCATCGGCTCCGCGCGCGAGCAGAACGGAAATTTCCAAACGCAGCGTCACCTGGGTTTCGATCACCACCGGCAGCAGGTCGGGATGGTCCGCCAGCACTTGCAGGGCGTCCTGCGGGGTGGGCACGCGATACTGGCCCTTGCCGTCGTAGCCAAACTGGGCCGTCTTGATGATGGCCGGAAACTTGACGTCTTTCACGGCCTGGTGAAATTCATCCACATCGCGGGCCACGGCAAAGGGCCCCACCGGGAATCCGTTGTCGCGGAAGAACGTTTTTTCCCGGATGCGGTTCTGGGCAATGGCCACTGCGTTGGCGGAAGGTCGCACAGGGCAATGACGGGCCAGGAATTCCATGGAGGCGGCCGGCGCATTTTCAAATTCCGTGCTGATGGCGGCACAGGAACGGGCCATGGTTTCCAGCGCAGCCTGGTCGTCAAAGGGGGCACACAGGTGGCGCGTGGCGAAATGGGCGGCGGGGGCCGTGGGGTCTGGATCGAGGACGATCACGTCATATCCCATGGTGCGCGCGGCGGAAGTGAACATGCGGCCCAGTTGTCCGCCACCCAGGATGCCCAGGGTGGTGTGCTGCAGTTCGCTCATTGTTGTTGCGGAGGCAAGGTCATGGATTGGACGGTGCTGGCGAGTTCCGCGCGGAAGGCTTCCAGGCGCGCCGGCAGCTCCGGCATTTCGCGCGCAAGCAGGCTCACGGCAAAGAGGGCGGCATTGGCGGCGCCGGCCTCGCCGATGGCAAAGGTGGCCACGGGTATGCCTTTAGGCATTTGCACGATGGACAGCAGGGAATCCTGTCCGGCAAGGCTGGTGCTGGGTACCGGCACGCCCAGCACGGGCAGGGTGGTCTTGGCAGCCAGCATGCCCGGCAGGTGGGCCGCCCCGCCGGCGCCGGCAATGATGCAGGCCAGCCCCCGGGCGCGAGCCTCGGTTGCGTATTCAAACATCAGGTCGGGCGTGCGGTGGGCCGAGACCACGCGCGCTTCATAGGGAACACCGAAACGTTCCAGCATTTTGGCGGCATGTTCCATGACACGCCAATCCGAGTTGCTGCCCATGACGATGCCAACCAGCGGTGCGCTCATGGCCTGCGCTCAGTCCACCAGGCCGCGCGCTTCGGCCACCTGGCCGCGGTAGGAATCGAAAATGAAGCGCAGGGCATCGGCCATGGTCACCTGCGGCGCCCACTCAAGCTCGCTGCGGGTGTTGTCGATTTTCGGGACACGGTTCTGCACGTCCTGGTAGCCCTTGCCGTAGTAGGCTTCGGAGGTGGTTTCCACGAGCTGCACACGCTGCGCCGTATCCCGGTATTCCGGATATTCCATGGCCAGCTTCAGCATCATCTGGGCCAGTTCCTTGACCGAATAGTTGTTGGACGGGTTGCCCACGTTGTAGATCTTTCCGCTGGCGACGCCGTTTTTGTTTTCGATCATTTTCATGAGCGCCGAAACGCCGTCGTCAATGTAGGTGAAGGCGCGTTTCTGCGTGCCGCCATCCACCAGCTTGATGTTTTCGCCGCGCACGATGTGGCCGAAAAACTGGGTGATCACGCGCGAGCTGCCTTCCTTGGGCGTGTGGATGCTGTCGAGCCCCGCGCCGATCCAGTTGAAGGGGCGGAACAGGGTGAAATCCAGGCCGTCCTGCATGCCGTAGCCCCAGATCACGCGGTCCATCAGCTGCTTGCTGCAGGAATAAATCCAGCGCTGCTTTTCGATGGGGCCCAGGATCAGTTCCGAATGGTCCGGGTCGAATTCGCTGTCCCGGCACATGCCGTACACTTCGGAGGTGGAGGGGAACAGGATGCGCTTGCCGTACTTCACGCAGCTGCGCACGATGGGCAGGTTGGCTTCGAAATCCAGCTCGAACACGCGCAGCGGCTGCTGCACGTAGGTGGCCGGGGTGGCGATGGCCACCAGCGGCAGCACCACGTCGCATTTCTTGACGTGGTATTCGATCCATTCCTTGTTGATGGTGATGTCGCCTTCGAAGAAATGAAAGCGCGGGTGGTCAAGGAGGTCGGCCACGCGGTCGCTTTGCATGTCCATGCCGAAGACGGCCCAGTCGGTCGTGTTGAGGATGCGTTGGCTGAGATGGTGGCCGATAAACCCGTTGACGCCAAGAATGAGGATTTTCTTCATGGGATCCGACTGCGCAAATTAAAACCGCAATTATACCAGATCAGGCAGGCCGAACCCCTGCGGGGTAACGCTGTTTGAATTCGCTGGCACTGACCAGTTTCCCTTCCAGTTCGAGGGACAGGATGTAGAGAGGGGCGCCGTCGCCGCCAGTGGTTTGGGCCACGGCATCCGGGTGGGGCTGGAGGCTGGTGCGCAGAATGCGCGCTGTGCGTCCGTCGATGGACGTGAAGGCGCCAGGGTAAGGCGGGGCAACCCCGCGTACCAGGTTGTGGATGGCGGCCGCGGGCTGACCCCAGTCGATGCGGCCGTCTTGCGGGCGTCGCCCCCCGAAATAAGAGCCTGCAGCCAGATTCTGCCGGCGGTGCGCCGCCGTACCGGCCACCAGCGGCTCCAGTGCGGCGCGCAGCGCTTTCACGCCGGCTTCCGTCACGCGCTGGAAGACGTGGAAGGCGGTGTCGTCCGGGCCGATGGGCACGCGCTCCTGGGCCACGATGTCGCCCTGGTCCGGTTTCACCGTCATGGCGTGCAGCGTGGCCCCCGTCTCCGTTTCGCCGTGGATGACGGCCCAGTTGACGGGTACCCGGCCGCGATAACGGGGCAGCAGGGAGCCGTGCAGGTTGTAGGCGCCGCGCGCAGGCAGGGCCAGCAGCTCCGCCCCCAGCATGTGGCGATAGTAAAAGGAGAAGAGGAAGTCGGGGCGCAGGGCGCGCACCTGTGCCACTACGGCCGGGTCGTTGGGGTCCTCCGGCATGATGCAGGGCAGGCCGCGGGCCTGGGCCAGTGCCGCCACGCTGTCAAACCAGATATTTTCCTGCGGGTTGTCGCGGTGGGTGACCACCAGGGCAATCTCGATGCCGTGCTCAAGCAGCACTTCCAGGCAACGCACGCCGATGGTGTGGTAGGCGAAAACGACCGCCCGCGTCATGAATGCCGGCCCGGGATGTCGGTGGGGGCTTCAAGAATGGCTTCCACCAGGAAGCGCGGGCGTTCGCGCACCTGCTGGTAGATGCGGCCCACGTATTCGCCCAGCAGGCCGATGCCGAACAGCAGGATGCTGATCAGGAAAAAGGTGATGGCGAACAGCGTGAACAGGCCTTCGGCTTCCGGCCCGATGATGAGCCGGCGCAGCACCAGGTAAACCACGAACAGTCCGGAGAGCAGGGACAGCACCATGCCAAGCAGGGAAAAAAGCTGCAGGGGCATGACCGAAAAACCGGTCACCAGGTCGAAATTGAGGCGCACCAGGCTGTACAGGGAATACTTGGACTCGCCGGCGGCGCGTTCCTCGTGGCGCACTTCCACTTCCGTGGGGCGGGCGGCAAAAGTGTAGGCCAGCGCCGGAATGAAGGTATTCACTTCGCGGCAGGACACGATGGCCTGCACGATTTTGCGGTCGTAGGCGCGCAGCATGCAGCCCTGGTCCGTCATGTGGATGCGCGTGATGCGCTCGCGCAGGCGGTTCATCAGGCGCGACGCCCAGCGTCGCCAGGTGCTGTCCTGGCGGTTCTGGCGGATGGTGCCCACGCAGTCGTGGCCCGCATCCATGGCGGAGAGCAGCTTGCCGATTTCCTCGGGAGGATTCTGCAGGTCGGCATCCAGCGTCACGATGCGCTCGCCCCGGGCCTGTTCGAAACCCGCCATGATGGCCATGTGCTGGCCGTAGTTGCCGTTAAGCAGGATGACCCGTGTCACGTCCGGGCGCTGCTCGAACTGCTGGCGCAGGAGGGCAGGGGAGCGGTCGCGGCTGCCGTCGTTGATGAAGATGATTTCGTAGCGGATGGCCAGGGCGTCGAGCGCCGGATAAAGGCGGTCGAACAGGGCTTGCAGCCCGGCTTCCTCGTTGTAGACCGGAATGATGACGGAAACGCGTGGCTGGCTGGGCATGGGCGTGTTCACTGTCGGGCGTCGTGCAGCACGGCGCGCAGGGCATCGCACACCCGGTCCACGTCCGTGTCCTGCATGGTGGGGAAAAGGGGCAGGGTCAGGGTTTCCCGGCCGATCCGTTCGGCATGGGGAAAATCACCTTCACGATGGCCCAGCGCACGGTATTGGGTGGTGAGATGCACCGCCTCATAGGAGATGCCGGTTCCGATGCCGCGTGCGGCCAGCGCGTCCATGATCTGCTTGCGGCTCCACGCCAGGCGCTGCAGCGGCAGCAGGGGCGCGAAGAAATTCCAGCTGTGGCCCTCGTCACCACGTGCCGGCAACTGGCACGGCGGGTCGGTTTCCAGGCGTTCAAAATAGCGCGCCACCAGCTGATGGCGGCGGGCGGTGAATTCTTCCAGCCGGGCCAGCTGCAGCAATCCCAGGCGCGCGTTCACGTCCGGCAGGTTGTACTTGCCGCCCACCACCACCACGTCGCGCGTGCCGTCGGGCAGGCGGGCAATGCCGTGAAAGCGGAACTGTTCGGCACGCCGGGCTTCCGCCTCGTCGGCGAGCACCAATGCCCCGCCTTCGATGGTGGTCATGTTCTTGTTGGGATGGAAGCTGAAGCTGGCGATGTCGCCAAAGCTGCCGATGCGCTGGCCTTTCCAGCGGCTGCCGATGGCCAGTGCCGCATCTTCGATCACGCGCAGGCCGTGCTCGCGCGCCAGGGCATACAGGGCGTCCATGTCGAGGGGCAGTCCGGCAAAATGGGTGGGCAGGAGCACTCGCGTGCGCGCCGTGATGGCGGCTTTGGTCGCGGCCAGATCCATGTTGCGCGTGACGGGATCCACATCCACGAACACCGGGCGGGCCCCGGTGCGGGCAATGGCATTGGCGCAGGAAAAAAATGTTTGCGCTGGCATGATGACTTCATCGCCCGGGCCGATGCCCAGCGTGAGCAGTGCCACTTCCAGCGCGCCCGTGGCCGAAGAGAACACGCGCACGGGGCGTCCACCATGGTATTCGGAAAGGGCCTTTTCAAAAGCCAGCACCTGGGGACCTGACGTGATCCAGAGCGAACGCAGCGTGTCGGCCAGCGCCTGCACCATGGTTTCGTCGATGGTCGGCCGCGCAAAGGGCAGGAACGGCAGGGTGGAATCGGGCTTAACTGCGAGCAATGAGGAACACTCCGAGAATGACGACGAAAATGCCGGCCACGCGCACTGCGGGCAGGGATTCTCCCAGCAGCCAATAGGCGGCCACGGCATTGACCACATAGCCGATGGACAGCATGGGGTAGGCCATGGACACCGGCACGCGCGAGAGGGCCATGATCCACACCACCACGCTGATGGCATAACAGGCCAGCCCGCCCAGAATGTGGGGTTCGGTCGCCACCTGCCAGCCGATCGGAACCAGGTTGCGCCACTGAAATTCGAAGTGGCCGATGGCGTTGGTTCCGGCTTTCAGCAACAGCTGGGCGGCGGCATTGAGCAGCACGCCGGTGAGGATCAGGGAAAAACTGGCCGGACTCATATGCGCGCCACTATAACACGGCGACTGTCCCGGGAAATCAGGCGCATGGGCCAGCCGCGGGCGACCAGGGCATCGTACATGGCAGGTTCCATGAGGGCGATTGCGCCACGGTCGTCTTCCCACACCGGGCGGAAGGCTTCGAGCGTGGGAATGGCGTGACGGGGTTCCAGCGACAGGCCGAAGGCGAGCTCATCCTCAAATGCCACGGGCACCACCGTGCGCTGCATATAGTAGTCGAGCGTCTGGTCGTAGGTGGCGATGCTGTAGATGTGCGTGGCCTCGCGAAATAGCGTGGCGTGGTCGAGCGCCAGTTGGCGGCTTGAGGTGATCGGCGCCAGGTGTTCGCTGCCCAGCATCAGGCACTGCACGGACAGCAGGCTGCACAGGGAAAGCGCGGTGAGTGCTGGCAGGGCGCGTGCGCGCCAGCGCGCGGCAAGCCAGGCGCCGGCAGCCATGGCGATGCCGGCGGCCAGAATCCAGCTGGAGAAACCCTGGTAGGGCGCCACCATGTCGGGGTCCATGTCGATTGAAAGCCCCAAGTGGGAAGGAAAGGCGAGCAAAAATGCCCCGCCTGTCAGCGCAATGGCCCAGCCGAAAGCCAGCCAGGACAGGCTTGCAGGCAGGGTTTCGCGTTGCATCAGCAGGCGCCCCATGAGCAGCGCCATGGCGGGGAAAGCCGGCAGGATGTAGGACGGCAGCTTGGAGCCGGACAGGCTGAAAAAAACCACAATGAACAGGGCGTAAAGCGCCAGGAAGCGCTGCGGGGAAAAGGTGCGCGAGCGCAGGCCGCGCAGGGGCCGCAGGACGCTGGCCGGAAACAGGGTGGTCCAGGGCAGGAGCCCTGCCAGCAGGATGGGCAGGAAATACCAGGCCGGTTCCACGCGCCGGTGCACGGTGGTGGTGAAGCGCTCCAGGTGCTCGTGGATGAAGAAGAAATGCAGGAATTCCGGATGGCGTCCTGCCGCCAGCACCAGCCAGGGTACGGACAGCAGCAGGAATATCGGCAGGCCGCGCAGGATTTCCAGCCGCTTCCAGGGGGAGGTGTCGCGCGTCCACAGGGTGTAGAGCAGCAGGGTACCGCCGGGCAAGGCCAGCGCCATCAGCCCCTTGCTCAGAAAGCCGGCCGCGGCCGCAGCCCAGGCCAGCCACATCCAGCGCCGGTCGCCCACCTGGGCCGCAAGAAAGGCACAGACGGCCAGCGTCATCCACACGCTCACCCCCATGTCGAGGGAATTCACGTGGCCCAGGGCCGCATAGTACAGGCTGCCCGCCAGCACGAGCGCTGCGCGCACGCCAACACCGTGGCCGAACAGTCGGTTGCCAAAACGCCACACGGCCGCGATGCCCAGCAGGCCCAGCAGGGCGGTCCACAGCCGCGCGGCGAGCGGGGTGGGGCCCAGCAGGTCGATGGCGGTTGCCGTGGCCCAGTATTGCAGCGGCGGTTTTTCGAAATAGGGGATGCCGTTCAGGTGGGGCACCACCCAGTCGCCGCTCACGGCCATTTCACGCGCAATTTCGGCGTAGCGCCCCTCGTCCGGGCGCGTGATGCTGCGCGTGGAAAGTCCCGCCGCCCACAGCAGCACGAACAGCAGGATCAGGATCAGCGGGCGCTTCATGCCGGCTGGGCAAGATTCTCCAGGTAACGCTGGGCGTCCAGTGCGGCCATGCAGCCCGTGGCGGCGCTGGTGACCGCCTGGCGATACACGTGATCCTGGACATCGCCGGCCGCGAAGACGCCGGGAATGCTGGTGTGGGTGAAGCCACCGTTGCGTCCGGACTGGGTCACGATGTAGCCGTTGTCCATCTCCAGCTGGCCCGTGAACAGTTCGGTGTTGGGGCGGTGCCCGATGGCGATGAACACGCCCTTCAGGGCAAGGTCCTGCGTACGCTCGTCCTGCGTGCCCCTGATGCGCACGCCCGTGACGCCGCTGGCGTCGCCCAGCACTTCGTCCAGGGTGTGGTTCCACATCATGCGCACGTTGCCGCTGCGGGATTTTTCCAGCAACTGGTCCACCAGGATGGGCTCGGCGCGCAGCTTGTCGCGGCGGTGGATGACGGTCACGCTGCGGGCGATGTTGCTCAGGTAGAGCGCTTCCTCCACGGCCGTATTGCCCCCGCCCACCACGGCCACGTCCTCGTTGCGGTAGAAGAAGCCGTCGCAGGTGGCGCACCCGGACACGCCCTTGCCCATGTAGGACTGCTCGGAAGGCAGGCCCAGATAAAGGGCGGAAGCGCCGGTGGCAATGATGAGGGCGTCGCAGCTGTAGCTGCCACTGTCTCCCTGCAACAGGAACGGGCGGTCTTTCAGGCTGGCCGTGTGGATGTGGTCGAAAATGATTTCCGTGTGGAAGCGTTCCGCATGCTGCTGGAAGCGCTGCATCAGGTCGGGGCCCAGCACGCCGGTGGGGTCTGCCGGCCAGTTGTCCACTTCGGTGGTGGTCATCAACTGTCCTCCCTGGGCCAGTCCGGTGATGAGCACCGGCTGGAGGTTGGCGCGGGCGGCGTACACCGCGGCCGTGTAGCCGGCCGGTCCGGACCCCAGGATCAGAAGACGGCTGTGACGCGGCGTGCTGCTCATGGATTTCCCCTGCACAAAAGAGAAAAGTATAGCACTGGGCAGACGGGCTATAATCCGCGCATGTCATCTTCCACCATGCCTGCCAAGTTGGCGCGGCTGCTGCGCGAAGCCCTGCTGGGGCTGGTTGCGCTGGCGGCCCTCTATCTCGCCATGGTGCTCGTCACCTATCACCGCAGCGATCCCGGCTGGTCCGTGGGCGCCGCTTCCAGGGGCGTGGCCAATGCCGGCGGCCGCTTTGGAGCCTGGACCTCCGACCTGCTGCTCTACCTGTTCGGATTTTCCGCAGCCTGGTTTGTGCTGGCCCTGGTGCTTGCGGCCTGGCGCGGATACCGCGCGGTGGTGGCCGAACGCGAACAGTCGCTTGGCATCGAGCAGCCCCGGCGCCAGCGTCACTGGGTGCTGGCCATGACTGGCGGCTTCTGGCTGCTGCTGCTTTCCAGCGCCAGCATCGAGGCCATGCGTTTTGCCGGAGCGCGCTTCGAGCTGCCGTTGCACCCCAGCGGGCCCGGGGCCTGCAGTGGAGCCGGCGGCGTGGTGGGATGCGAACTGGCAGACTTTCTGGCCACTTCCTTTGGGGTGAGCGGTGCGCTCATGCTGCTGGTGACCAGCGCCGCCATCGGTTTCTCGCTGCTGACTGGCACTTCCTGGATTCAGGTGGCGGAATGGGTGGGGACCCAGGCTGAACGCGTCGTACTGGGCTCCATCGAGCGCGCACGCGCCTGGCAGGATCGCCGCGTGGGGCGCAAGGCGGAAGAGGCGCGCGAAGCCGTGGTGGTGGAAGCGCGCAAGCAGCTGGATACCCAGGCCCCCCTGGTGATTGCCCCGCCTCCGCCGCAGATCCTGCCGTCGGCAAGAGCCGTGAAGGAAAAGCAGGTGCCCCTGTTCCTGGACCTGCCGGACTCCGACCTGCCCCCCTTGTCCCTGCTCGACATGGCTGAAGTCCAGGGCGAAACCCTTTCTCCTGAAACGCTTGAATTCACTTCGCGCCTGATCGAGCGCAAGCTTGCCGACTTCAACGTGGAAGTCAAAGTGCTGGCGGCCTATCCCGGCCCGGTCATCACCCGCTATGAAATCGAGCCGGCGGTGGGCGTCAAGGGCAGCCAGATCGTGAACCTCGTCAAGGATCTGGCGCGCGCGCTGTCCGTAGGCAGCATCCGGGTGGTGGAATCCATTCCCGGAAAAAGCTGCATGGGCCTTGAAATCCCCAATCCGCGGCGGGAGGTGGTGCGCCTGTCGGAAATCATCGGCTCGGCCGTGTACGGCGACATGGGTTCCCCCCTGGCGCTGGCGCTGGGCAAGGACATTGCCGGCAACCCGGTGGTGGTGGATCTGGCCAGGATGCCCCACCTGCTGGTGGCCGGCACCACCGGATCAGGCAAGTCCGTAGCCATCAACGCCATGATCTTGAGCCTGCTCTACAAGGCCACCCCGCAGCAGGTGCGGCTCATTCTGGTGGACCCCAAGATGCTGGAGCTTTCCGTGTATGACGGCATTCCCCACTTGTTGGCGCCGGTGGTAGTGGACATGAAGGAAGCTGCCCACGCGCTGCAGTGGTGCGTGGCCGAAATGGACAAGCGCTACAAGCTCATGTCCGCCCTGGGCGTGCGCAATCTGGCCGGTTACAACCACAAGATCGATGAGGCCGAAAAGGCCGGGGAAAAGATTCCCCATCCCTTCAGCCTGACGCCGGAAGAGCCGGAGCCGCTCACGCCGCTGCCCAACGTGGTGGTGGTGATCGACGAGCTGGCCGACCTCATGATGGTGGTGGGCAAGAAGGTGGAAGAGCTGATCGCGCGCATCGCCCAGAAGGCGCGCGCGGCGGGCATACACCTCATCGTGGCCACGCAGCGTCCGTCAGTGGACGTGATCACCGGACTCATCAAGGCCAACATCCCCACGCGCATTTCCTTCCAGGTGTCGAGCCGCGTGGATTCCCGTACCATCCTCGACCAGATGGGGGCGGAAGCCCTGCTGGGTCAGGGCGACATGCTCTACCTGCCCACGGGCGCGGGTTATCCCCAACGGGTGCATGGCGCGTATGTGGCAGATCATGAAGTGCACCACGTGGTGGATTTCCTCAAGCGCCAGGGTGAACCCAATTACGTGGAGGGGCTGCTGGATGGCGGCGCCGCTGCGGCAGCAGAACTTGAGGCAGGCGGTGGCGATGCGGCCGAAGGGGAGAAAGACCCCCTTTATGACCAGGCTGTGGCGGTGGTGCTGCAGTCGCGCCGGGCATCCATTTCCCTGGTGCAGCGACACCTTCGCATTGGTTACAACCGTGCGGCACGCCTGATCGAAGACATGGAACGGGCCGGACTGGTGTCCTCCATGGCCACCAACGGCAATCGGGAAGTATTGGCCCCGGGAGGAAAGGAATGAATCTGAAGTGGCGACATGTGGGAGCGGGCGCGCTGGTTGCCTTGCTGTTGAGTGCACAGGGTGCCTTCGCAGGCGGTCTGGATCGGCTGCGTGCCTTCGTGCAGGACACGAAGAGCGGGGAGGCCCAGTTCACGCAGACCAACCTGAGCGCCAAGAGCGGTCAGGCCGGCAGCACAAGCAGCGGGCTGTTCCAGTTTTCCCGCCCGGGACGTTTTCGGTGGGAGTACCTGAAGCCTTATCCCCAGACCATCGTGGGGGACGGGCAGACGCTCTGGATCTGGGACCCCGACCTCAAGCAGGTGACGCGCAAGAAACTGTCCAACAGCCTGGGCTCGACCCCGGCTGCCATCCTGGCGGGAGACAATGCCCTGGAAAAGGGTTTCAGCCTGCAGGAAGACGGACAGTCCGACGGACTCGAATGGGTGCTGGCCATCCCCAAGACCCGCGATTCGGGGTTTGAGCGCGTGCGCCTGGGTTTTGACGGGACTTCGCTGGCACGCATGGAACTGCATGATAATTTCGGCCACACCATCCTCATCCGCTTTAGCGGCTTCAAGATGGCGCCCCATTTTGCGCCGGACACCTTCCATTTCACGCCACCCCCCGGGGCGGATGTGATTCAGTAATTTGATTTTTCGATGCGCTCCCCGGATAATTGAGGGTTCGGGGTGTAGCGTAGCCTGGTAGCGCGCCTGGTTTGGGACCAGGATGTCGGGAGTTCGAATCTCTCCACCCCGACCAGAATTTGAACGTGTTCCGACAAGTGCCCGTAGCTCAACCGGATAGAGCACCAGCCTTCTAAGCTGGGGGTTACAGGTTCGATTCCTGTCGGGCACGCCATGTTGTAGAATGCTGGTTTGTCTTCGGTGGTGGCGGTAGCTCAGCTGGTAGAGTCCCGGATTGTGATTCCGGTTGTCGTGGGTTCGAATCCCATCCGTCACCCCACCCAACCCCCTGAATATCAATATTTTTCTGATTATCCCAAGTTACTCCAAACTACCCAAAACTACCTGATGCCACACTTTCACTGTGGCAAAATTGTGGCAAATTCGGGGCCACTTAAAACCGCTCTACAAAAAATCAGCTCTGCATAGGAATGAAGCGGAGGGCAAATCATCGGCCTGACCTGCCGTTCAGCTATCGTCAGTGGGATGGCTGATGTCAGGCAGTCAACTGACCTTGGGCCAAATTCTGCTCCGAATGACGGCTTCCCGTTCTGGCGAACGCACACTACCGACCCAAAGCTGTCATTCCATTCTGCAATAGCAATAGGTGAATTTTTGTTCCGTACCAAAAGGCGTGTGATGGCCTACTTTTTCATGCCCAAGCAACTGAAATGCATTGCCAAATTCAGCGTGCAGTGATTCGGGGCAATAGCGCATTGTAGGGAGGCCGCTGCATTTTTCCGGGCCATCCTCTGCAAAGGTGGCAACTATCACATGGCCGCCAGGTCGAACAGACCGCATGGCTTGCTGGACATAGGCATGGCGGTCAATAGGATCTGTAAGGAAGTGAAATACCGCACGGTCATGCCAAAGGTCATAATGCTGAGCAGATAGAGTCAATTGTGTAACATCACCCTCAAGCCAAGTTACAGAATCAGCACGATTGCCTAATCGTCGCCTTGTGACTTCCAGCGCTTTGGCAGACAAGTCAAGAACGGTAATATTTGTGTAGCCTTCGAAAAGCAAATCGTCAATCAGAGTGGAAGTGCCACCACCCACATCGATAATCGCTGCATCTTTGCCGACCCCAGTGCCCTGTATGAGTCGCATCGACTGTTCAGCATGCTCCTGAAACCAACTGACAGCATTCGACGCATTGGTGGCATAAACTTGTTCCCAGTGCTTTTTGTTGTCCATGATGACCTTTCCACGAAAATCAATGGCAATCTCGAATTCTAATCCAGCGCTAACGAAACGTGCCTGCTTATGGCCGGCAGCGCTCATGCAACATGAGCGCCTGAACGCGGCCGCATGGCATGAACCACGCGGCCGCTCCATTGGCTGCTAGATTTCAGTCTGCTCCGAAATTTCCAGGGCGTCATCCACCTCGATGCCAAGGTATCTGACTGTGCTTTCCAGCTTCGAATGACCAAGTAACAATTGAACCGCCCGCAAGTTTTTCGTGCGCTTGTAAATAAGCGTTGCTTTGGTTCGTCTCATGGAATGCGTCCCGAAGGCCGACGTATCAAGCCCGGCAGCTTCGACCCAGTGATGAACGATCCTTGCATATTGGCGAGTCGAGACATGAGGGGATCGTGCCACCCTGCTCGGAAACAAGAACTGATCCCCCCGAAGATGGGACTTCTCAAGCCATGCTGATAAGGCCGTTCTCGTCGGTTCCGTCAATTCGAATTGCACGGGTCGCTGTGTTTTCTTCTGGTTAACCATCGCCCTGGGAAGAACTTGGCTTCCATGGGTTACATCGTTTACTCGCTAGCTGAAGAGATCACAGCCGCGCAATTTGCTATCTATGGCTAAGTTGAACATGGCAAGGTCGCGCACCGCATGTGAGTTCTGTAGGTGGATCCGAATTGCCCATATGTCCTTCGGTTTAAGGGGTGGTTTCTGACCGACTAGCTTTCCCTTGTTCCAGGCTTCACGCTTGTGAATAGTTTCCATCTCAGACTCCTTGGTTGTTGATCGGAATCTGATGTTGTGCTGATATGGGGATGGCTGCTATTGGTAGGATGCCGTATGCGGGCTGCCGGCCAGAAGCTGTCTTATACGAATTCTAGTGGGTGGTCAGTTGATCGACAGTTTGACTCTAAAACCTGCCTGATGGGTAGAGTACTATCCATGAACAGAGATCCGGCATCGAAATTTTCCAGCAGATTTTTTTAGGTAATTTCGGAAGGCTTCCAAAATTGACCAAGGCTAATTTCAGAATATGCGAAAACTGAAACGTGTTGCTGTGCCCAGTTCATTTAAAGTGACTGTATGGTCATTGACATCGCCACAAAATTGAAGGGAATCGTTCAAATCATACCCCGTGAAATGGTTGTTCCCTAGCGAAAGCGAAACGTAAGCCTTTCGCCCCTGATCGTAGAGTCGGTCGCACTGTCCCGATATTAGACACAGGCGATCGAGATCAAGCAGTGAGATAAAGCTGCGAGATACGCTCCCGCTAAACAAATAGGATTTGCACTGAGCATAGTCAAACACCCCTGCGCTCGTTTTGCCATTCGCCAAGGCCGACACAATGTAAGCAATCGCTGCTCGCGTGTTGGGATGCATTGGCTTAGGTTTCCTGGCGCATATCAGTAATTGCCTGTTGTAGGGATAAGAAACAAGAATGATCTCTTTATGACTTAGATGATACTTTTGTATATGAACACTCCTTTGACCGCCGAATGGCCAACCGGCGGTTTTTTATTTTTGTAGTTCCATTCAGCAGCTCGCTACTCCAACCTGTTGTGTTTTTATTTGAATTCGGTAGTATGCCGCATGAATGATTATAAATTCGAGTAATTTTATAACTGAAATTCCTATAGATTCATAGCCTGCTCTGCCATGAAAACAAGCTGTAGCCATTCCTGGAACGAAATTCCGCTCGCCCAGCACCCGCTTCGATGCCAAGTGCTGGGACAGCTGCGACGGAATGTTGCGTTGCATAATCTCAGCGAGGCCGAATGGGGCGATCTGGAAAAAATTCTGTCAGTGGTTGAAATCGCCAAAGACGAAGCCCTTCTGACCCAAGGGTGCAGTGAAATGGGCCAGTTCTTCATTCTTGAAGGGCTGCTCAAGCGGGTGGTGACCAACAAGCAGGGCAAGGAGATGACACTGCGGTTTGCAGGTGAAGGGGCGTTTGAAACCTGCTACGCGGCCTGGTCCTTGGGTACCCGAGCGCCCTACAGCATCATGGCACTCAGCAAAGCCACAGTGGCCAAGTGTTCCATGCCCGTATGGAAACAGTTTTTGGATGATCATCCAGCCATCAAGCATGACTTTGAATATCAGGTCATGAGCCACATGAGTGACATCATGGCTCACACCATCACGCTACACCTACTGGATGCTGCGGGACGAATGGCACGGTTTCAACGCAAACATCCAGAACTGATTGAATTGCTATCAAAGAAAGAGCTGGCTCAGTATTTGAATATTGCTCCTGAAACCCTTAGCAGGTTGCTTCATCACCCTAACGATTGAATCACACAATCGTAATACGGCTGCTTTAGCATGTGGAAAAGGGAAATCCACATGAAAAATCAGCACAATCCGCTCATCAATCTGCGCTATTGGGTACTACTCAATCTGGTTAGTGTCTTGGGCACCAATACAGGCGATTTGATGGTGCACCTCTTCCGTCTGGCATTTGGCGATCAAACACGGATTTTTGGATTGAAGCATCTCGGACCATTTCCCATACTGCTTGTGATGTTCTTGCTGGTTTATCTTCTCGCGCAACGCAGTGAGCGCCCGCAAGAATCGTACTTCTGGGCTTTGATACTCATCATACGAACAGCAGCCACCAATATTGCCGACATGCTGTCAGATGATCTGTCATTCTCGCTGACCGCGATTTTCCTGCTGCTGGGCCTGCCACTCCTGGTCTATTCGCTCTACTGGCAGTCACAGCGCACAAAACCCATTTCTGTACCGTTCGTTCCTGAAACACCTTGGAATTACTGGGCTGCCATGATGTTTGCCGGAGTGCTGGGCACGGCTGCAGGTGATGCCCTATGGCAGGCGATGGGCTTATCTACGGCAGCTGCGCCGCTGTCCATAGTTACCGGCGTCTTCGTCATGACTGGCTATCGAAGCTACCTTGCCGTGACGGCCCTTTACTGGTTTGGAGTACTGTTGGCCCGTATCACAGGAACCGCTGCCGGAGACTGGCTGGCAAAAAGTGCCGAACGAGGCGGGTCGGGGCTGAATCTCTACACCGCAACAATGGTCAGTGCCGCTGTCTTCGTCATCGTTGCGATAATCTGGAAAACAAAACGTCCAATACAAATTCCACCAGTAGTGAATTTGGAACCACAGGAAGCATCCTCTTAACGGGAAGCCGAAAAATCAGAACTTGCAGAGCCGACATACTTAGTCAAAGCGGGGTACCCCGTTTCCAGTAACACTCCGCTTCGGGGCCCATGGTAAATAACGCCTTTATTACCAGGGGAATTGACATAGTGAGATGGCGTCATGCCGCCTATTGTTTTTTTGCTCGTTTTCGAAATTCGCTGAAGGTTGGAATTCAGCTGCGGTCTTGGGCCGCTGTAAGCTGTTCCCCGCTTTTCAGTAGGCGGGAGACTGAAAGTCGGCAGTGGGTCGCTTCCCGACTTTCAGCAATAGCTGACACGAAAGTCAGCAATGGGTCGTGACCCGACACATTCTGTCAGATCGAGTTGGACCTAATTCAGATAAAGCAATTCAAGTCAAAGTTCGCAGTAAAGCAATAAGTGTCAATATCGCCACATTATGCTTAACTCGACAGCCTCGGCCGGCTGGCACTACGGTACCGTCACCAGGGCAGCCTCCCTTATCATCTGCGTGATTTCAGGCAAACAGGATCCACATTGCGTACCGCAGCGAAGACTGGCCTTGAGTTGATCCAGGGTCGCACCATTTCTTATTTCTTTGACAATCTGTGATTCCGTGACGTTGTGGCAATTGCAAATGGCACGGCCGGTGGGTGGAAGCCGGTCCGGCGGCATCGACATCGGGGCCAGCAGCCACCGGCGCAGCCCGGCAATTTCAAGATTTTCCACCATGATGTTTTCCAGCCAGGCAGCGGCCGCTGTTTCCCCCGATAGCCGTATTCCTGTCAGGCGTTCCCGTTCCACCAGGGCTTTTTTGGTGATGTGGCGCAGTGGGTCGTGATAGCTGATGCAGGCGTCGTCCTGCAGCCCAAAACCTGAATCAAGCTCGACCAGCCAATCAGGGGAAATGGGCTTGTCGTGTGCGACCTGAAGTACCAGCACGGGATGGCTTCGGCCTGCCAGGCGAAGTGCCGCGTAGCCAAAGCGTGGCAGCAGCGGCGCCAGGCGATCAGCCAATTCCAGCACGAGCGATGTGGCGGCTTCCTCTTCGCAGGCGGTGCGAAGGAAGACGGCCTTATAAGGCAGATGAGCGGGCTCCACCCGGATGGCGGCATGCTTGAGTTCCGGTTGCTTTGAGTACGGATCAAATTCGTTCAGGGTCAGTTCATTGGCGCCGCTACTGTTAAGGTGGCCTCTGCCCCAGTGCATGGCGATGAAGCTCTGCCCGGCGGCCAATTCTGTGGAAGGAAAGGCCTTGAGAACCACCGAGCCACGCGGGTTCGAAACTTTCACCAGGGATCCGGGTGCGATCCCCCTGCGCTCCATATCCCCGGCATTCAGTTCAATGCCGGGTTCAGGGGCATGATTCCACAGCTGAGGCACCCGCCCGGTTCGGGTCAGGGTGTGCCATTGATCCCTTAACCGGCCGGTGGTGAGTCTTAAAGGAAAACGGGAATCAGTTTTTTCTCGCGTCAGTGTCGTCACAGGCACTACAAAACGGGCCCGGCCATCGGCAGTGGGGAACACCCCATCGGGGTAGAGCCGCTTTTTCCCTTCCCTGGCTCCTGCAGGAAATGGCCACTGCTGTGGGCCGCAGGTGTCCAGTAGATGATAGGAAAGCCCGGTGATGTCAAGGTCTCGTCCGCGGGTGGTTTCCACGTGTTCCCTGAATACGGCTTCCGGCTCCTGAAAGGAAAGCAGTCGTCGCGCGTCCCCGGCACGCCCCAGGAGCTCGCCCAAGGCAAAACCAAAATCCCGGGCAATCTGCCAATCGGCCCTACAATCTCCTGGCGGAGCCACCGCCGCATGAACGCGCGTGATGCGTCGCTCGGAATTGGTGACTGTTCCGTTCTTTTCGCCCCAGGTACTGGCCGGCAACAGCAAATCGGCAAAGGCCGCTGTTTCAGTGGTGGCATAAGCCTCCTGCACCACCACGAAATCACAGCGCTCAAGCGCCTCCCGAATCAGGGGTTGTTGCGGCATGGAATGGGCAGGGTTGGTGCAGACAATC
Source organism: Betaproteobacteria bacterium (assembly GCA_028866015.1). Classification (GTDB taxonomy): domain Bacteria; phylum Pseudomonadota; class Gammaproteobacteria; order Burkholderiales; family Ferrovaceae; genus JAKBAT01. The sequence goes on from JAGWIW010000007.1 coordinate 56,158, forward strand.
CAGAGTGCCTTGAGTGCCCCCTGGCGTGCGGATTCGAACATTTCCACTGCGGTCAGGCCGGGTTTCTCGGGCACGGAAGGAATGTCCCATAACCGCGCAACTTCGGCACGGTCATCCGGGCGACCCAGGTCGCGATGTCCCGACAGCATCGTGGCCATTCCGCCCACTTCCCGACCGCCCATGGCATTGGGCTGTCCGGTCAGGGAAAAGGGGCCGCAGCCAGGCTTGCCGATTTTTCCGGTGGCAAGCGACAGCGCAATGAGCGCTGCGCCGCTGTGCGTGCCGTGATGGGACTGATTGAGACCCTGGCACCACAGACTCAAGGGAGCCTTGGCTTCGCCCCACCACCGGGCAGCCCTGATGATGGACTGGGCAGGGACTCCGCATAGGCTGGCGGCGACCGACGGCGTCACATCACGTACCGCTTCGCTCAACGCGGAAAATCCTGTGGTGTGGTTGGCAATGAAGTCCCGGTCCAGATGTCCCTCCCAGATCAGCACATGCAGCATGGCGTTGAACAGCCAGACATCTGTTCCGGGAAGGATGGGCAGATGCAGGTCAGCGGCTGCGGCTGTGAGGGTTCGTCGCGGGTCCACAACGATCACCTTCATCCGGCTGGATTCGCCTTTTGCCGCTTCCAGGCGGCGATACAGAACGGGGTGGGCGTATGCCGGATTGCTGCCCGCAATCAGTACGCAATCCGCCTGTTCCACATCCTCATAGGCGCAAGGAGGGGCATCGGCACCCAGGGTTTGCTTGTAGGCCATGACGGCACTCGACATGCAAAGGCGCGAGTTGGTGTCCACATTGTTTGTGCCGATGAACCCTTTGGCCAGCTTGTTGAACACATAATAGTCTTCAGTCAGAAGCTGCCCCGAGAGATAAAAACCGACGGCATCCGGGCCGTGGTTGCGAATGATTTCAGCGAACCGGGTCGCCGCAAACTGCAAGGCCTCGGGCCAGGAGGCTTGCTGGCGCGCAGCCGATCGCGTTCGGCGCAGCTCGGGATGCCTGAGGCGCCCTTCGGGACGAGCCGACTGCAGCAACGTGGAACCTTTGGTGCAAAGTCGCCCCAGGTTGGCCGGGTGGGACGGATCGCCCGAAACGTCAATGATCCTGTCGTTTTCGACCTGGATGAGCAGGCCACACCCCACGCCGCAGTAGGGACAGGTGGAGCGAACAGTTTGCGCGTGTGCCATGGCAGTATCGGTTGTCAGTGACGGCTGAGAAAGTACAAGGCAGCCAGATTGCCCAGGAGCGACAGGCTGGCCAGTGCCTTCATAAAAAAGGCGGGATGCTGTTCCACCAGCGGCGCCCGGCGCGGGCGGACGAGTGGGCGATTTGCGCCGCGCTCCAGCGCCAGCAGGAATTCCTCCGCCGTTTCAAAACGGCTTGCAGGGTTCAGCGCGCAGGCTTTCAGCAGCAGGTTCTCCAGCCAGGAGGGAATATCAGGCCGGTAGCGGGAGGGAGGGACAGGCTCCCGAAAGCGGGGGTGCTGGAAAGGCTCTATTTCGCCGTAGGGGAATTTACGTGTGAGCAATTCATAGAGGGTGACGCCACAGGCATACAAATCGCTCGACTCGCTGCAGGGGGTTCCGGTAAACAACTCCGGTGCCATGTAGGACGGAGTTCCCGGGTTGTTGATTTCGTTCAGGTGGTCCCGTTCCGATGCCGCCACGCCCAGATCCAGAACCACCAGCTGGCCTGAGGTATCCCACAACAGGTTATCCGGCTTGATGTCGCGGTGCAGGATGCCCAGCCGATGCAGTTCTGCAATGCTGCGCAGCAGGCGCGTCCCGATATGAGCCACTTCCTCGGGGTGGAAGCGATGACCGCGACGCAAGCGCGACGCCAGGGTTTCTCCCTCATGCCAGGACATGAGGTAATACAGCCGGCTGCGCAGGGGATGAGACTGCACGGTGGGAAATGTGCGGCTGACCACGCGTCGTGCCAGCCATTCCTCATGTATCAGCGCCGAGACGGATTCCTCGTCAGCGGCTTCGGGCTTCAGGGTTTTCAGAACGAGCGATTCCTCGCCTTGTGCCGTGCGCCGCTGCACCCGATAAAGCAGGGTGGATCGCGATACATGCAGCACTGATTGCACGGTCATCCCATCGATCATTTCGCCAGGCTTCAGTCGTGGTGGGACAACCAGATCACGACCCATATCAAGAGCGCCAGAAAATCCGGCCTGCTTCACGTCATGCACATGGATCACGGTGCAGGTGCAGTTGTCCGCACTTTTAGGGTGCCCGGCTGCCCGGAGCAAGTCATCAGCGGCATCCTGCGGGTCACCATGCTGCGCCAGCAGGGTTTTCAGGCGTGAATCCGGCACTTCGTTCCACAGGCCGTCGGTGCATAGCAGAAAGCGGTCTCCCGGCTGGATTTCGCCTTCCAGGTGATCCAGCCGGAGATTTTCATCCAGCCCCATGGCACGGGCCAACACATTGCTGAATTCGGGATGTGGCCAGGTGTGGTCTTCGGTCAGTTGGATGAAGTCGCCGCCGCGCAGCAGGTAGGCGCGTGAATCTCCCACGTGAACCAAGTGAAATCGGTTGTCCCGCAGCACCAGGGCGGTGAGCGTGGCGGCCATGCCTGCCGATTCCGGTGTTCTCCGTGCCTGCGAGAACAGCCATCGGTTGGTGGCGTCAAGCACCTTGTGCAGTGACTTGGCTACGCCCAGTGTATCGGGGGTGGAATAGTAATCGCAGAGAAGGCTGCGCACCGCGAATTCAGCGGCTTCTCTTCCCTTGGCATGGCCGCCCACCCCGTCTGCCACGGCAAACAGATTGCCCTTCTGTGCCAGCATCTCCCCAGCGGGCAGGGTGGCCCCCATGAAATCCTCGTTTCGGGAACGGCTGCCCATGCTGCTGGCGCAGCCCATGGAGACTGAGGTAAAGCCGTCCAGTGCTGGCGTCACGGGGGCGTTCATGAGCTGATCAAATGCGGGCGGTGGTCAGGTGGGATGCGCCCCAGGTGGTGCGCCAGCGCAACTTGACGCCGGACAGCCCGGCCAGCGCCAGCACGGCCAGCGCCGCGAAAATCAGCAGCCCCGCCTGGTAGCTGCCCGTCATCTGGCGTGAGTACCCGAGCGAAGAGGCTAGATAGAAACCGCCCATGCCCCCTGCCATGCCCACGAGCCCTGTCATGACCCCAATTTCCTTGCGAAAGCGCTGAGGGACCAGCTGGAAAACGGCGCCATTGCCCATGCCCAGTGCCAGCATCGCAATCATGAACACGAGGAGTGCCATCCACGACTGCGGCAATCCAAAACTGGCCAGCATCAGGGAGGCAGCGGAAATTGCGTACACCACAGAAAGCGATTTGACGCCGCCAATGCGGTCTGCCAGGTTCCCGCCCAACGGCCGCACCATAGAGCCTGCAAAAACGCATGCGGCGGTGAAGAAGCCCGCCATTTTAGGTTCGAGCCCGTATTGCGTGTTGAAATAAATCACAAGCGAGGAAGAAAGCCCCACAAAGCCGCCGAAGGTGACGGAGTAAAAAAACATGAACCACCAGGCATCCCGATCCTTCAGCACGGACAGATATTGGCTCAGAGTTTTGGGTGGAGGCGCCTCAGGCGCGTCCTTGGCCATGATGAGAAACGCAATGAAGACGATGGAGAGCGGCACCAGTGCCAGCCCCAGCACGTTTTGCCATCCAAACGCGATGGCGAGCCCCGGCGCGAACAGGGCGGCGAGTGCGGTGCCGGAATTTCCCGCGCCGGCGATGCCCATCGCCGTCCCTTGATGTTCTGGGGGATACCAGCGGGAAGCCAGCGGCAGGGCGGCGGCGAAGGAGGCGCCTGCCACGCCCAGGAACCCGCCCAGCACCAGGACCTGGGCGTACGAAGTGATGCCGTGCAGCCAGGCGAAAGTCAGGCTGGCCAGGACCACCAGCTGGCCGATGATGCCTGCCTTGCGAGGGGAGAGATGGTCCACCAGCAGCCCCATGATAATGCGCAACACGGCCCCTGACAGAACCGGCGTTGCCACCATCAGGCCTTTTTGCACATGGTCCAGGTGCATCTCGTTGGCTATGCTGATGCCCAGCGGTCCCAGCAGCACCCAGACCATGAATGCCATGTCGAAATACAGGAATGCGGCAATCAGGGTTGGGGTATGGCCAGCTTGCAGAAAAGATTTCTTGTTCATGGAACACCTCGTTGGCGGGTTCAAAAAATGGGGGGCCTCAGAATCCAATGAAGATGTCGCCCGTTTCGATGCGCACCGGGTAACGCGGGACGCATCCCACATCCGGTGCGGCAGCCTCGCCAGAGTCGAGGCCAATCTTCCAGCCATGCAGAGGGCACGTCACGGCATTGGCCGTGACGATGCCCTGCGACAGCGGCCCTTTCCTGTGGGGGCATTGGTCTTCCAGGGCAAATACCTTGTCCTGGCCATTGCGGAACAGGGCAATGTCCGGCAGCCCCGCACGCTTTACGATACGGGCGCCCAGCACCGGAATGTCTTCAAGGGCACAGATGCGTTTCCAGTCACTCATGGGTTCTCCAGCCTCAGGCTTCGAGAGGTTCAAAGGCTTGTTTTCTGACGGGGTCCCGGACGATTTCTTCCCACGGGTTTTCGGCGTCCTGGAGGGCGTAAAGCAACCTTTCATAAAGCTGCTTCCGCTGTTCCCGGTCTTCCACCACCTTCTGCTTGATGGTGTCTAACCCGACCCGTTCTACCCAATGGACTGTACGGTCCAGATAACGGGCGTCTTCCCGGTACAGCTGCAGAAAGGCCCCCACGATTTCCATGACTTCAGCATCGTCGGATGCCTTGCACAGAAACTGGGCCACCACGGTCTTGATGCCCCCGTTGCCCGCCACATAGATTTCGTATCCGGATTCCACACCGATGATGCCCACGTCCTTGATGCCGGATTCGGCACAGTTGCGGGGACAACCCGAAACGGCAAGCTTCACCTTGTGCGGGCTCCACATGCCAAACAGCATTTTTTCCAGCTTGACCCCCATCGCCATGGATCGCTGCGTGCCAAAGCGGCAGTGTTCGGCTCCCACACAGGTCTTGACGGTGCGTAGGCTCTTGCCGTACGCGTGACCTGACACCAGGCCGCTTTGCGAGAGATCGGCCCACATGCGCGGCAAGTCTTCCTTCTTCACTCCCAGCAGGTCGATTCGCTGGCCTCCCGTGATCTTGAGAGTGGGTACGGCAAATTTTTCTGCGGCATCGGCAATGGCCCGCAATTCCGCTGGCGTGGTAAGCCCCCCCCACATGCGCGGCACCACCGAGTAGGAACCGTCCTTCTGTATGTTGGCGTGTGCCCGTTCATTGATGAATCGGCTTTGGGGATCATCCTTGGCTTCGTGCGGCCAGGTGGAAATGAGGTAATAGTTGATGGCCGGACGGCAGGTGGCGCAGCCGTTGGGGGTCTTCCATTCCATGTAGCCCATCACCTGCGGAACGGTCAGCAGATGCTGGTCGCGAATCACTCGCCGAACTTCCTCATGGGTGTGGTCCGTGCAGCCGCACAGGGGCTTGTCCTTGCCTTCACTGGGCTGGTAGGCGCCTCCCACCGTGGAGGCCAGGATCTGTTCCACCAGGCCGGTGCAGGACCCGCAGGAACTGGACGCCTTGGTGTGCTTGCGGACTTCTTCCAGGGAAAATAGACCCTTTTCCTTGATGGCCTTGACGATGGTGCCTTTGCACACGCCGTTGCAGCCGCACACTTCAGCGTTGTCAGCAAGGGCGGAGGCGTTGGCATTCCCGGTATGCCCGCTGTCGCCCAGGTGGTTTTGTCCAAACATCAGGTGGTTGCGCAATTCGGCCACATTCTGCTTGTCGCGCATCAGCTGAAAGTACCAGGCGCTGTCGGCGGTGTCCCCATACATGACGGCGCCCTCCAGCCTTTCGTTTCTCAGCACCAGCTTCTTATAGACGCCACCTCCCGGATCGGATAGCACGATTTCCTCAGTCCCATCCCCTCCCATGAAGTTTCCCGCCGAAAACAGGTCCACTCCGGTCACTTTGAGCTTGGTTGAAGTGACCGACCCCGTATAACGGCCAATACCGAATTCCGCCAGGTGATTGGCTGCCACCTTGGCCTGTTCGAACAACGGCGCCACCAGTCCATAGGCAATCCCCCGGTGGGATACGCACTCACCCACTGCATAGATGCGGGGGTCGTAGGTTTGCAGCGTGTCATTCACCACGATGCCGCGGTGACAGTAGAGTCCGGCTTCTTCGGCCAACTGGGAGTTGGGCCGGATGCCCACGGACATGACGACCAGGTCTGCTGGAATGGTGCGGCCATCCTTGAATTTCACCGCAGCGACCCGACCCGATTCGCCGGCCACCAGTTCAGTGGCTTCGCATTCCATCAGGAAAGTCAGCCCCTTGGCTTCCAGAGATTTCTGCAACAGGATGGCTGCCGTGCGATCCAGTTGCCGTTCCATCAGCCACGGCATCACGTGTACGACCGTAACTTCCATGTTTCTAAGCCGCAGTCCGTTGGCCGCTTCCAGGCCCAGAAGCCCGCCACCGATCACCACGGCGCGACGATAATCCCGGGAGGCTTCAATCATGGTGTTGGTGTCGGCGATGTCACGATAGGGCAGAACACCAGGAAGGGTGTGTCCCGGGATCGGCAGCATGACCGGTCGGGATCCGGTGGCCAGCAGCAGACGGTCGTAAGGCACTGCATCACCGCTTGCGGTGAGCACTTGCCGCTTTCTCCGGTCAATGCGGGTGATGCGCGTGTCGGTGTGCAGCGTGATGCCGTGGTGCTGGTACCAGCCAAGGTCGTTGAGTACGATGTCCTGAAGGGACATTTCTCCTGCCAGTACCGGGGAGAGCAGGATGCGGTTGTAATTGGGATGCGGTTCGGCTCCGAACACCGTGATGTCGTACTTATCAGGCGCCAGCTTGAGCAGTTCTTCAAGGGTCCGGACGCCCGCCATGCCGTTGCCCACCATGACCAGACGCGGTTTCTTGCTCGAGGCCGGAGGGTTTCCTGGCAGTGAAAAAGGGGATGCGCCATCCATCGTCATGCCTCCTGAATCGAGAATTTCTCCGCGTATGCGCGCGGGTTGGTGCCATTCCATAGGGATCCATCCATGAGCCGGGAACTGCGAAAGCTGGAGACAGGCAGTGCGACACCGGCTGCCTGCGCCCCTTCCCGGTACAGATCGATCCGTTGTACGTTGCTCGCGACCTGAAGATAGTCAGGATGCTCGCCAATGAGACCCCAGCGCTTATGCTGGGTCATGAACCACATGCCATCGGACAGATAAGGGAAGTTGACTTCACCGTCCCCAAAAAACGTCAGGGGGTGCGCATCACGCCATTGACGGCCCAGCCCGTCGTCGTAATTTCCCTGCAGACGCTCGGAAAGCAGTTCAGGGTTTGCCGGCAGGAAGACCATGTCTGCCAGGATGCCGGCCGCGACGCGCTGATTTTCCCGGGAGGCCTCAATCCATCGACTGGCCTCAAGGATTGAAGAAATGAGCGCCCGTGCCGTCTGGTGGTGACTGTTGGCCCAGGGAGCCGTGCAGGCCAATGCTTTCTCGGGATGATCTGGCCAGATGGTCTGACTGGTGGCTGCGGTAAAGCCGACTTGGTCCCGGGCTGCGATGGCGTTCCAGGGTTCTCCGGCACAAAAGCCATCGATGTGGCCTGTGGCCATCCGGGACACCATTTCCGGTGGTGGCACCGTGGTGACGTTCACTTGCCGCAGGGGATCGATGCCATGGGCAGCCAGCCAGTAATTAAGCCAAAGCGCATGGGTGCCCGTGGGAAATGTCTGGGCAAACACCGGCTTGCCCGGCCTGCGTTTCAGGTGCGCCGCCAGGGCTTCGCCATTTGTGACTCCAGCCCTTGAAAATTCCCTGGACAGCGTGACCGCCTGGCCATTCCAGTTCAGCGTCATCAGTACGGCCATTGGGTGTTGCGGCCCACCCACCCCCAGCTCGATGCCGTAGACCAGCCCATAGAGGGCGTGAACGGCATCCAGTTTTCCCGTCAGCAGTTTGTCTCGCAAAGTGGCCCAGCTGGGTTCCAGCGATGGGATGATGCGAATGCCGTGCTTGAGGTCAAACTGACCGACGGCCGCCATGAGCAGCGAGGCGCAATCGGTGAGCGGCAGGAAGCCGACGCGCACCACCGGTTTTTCAGGCCGGTCTGATCCCGTAATTCTCATTCGGACAATCCTCCTCCGCAGTAAAAATGAATCGGGCAATAAAAAACGGCGTCAGTCGCGCCAGGGGTGTTGAAACGTTCCCTGGTTCGACGGACGCCGTTGTCCGATGCCTTGCAATAATGCCGCCTGGCTTTTGATCAGCCGTGCTTGGCTGAATTCAATGCAATAAAGATGCCAACCTGCTCAATGAGTGTATTGAAAGTCAGGGAAAGCCACGCCTTTCCTGGCATTGGCAGCGAATTCAGGCAGGCAATCCATGATGACAACGAAAGATCCTGTTGCAGCGAGTGCGCACAGATCTGGTGCAAAACGTCTGTTCGGAATGACAATTCGGTGCACGTGCAACAAGCGTTCACAGCAGGAGTGAGGCGCTTTCCACAAGCTCTCGGGCTATGGCCCCCATGGTTTTTCCGCGGCTCATGGCCGTCTTGCGCAGCAGCGCATAGGCTGCCGCCTCATCCAGCTTGCGATGTTTCATCAGAAGGGTTTTAGCCTGGTCCAGCATTTTCCTTTCGTCCAGCTGCCGTTGCGCTTCGGCCAGTTTTCCCCGAAGTTCCTGGTAATGCCTGAAACGTGCCACCGCAATGTCGATGATGGGTTGAAGCCGGGCAGGGTCCAGATTATCCACTACATAGGTGGAAACACCGGCTTCAACCACGTGACGAATGGTGTCGTTGCTTCGGTCTGAACCAAGCAGTACAACCGGTCGGGGCGCCGTCTGGTCCATCACCGCAAGATGTTCGAGAATGTCGCGGCTGGGGGAGTCTGTATCAACCAGAATCACATCGGGCTTGAAGGCGGCCACCTGATTTGGCAGGTTGTCCGTGGCCGATAGCACGGCAGCCACTTGATACCCTGAATGGATAAGTTGCGTGCAGAGCTCCTGGGTGCGTGTCCGGTTTTCATCAATGACGAGAATTTTGAGCATGCCTTGCCTACCGCAAGACTCATGCCATGTCGAATCGCTTCGGCGGGCATCGCAACTGGGGTTGTTGCCTGCCCATCCACCGGCTTCGCGCGTTAGCGCTTGCGGAACCAAGGCCTTTAGGTCAGGTCAAATTTTGGCCTTACATGACAGTCAACCACTGGAGGATTTTGAATGAACTACGATCTGGCCCAGCAGCAGACAGCCCAATTGCAGCAGCAATCCCAGGAAATCATGCAGCAGATCCAGGCACTCGGCCAGCGCCTCATGACCGATGCCAAGGATCAGGCAACCGGCCGCGAACTGGCTTTGGCATTGCGTTCCATCGCCCTGTCCATCCAGGGGTACGGCCAGATGGAAGGGCAGGTGAGGCAGCAGATGGCGCAATACATCCAGATGCTGGAACAGGAACTGCAGACCCACCCACAACCCAGCATCCAGCCACGCGGCTGGAGCGCCGGCATGGGCGGCGGGTTTGGCGGAGGCTTCATGAGCAACCTCGTCAGCGGGCTCGGTGTCGGTGCAGGTTTCGGCATTGCCGAGAATGTCGTCAACGACATTTTCAATGCGTTTTAAATTTCGTTACAAAATGCCTTTGAACCTTACAAAATCGAGGCAGTCCATAAACCTGTTTTCAACAAAAAAACGTGAATGACTATGGAGCCTGAAATCCCTGATGGTATGTACGCTTCCAGATCGCATCCGCGGCTGGTGAAAACATCTCTGGCGGGAAAGCTTTTCTCCAGGCAGGGGGCCGTGTTATGGGCACTGCTTGCCGCCTTTTCCACCGGCTATGCCTTCTATGACCACGCCGGAATCACCACAGCCAAAGCCGAGTCACAACTGCGTGACGCGCCTCCTCCGGTCTCCCGTTCTGTTGTGGGCGCCCCCGACTTCACGGGGATCGTGGCGGCTAACGGCCCTGCCGTGGTCAACATCAGCGTCACCGGGACCATGAAAGCCGCCCAGATGGACGTGCCCGATTTCTTTGGTGAGGACTCGCCCTTTTCGGAATTCTTCCATCGCTTCGGCATTCCCGGCGCCCCAGCGGGCAATGGCGGGCGAATCCAGAGCCATGCCGAAGGTTCCGGTTTTATTGTGAGTCCGGATGGGATCGTGTTGACCAATGCCCATGTGGTGGCCGATGCGGATGAGGTCGTGGTCAAGCTCACGGACCGGCGCGAATTCAAGGCGAAGGTCATTGGCCTGGACAAGACGGCGGACGTGGCTGTCCTGCGCATCGATGCGAAGAACCTGCCCACGGTCAGGATCGGCAATCCTCAGGAAGCTCGCGTGGGGGAATGGGTCCTGGCCATCGGCTCTCCCTTTGGGTTCGAAAACAGCGTGACGGCCGGCATCATTTCCGCCAAGTCGCGCACGTTGCCGGACGAAGGGTATGTGCCATTCATGCAAACGGACGTGGCCATCAATCCGGGCAACTCGGGCGGCCCCCTGTTCAATGCGGAGGGTGAAGTGATCGGGATCAACTCGCAGATCTACACCCGTTCCGGTGGCTATCAGGGGTTGTCGTTCGCCATCCCCATCGATGTGGCCATGAATGTGGAGCAGCAATTGCTCACCAAGGGCAAAGTGAGCCGGGGAAGGCTGGGCGTCATGATCCAGGAGGTGGATCAGGGGCTGGCTGATTCCTTTGGGCTGGGCAAGCCCCAGGGTGCCCTCGTGGCGTCGGTTGAACCGGGCAGCCCGGCAGCTCGGGCAGGGATAGAGGCGGGCGACGTCATCCTCAAGTTCAATGGCAAGCCCATCGAAAGCTCATCCACATTGCCAGCCCTGGTGGCCACCACCCGTCCCGGAACCGAGTCCCACATCGAAGTCTGGCGGCATGGCAAGCCGAAGGAGCTGAGCGTCCGGATCGGAGAGGTCGACAACATCGCCAGTGCCGCTGCCAGCAAGGCAAATGTCCCTGGTGGCAAGCTGGGTCTGGCAGTGCGTCCGCTGCTGCCGCAGGAAAAACTCCCGGGGGACACGAACCATGGCCTGGTGGTGGAAAATGTCTCGGACGGTCCGGCTGCCCAGGCGGGCATTCGCCCCGGCGATGTGATCGTGTCGGTCAATGGCATCTGGGTTGACAGTGCGGACCAGTTGCGCATTGAAGTTGCGCATGCGGGCAAGACCCTGGCATTGCTGGTTCAGCGTGGGGAGCAGCGGCTTTTCGTACCCATCAGGATCAGTTGAGGATTCTCGCCCCGGCAGAGCCCCTCAACGATCTGTAGCCCGCTCGGGATGAACGATCACGGTACACGTCATTCCCGCCACCAGGGGGGTTCCCTTGGGGATGGCGTCCAGCCGGATGCGCACCGGCACACGCTGCGCCAGCCTGACCCAGTTGAAGCTTGGGTTGACGTTGGCCAGCAGGCGGGACCCGGTGGGATTGTCCCGGTCCGAAATGCCATGGGCAAAGCTTTCCACGTGAGCGGATAACGTTTGGCCGGATCCCAGCAGCCGCACCTGGGCGGGATCGCCAACCTTCATGAGGGCGATCTTGTTTTCCTCGAAGTAGCCATAGACCCAGAACGAGTGCTGATCGATCACGGCCAGTTCTGCGGTTCCTGCGTGCGAATAGTCGCCTGGGCGCACAAGCAGGTTTGATACCCATCCATCCACCGGAGACCGGACTTCAGTCCGTGCCAGGTTGAGCCTGGCCTGGTCGCGCAGCGCCACTGCGGCAAGGTAGCTGGCCTTCGCCCCGGCAGCGCCCAGGCTGGCATCCTGCCGCGCTTCATTGGAGACCACCCGGTCATCAACCCTGGCACGCCGTGCAGACTGGGCCTGCTTCATGACGAGTGCTGCCTGCCGTTCCTCTACCACGGCCTGCGCTTCGGCCACGGCGTTGCGGTAGCGTTCCGGATCGATGCGGAACAGCAGGTCTCCCTTGTGCACAAACTGGTTGTCCTGCACCGCCACGTCCACCCCCAGCCCGTCAACGTCAGGCGCGATGTTGACCACATCGGCGCGCACCCGCCC
>JAGWIW010000033.1 GCA_028866015.1 Betaproteobacteria bacterium
TTTACGTAACATCTCGGTGAATGGGCGCCAGCCTTGTTCATCTGCCAGTGGGGCAAACGCTTTTCTTGCCGTGCGCAGTCTGCGCAGCGCCACCCGGGCCTGATGCACACGATGCTGATCGCATTCTCCTGCTTGCAGCAAGGCCGTGTGCATGTCCAGCCGGTAAGCACAGTCCCACAGGACGGCATGAAAGGCTTGATAAGGCGTCGCGTTTTTGTCAAAGACAGCCATGCCGCCTTTTCCTCGCAGCATTCAGTTTGCGCTTTTGAGCCCGGGCATAAATTCCAGCAATCCGCTCATGAAAATTTCCACTGCTACGGCAGCCAGCAGCAACCCCATCAGGCGAGTGGCGATGTTTACGCCGGTTTCCCCCAGCCAGCGGCTTGCCGGTGCCGCGAGCCGCAAGATGATCCAGGTCACGAGTGCCACCAGAAGGCAACACACGATGATGGCGCCCAAATGTGCCACAGAAGGTTTTGCGGTGGCATAAATGATTGTGGTGGAAATGGCCCCGGGTCCAGACAGCAGCGGGATTGCAAGTGGGACTACGGCGATGTTCTCCTTGCGTTCTGCTTCCTGAACTTCTTCCGGTGTCTGGTTTTCCCGGCTAGGGAGGGCATGCATCATGGAAATCGCGGTCAGCATGATGAGAATGCCGCCACCCACCTTGAATGAGGCGATCGTGATGCCGAACAGGGCAAGAACCGGTTCTCCCACCAGGGCCGACAGGACCAGCACGATGGCAACGGACGTACTTGCCACGCGGGCAATCTGCATGCGTTCTGGCACCGTGTAGCGAGCGGTCATGCTGAGGAATGTGGGAACGGAACTGATGGGGTTGACGATCACCATGAGGGCCACAAAAATTTTGGCGTATTCGACGAAATGCAACATGCAGTGATCTCTCCGTCAGGACAGGACCTGCTTTCGCTTTTCGAATTCGGGTATCTCGTGCGCCAGATCGGTCAGTGCATGCACCGTAAGTGATGGTTCAATGCCCCAGGGATCAAATATTGCATCCGGGTTGCGCCGGACCCAGGCACCATTCAAGCCTGTGGAAAGGGCGCCGATCAGGTCGAAAGGGTTGCCGGAAATGAGCCAGGCGCTATTGCCTGTGGATCCGGTTTTTCTCAGGAAATGAGCATAAACAGCAGGATCTGGCTTGAACGAACGGATGTCGTCCACGCTGATCACGCCCAGGAAAAAATGCAGCAACCCTGCCTGATCCAACAGCCGTTCCACCGTGTCCGCGGTGCCGTTGGAAAACGCGTACATGCGGAAATTACCGTGTTGCAGCATGCCCAGGCCTGCCGCTGCATCCTTGAAAGGTGGCAGGGTTCGATAGGTTTTCAGAAGAAGGGCTTTCTGGGATTCGTCCAGCGGCACCCTGAAAGCAGCGCATGTGTAGTCGAGTGCCTGGCGAACACAGACCGCAAAGCTGTCATAGTGGCGCATCAGGCCGCGCCGGAAGGAGTATTCGAGCTGCTTGTCACGCCAGCATTTGGAAAAAGCGGCGGCCTGTTCTCCCACAAACCCGGTGAGGGCCTCCACGACACCGTTGGTGTCGATCAGGGTACCGTATACATCAAAGCCAAGGGTTGTACTCATGTCGGTTCTCGCGGGCATTGGACCGGCTGATAAAGGTATTGTAGGCATAAAATTGCAACAGTGACATGAAATATTCCGGGGGAAACATGGGGTTGGATCTTTACATCGGCAACAAGAACTACTCATCCTGGTCGCTTCGTATCTGGCTGCTCCTCAAGCACTTTGGTATCCCGTTCAGGGAGCACTGGGTTTCAGTGGCCGGCCGCGAGTACAACCCGTCCTTGCGTCCGCTGGCCGGGAACGCGCGCGTGCCGGTTCTGCACGATGAGGGTTTTCAGGTCTGGGAAAGCATTGCCATTGCTGAGTATCTGGCGGAACAGCATCCTGCCATGTGGCCATCCGATCCCAAGGCGCGCGCTCGCGCCCGTTCGGTTTCGGCTGAAATGCATGCCGGCTTTGCCAATTTGCGCAAAGCCATGCCCATGAATCTGAAGCTTCGCCTCAAAGGCAAGCCGGCTGACGACAAGGTTCAGCGTGACATCGATCGCATTGTGGAAATCTGGACGGAAGCGCGTACCGAGTTTGCCGGAACTGCCGGACCTTACCTGTTTGGGGCATTCTCCATAGCAGACAGCATGTTTGCCCCCGTGGTTTTTCGTTTCGACATATACAACGTGCCATTGCCCCCGGTGGCAGGGGCTTACCGGGATACCATGCTTGCGCATCCCGCCATGAGGGAGTGGCGGGATGCCGGGCTCCTTGAAACTGAGGCCCATCCCCACTTTGATGCGGTGGCCCAGGATTACGGCGGCCCTCGCTAAGACTGGTTCTACCAGACCGCGGGCCAGCTGACAGCCTCGCATCGCTACCGCTCATGGGGCATATCCGTTTGATCAGCCATCCAGGCGGCCTTGTTTGTGCTGATTTCTATCAGGTGACGGGCCATGGGACTGCGCCACGGTGGCGAGGAGATGAGTTGTATCCATTCGTGCAACAAGGCCCTGTCGCACACTTCACCGTACTTGGGCAGGTACGTGGGCAGTGGCCGAAAACATTAAAAATTAAGACGTTACCAGAGCATAGTCGTTGGCAAACGTGTCTGTCGGCGTCTGTATCCGGATGCACCACGATGGTGCCTAGCATAGTCGGTTACAAAATTTATTGACAAAGATCAAAGTCACTTGACGAAGCTCATTGCATTGCAGCGAAAATCGCGCCAATAATCCCCCAGTTTTAATATGAGATTAGGTTTGAATATCCTGAAAATGGGGAAAGTCTACCCTTGAAAAAGGGGAAACCAAAGGTGTGATGACAAGTGAAACATTCTGTTTTTAAAGGACTTTTTGTTTTGTCTTTGTGGCCGCAATGGGTTTTGGCCTGTGACGGTGACTGTGGGGCGCGTTGGGCGTTGCTCAATCCCAAGGGCCCCATCGCAGCTCACGAAAAGGGCCTCATCATCACGGCATTTGCGTTGATGTTGCTGGTGGTAATCCCGGTCATTTTCATGACCATTGCCTTTGCCTGGAAGTACCGGGCTTCCAACAAGAAGGCTCAGTATGAGCCGGAATGGGACAATTCCACCAAGATCGAGGCTGTGGTTTGGGCGGTTCCTGCCGTGATCGTTGCGATACTGGCAACCCTGGTCTGGAAGTCGTCACATGAATTGAGCCCCTACCGCCCAATTCATTCAGCGTCCCAGCCAATCCAGGTTGAGGTGGTTGCCATGAACTGGAAATGGCTTTTCATTTATCCGGATCTCGGTATCGCCTCCGTCAACCGCCTGGTGATTCCTGCCAAGGTCCCGGTCAGCTTCAAGATCACATCCGATACGGCCATGAGCTCCTTCTTCATCCCGCAACTTGGGGGCCAGATTTATGCCATGGCCGGCATGCAGACCCGCTTGCAGTTGGTGGCGGATCAGCCGGGCTCCTACCAGGGCCTCAACACCCAGTTCAATGGTGATGGCTTTGCCGGCATGCATTTCGAGACGGTGGCGGCATCCAGCCAGGATTTTGATTCTTGGGTCGCCCAGGTTAAGCATGGTGTCACCCCCCTTAACGAAGAGACGTTCAAAACACTCGAAGTACCGAGTGAAAACGTTTCCCCCCGGTATTTCTCTTCCGTCGAACCCAAACTGTTCGAACGCATCCTGCAGAAATACCTTCCCAATGCCGCAGCAGCCCAGCCTGGGCAGCATGGCATGAACTCCACGATGTGACAGAGGAAGGACAGGCGATGCAAGAAACTCTTTTCGGCAAACTCACGCTTTCCGCAATCCCCTATGACAACCCGATTGTGATGGGCGCCATCGGTGCGGCCACCGCCATGGGACTGCTGGTACTGGGACTCATCACCTATTTCGGCAAATGGGGCTATCTCTGGAAAGAATGGTTCACCAGCGTAGACCACAAGAGAATTGGCGTGATGTATATCGTGCTGGCATTCGTCATGCTGCTGCGGGGTTTCGCCGACGCCCTCATGATGCGCATGCAACAGGCCATTGCCCAGGGGGGCATGCACGGTTATTTGCCTCCCGACCACTACGACCAGATTTTCAGTGCCCACGGCACCATCATGATCATTTTTGTGGCCATGCCCTTCTTCATCGGCCTCATGAACCTGATCGTGCCTCTGCAGATCGGCGCGCGCGACGTGGCCTATCCTTTCCTCAATTCCGTGAGTTTCTGGCTGACGGCCTCAAGTGCGGCCCTGGTAATGATTTCGCTGGGCATCGGAGATTTTTCGCATGCAGGCTGGTCCGGCTATCCACCGTTGTCTGAAACCCGGTTCAGCCCGGGCCCGGGGGTAGACTACTGGATCTGGAGCCTCCAGCTGGGCGGCATAGGAACGCTCATGACAGGCATCAACTTTTTCGTGACCATCCTGCGCATGCGTGCACCAGGCATGACCATGATGAAGTTGCCCGTGTTCTCCTGGACCATCCTGGTCACCAACGTTCTCATCATGCTGTCCTTTCCGGTCTTGACTGTGGCGTTGGCCTTGTTGACCCTCGACCGCTACCTCGGCATGCATTTCTTCACCAGTGACCTGGGCGGGAACCAGATGATGTTCCTCAACCTGTTCTGGATCTGGGGACATCCTGAAGTCTATATCGTGATTCTGCCCGCCTTCGGGATGTTCTCTGAGGTGGTTTCCACATTTTCTGGCAAGCGCCTGTTTGGCTACCATTCCATGGTATATGCGACGGTGGCCATTGCAGTCCTCTCCTTCGTGGTCTGGCTGCACCATTTCTTTACAATGGGAGCAGGAGCCAATGTGAATGCCTTCTTTGGCATCGCCACCATGGTGATTGCTGTTCCAACCGGTGTGAAAGTGTTCAACTGGCTGTTCACCATGTACAAGGGGCGGGTTGAATTCACGACGCCAGTTCTTTGGACTCTTGGCTTTATCATCACGTTCTGCATTGGCGGCATGACGGGCGTACTGCTTTCCGTTCCTCCGGCCGACTTTGTATTGCACAACAGTGAATTCCTGGTAGCACATTTCCACAACATGCTCATTCCTGGGGCCCTGTTCGGTTACTTTGCAGGCTACGCCTTCTGGTTCCCCAAGGCGTTTGGCTTTCGCCTCGATGAGAAGTGGGGAAAGCGCGCTTTCTGGCTCTGGCTCGTGGGCTTCTACCTGGCGTTCATGCCGCTTTATGCCTTGGGATTCATGGGCATGCCACGTCGTCTGGTGCATTACAACAACCCGGCCTGGCAGCCCTACCTGCTGGTGGCCGCTGCAGGTACGCTGGTGATCCTGGCGGCAATTGTCTGTCAGGCAGTGCAACTGGTGGTGAGCATCCGAAATCGCGAAGCCCTGCGGGACGTCACGGGAGACCCGTGGAATGGCCGCACTCTGGAATGGGCAGTGGCCTCGCCGCCGCCGTTCTATAACTTCGCGCACATTCCCCATGTCCAGTCGCTGGATGCCTTTACCGACATGAAAGATCGTGGCGTTGCCTATGAAGTGCCGGCTTCTTACCAGGACATCCACATGCCCAGGAATACGGCCGTGGGGGTCGTGCTGGGCGGAATTGCCTTTGCCTTCGGTTTCTCCATGATCTGGCATATCTGGTGGCTTGCATTGGGTGCTGCTGTCGGCGCACTCGGGGCATTGGTCCTGCGCTCGGCAGATGATTCGGTGGATTACATTCTTCCGGCACAGGACGTGGCGCGCATGGAACGCGAACGCCGGCAGCTGCTGGCTGCTCACGAGCAGGCGGACACCTCGTCGGAATCCCATCTGGCTCATCAAGGGTAAATCATGTCTACGATCGCACAATCCCACGAAACTCTTGGCCATCATGACGGGCACGACCCCGTAGGGAATGCCACCTTCGGCTTCTGGCTCTACCTGATGACCGACTGCATTTTGTTTTCATCGATTTTTGCCACGTATGCTGTGTTGGGGCACAACTATGCAGGCGGACCTACGGGTCATGAAATTTTCGATCTGCAATATGTTTTTGCAGAAACCATGTTCCTGCTCTTTTCCAGCACCACCAATGGCATTGCCATGCTGGGCATGCATCGCAATTCCCGCACACAGGTGGTCAACTGGCTGGTGGTGACCGCCTTGCTGGGGCTGGGCTTCATCGTCATGGAGGTGAACGAATTCGTTCACCTGATCCAGGAAGGGAACGGGCCGGATCGCAGTGGCTTCCTGTCCGCCTTCTTTACGCTGGTGGGCACCCACGGTGCTCACGTCAGTCTCGGGTTGGTGTGGATGGTGGTGATGATTTTCCAGGTCATGGGCAAGGGACTTACGCAACCGGTGCGGTCACGCCTGATGCGGCTCAGCCTCTTCTGGCACTTCCTGGATCTGATCTGGATCGGCGTGTTTACCGTGGTTTATCTGATGGGGGTTCTGTGATGGCACATCATTCCTACGATTCTTCGGGTGCGAGCCACGGCTCCCTGAAAAGCTATGCCACAGGCTTTCTGCTGTCCCTGATCCTGACGGTGATTTCCTTCGGGCTGGTGATGGACGGAATGTTGCAGCATGGCCTCATCATGGCCTGCATCGTGGCGGCAGCCGTGATTCAGATGATCGTCCAGGTGCACTATTTTCTGCACCTCGACACGTCATCGGCGCAACGCTGGAACGTCATGGCGCTGCTTTATACCGTACTGATCGTGGCCATCCTGGTGGGAGGCACGATCTGGATCATGGCCAATTCCCAGTCACACATGATGCATGGCGTCATGCCCATGGGACATTGAGAGGCATTGTGGCTTTTAAAGACTATTTGTCAATCACCAAACCTGGCATCGTGCTGGGGAATCTTGTCTCTGTTGCCGGCGGATTTTTTCTGGCTTCACGCGGCAGAATCGACTGGCGCTTGTTGCTGGCCACGGGGCTAGGCATCGCCCTGGTCGTGGGTTCCGGTTGCGTGTTCAACAACTGCATTGATCGCGATATCGATTGCAAGATGCGCCGCACCCGAAATCGCGCCCTGGTCCGGGGCCGTATTTCCCTGGGTAGCGCCCTGGTGGTCGGGTTTGGGTTGGGTATGCTGGGGAGCTTGCTGCTTTATGCACTGACCAACCTGCTTACCGTGGTGGTTGTTCTGAGCGGTTTTGGAATTTACGTGGGGGTCTACAGCCTGTACATGAAACGCCACTCCCGCTATGGAACTTTGGTGGGAAGCCTGGCGGGTGCCGTACCGCCGCTTGCCGGCTACTGTGCCGTAAGCAATAGTTTTGATCTGGGCGCAGTCATGCTGCTCATCATGTTCAGCCTGTGGCAACTACCCCACGCCTACGCCATCGCCATTTTGCATCTGCAGGACTACAAAGCCGCAGAAATTCCCGTATTGCCCGTGTCCAAGGGCGTGCCTTTCGCAAAAAAACATATGGCCCGATACGTGGCGGCATTCATGATGGCTTCACTGCTGCCTACCCTTGGACGTTACACCGGCCTGAGCTATCTGGTCGTCGCGCTTGCCCTGGGTGGATACTGGCTGTATGTGGCCTGGGGCGGAAGAAATGCCGTGGACGATCGCCTTTGGGCGCGCAAGCTGTTCCTGTTTTCCATCGTGATGATCATGGCGTTGAGCCTCATGATGTCGGTGGATTTCAAGCTTTATCCCGGGTTACAGTCATTCCCGCGCGTCTGACGCGCCTACCACCTTAGGCGTATTGCCGGGGAGGGGGCTGTATGACAGTCTTGGAAGATTTAGAAGAATTCCAAAAAGGCGACCACCCCCCCATGAGCATACCGTCATCCCAAGACCGGCAGCCTCTGCCTATTTCAACCAGTCTGGCCTATCTTACCGAAGCCATGCAGGGCGCCGGCACTCCCAAGGCCATGGATCGCCGGACTGTTTTCCTGAGCGCACTGGCACTTGGAATCGGCGTGGTTGCGGCAGTTCTGGCGCAATTGCTCCAGATGCTCATCGGACTCATCACCCATCTCTCTTTTTATGGGGATGTGGGTTGGTCCCTGGTGTCGCCGGCGCATCATGATTTGGGCCTTTGGGTTATTGCGATCCCGGTCATTGGTGCCCTCATCATCGGTTTCATGGCGCGTTACGGTTCTCCGGCCATTCGTGGGCACGGCATTCCCGAAGCCATGGAACAGGTACTGGTGAACCGCAGCCGGATTTCCCTGAAGGTCCTCTTTCTCAAACCGCTATCAGCAGCCATCTCCATTGGTACGGGGGGGCCATTCGGCGCAGAAGGTCCAATCATTGCCACTGGAGGGGCATTGGGCTCAGTGGTGGGCCAGTATGTCCGGGTCACGGCGGATGAGCGCAAGGCATTGCTGGCGGCGGGTGCTGCAGCAGGCATGACGGCCACATTCGGAACGCCGCTCGCCGCAGTATTGCTGGCCATCGAACTTCTGCTGTTCGAGTTTCGTGCCCGATCCTTCGTGCCCGTTCTTATTGCCTGCCTTGCCGCAGCGATCATGCGGGGAGCCTGGGTAGGATTTGCCCCCTTTTTTCCGATGCCCGCGCTTGCCTGGCCCACGCCTGCGGCCATGTTGGCTTGCGTGCCTCTTGGACTCGCCATCGGCGTGGCGGCCGTGGCCATTACCCGTGCGCTTTATGCGGTGGAGGATGGATTCGCGAAATTGCCCTTGCACTGGATGTGGTGGCCGGCCCTTGGTGCCGTGGCAGTGGGCGTGATTGGATATGCCGTGCCGCGCACCCTTGGCGTGGGGTACGACAACATCACGGAAAGCCTGTCTGGTCAACTGGCGGGCCAGGCTTTGTGGATCCTGGGTGCGGCAAAGCTGGTGTCTTGGATAATTTCACTGGGCAGTGGAACATCGGGCGGAACGCTCGCTCCTCTCATGACAGTGGGGGCCTGCCTGGGCGCAGTGTTGGGACAATTGGCGGAAGGGCTATTTCCCGGGCTTGGACTGCGCCCCGAGCTGGCTGCCTTGGTAGGGATGGCGGCCATTTTTGCTGGCTCTGCACGAACCCTGTTCATGGCGGTGATATTTGCGCTGGAAACCACGTGGCAATTGCCGGCGCTGTTGCCCCTGCTTATTGGGTGTGGCATGGCTTACCTGCTGTCCAGCCTGACCATGCATCAAACCATCATGACGGAGAAAATCCTGCGCCGGGGGGTGCGCGTGCCCAGCGATTACCACAGCGATTTCTTCTTGCAGGAACCCGTGGGGAACCATGCTCAGCGCCCTGCAGTAACGCTCCAGGCAGACCTGACGCTTGGAGAGGCGAAATCCTGGCTGGAAAGCGGAAAGCCGGGGAGCCTGCACCAAGGCTATCCGCTGGTTGATGGCGAGGGACGGTTGCTTGGCGTTCTCACGCGCAAGGATATCTATCTTTCAGGACATGAACATCAGACGCCACTGCGTCAGTTGGTGGGGCGGCAGGTGTTGGTGATCGCAGAAGATGCGGATTTGCGCCACGCCATCAAAATCATGGCTGCAGCAAATGTGGGGCGCCTGCCGGTGGTGGAAGCGGGGGCCCAGGCACGCCTCTGTGGCATGCTCACGCGAAGCGACATACTGGGCGCTTACCGGCGTCGCCTGGAAGATCAATACCACTCAGGCGACTCAGGCAAGTAAGTGGGATCAGAGATGATTTCTGAGGAAGTTCAACGTACGGTCCCAGGCCAGCCTGGAGCATTCCGCATCGTAGACTTCAGGGCGCATCTGGTTGAAGAATGCGTGTTCCGCATCGTATTCGTAAATTTCAGGTGGGTTGCCCGCTGCAGTCATGGCTGAAGTAATATCCTGGACGAGTGCCGGCGTACACCATGCATCATGCTTGGCAAAGTGGCCCTGAAATGGAATCCGGATGCGGGCAGGGTCGGCAAAGTCCTTAGGCGGAATGCCATAAAAGCAGACAGCTGCCGATACTTCGGGCACATGCACTGCGCTTGCAATGGTCAGGGCGCCACCCATGCAGAAACCCATCACTCCCACTTTGGGGCTCAGTGTCAGTAAATGTTGGGTTGCTCCGCGGATGTCCTCATGGGTGGCTCCGGGAAAATCCAGGCCATTCATCATGTGGCTGGCCTCGTCGGCATCCTGCGCGATGCGCCCTTTGAAAAGATCGGGGGCGAGCGCATTGTAGCCGGCAGCAGCGAGCCGGTCTGCGATACTGCAAATCTGGTCGTTGAGCCCCCACCATTCCTGGATCACCACCATGCCTGGGCGCCCTTGACCGGCCTGGGCCAGATAGCCGCGACAACTGCTGCCGTCGGGGCGTTTGAAATCGATCATCATGATCAGCCTCCTGGAAAAATCAAGATCATGGTTTGAAAAGGACCTGCGTTCAGAACTGACGACAGGTGTGACTAGAGAAAAGCTGCTGCCTCAACGGGAGGCAGGCTTTCAAAACCGGGGCGGGCAAAGTGGTATCCCTGCACCAGCCTGATGCCTGTATCGCTGAGCCATGACAATTCGTCACGTGTTTCAACCCCTTCTGCAATGATGTCGATGCCGAGTTCATTGCAGACCTGAACGATGCCTTTCACAATGGCCTGGCGTGGTTTGTTGCTGTCGATTCCCCGTACCAGTTTCATGTCGAGTTTGATGAAGTCCGGCTGGAATTCGCTCAGCAGATTGAGGCCAGAATACCCGGCCCCAAAGTCGTCAATGGCTGTCTGAAACCCCAGGCGGCGGTACTCTTGAAAGATATTGCGCAAGTGAGCGTGATCTTCGATCTCTTCCCCTTCGGTAACTTCAAAAATGATCCGGTTAATGGGAAATCCGAAGGTGTCCGCTGCGGCAAGTGTCGTGCGGATGCAGAGTTCGGCTTTGTAGACCGCGTTGGGATAAAAGTTGATGTTGACGTTGACAGGGATTCCCAATTCGACGGCCATGCGGATGATTTTTACACGACAGGCCTGGTCAAAGCGGTAGCGAGTCCGGTCAGTCAGCTGGTTCAGCACATGGCTGGCCGGTTCATTGCTCAGGCCTCTTACCAGGGCTTCATAAGAGAAAATGTTCCGGTTTGTCGTGTCGACGATGGGCTGGAAGGCAAAGGAGAAATCGAGGTCCAGTCCTGCCCCTTCCAGGCAGTTGGAACAAGAAAGCTCGACAAAATCTTGCGGGTCCATGGCGTATCCGTTGTTTTTCGAAAGTTATTGGTTTTGACGGTTCAGCCCTCTCAACTGCCATGCTGCAGTGAGCCAGCCCAGAATGATGAGAAGCCCCCCCAGCGGAGTGACCATTCCCAGCCAATGCAAACCTGTAATGGCCAACAGGTAGAGAGAGCCTGAAAAAATCACCGTGCCTGCCCCCAGCAATGCCTCTGCCCACTTGAGGCCGGCAGCACGGACTGCACCCAGTCCGATCAAACCGAGCCCATGCCACATCTGGTATTCCACCGCAGTATGCCACCATTCCAGTGCAGCAGGGGAAAGGACATGGCGCAAGCCATGGGCACCGAATGCTCCGAGCGCCACTCCAGTTGCAGCGAGAAGCGCTCCGAATAGAACAGGATTGAAAGACATCTTGAGCTCCACTTCAGCGCAAAGCATACATCGGGCCGCTGCCCTCGGTTACATGATGGCCTGCCATGACAATTGCTACGGACCTGCCATAAAAGAACGGCATGCCAAAGTCGGCCGATCCGGTACTGCCCAAGGCGGCTATGTCGTTTACGGCAGTGTACGTTGGATTCAAAACATAAGGATCAATCACGCCCAGAGATGTGCTGATGGATGTCCCTGAACCCGTGTTGGAGGTGAGCGTCACAGGGCTGATGGTTGTGTATTGCGGTGGCCGGTAATCTCCATTGCTATCGTAGTGAATTCCGGGCAGAACCAGAAAATTGTAGTTGGAACCACTGTCTATGAAGGATGCAGTGAAGGTCATGCCGTTGAATGCTGCAGTGAAATTGCCCGAGTTGTCCAGTGGGAGTGTGCCGTAGTTTTGTAAGGAGTTGTTAGCCTGCGTATCAATGCCGAACGTGATGGCTCCGCTAGCGCTCGGGCAGGCCAGCCCTGAAACAGCCGGCATTTGCATGATTACACCATTGTTGTTCGCTGTAAAAAAAGCAACCGGATTGCTGACCTGATAGGGAGTGGGGACGACAGCATTGATGCAGGTGGAGCCGGTGCAACTGAAATAGTTGCCATTGTCCGCGATGAATGGGCCGATTCCCAGCAGGCCATTGCCGCCGATGTTGTTCAGGGTGCCGATGTTGCTGTTGCCATTGGTGCAAGAATACGGGGGTGATGCCATGGAAACCGCATTGTCATCATCAATGATTTCGATGGGGATCGGAGAGGAGGTGGTCTCGCCGGCAATTTGGATCGTGGCATTGTAGACGCCGCCCCACATGTAGCCGCTCAGGAACTGGGCACATTCGTAAAAAGTGGGAGATGTCGAAAAACCAAGAGTGCTCACCGCGCTGTTCAGGAGGCGCAGGCCATAGGATCCGGTATCTACCACCACATGATCGATGCTTTTGCACTGGCTGCCATTGCACAGCGTGACGCTCACGTAGGGCAAATTGATGGTGGAGTAGCTGCTGATTGCAGGGTTTTGGCTCACGGACAACAGGGTCTGGTTGCTGGCCAGTGTCGGGGTGGCTGCCGCCGCATTGCAGTCGGCTGTGGGAATGTTCGCACTACTGATGCTGCTGCCACCGCCACCGCCGCCGCAACTCCCCAGGAACAGGACGCTGATCAGGATAAGGGGAAGGCGACGAAAAAATCGGGAGATCAAGGGTCAACCCCCAGGGTGGCAACGGAGAGCCCGGCAGGCACAAGGGTGGGTGCGTAGGCAGACCCGGAAAATGAGCGCATATGTCCCTGGACATGCACGACCAGGGCATTACTCTGGATCAGCACGGGAGCGTTGCGCATTCTGGGGTTGCGGGCTTGCATGGCAGCAGCATACTCAGGGAAGTAGTTTCCCAGCAGTTGCGACTGGTCGGGAATGATCGGGCCGTCCCAACGGAGGGCAAACACGGTACCGCCTCGGGAAAATTCGGTGATGGTCACGTTTTGGGAGGTCACCACGGTTTGTCGCTGCACGCCTTGGGGCAGTTGGGTCAGTTGGTGGATGGGGGCCGTGACAGTCTGACCGATATTCAGCAGTGCACCAGCCGGCCCACCCAGCGCAGCCCGGGTTGGAGAGGCGCAGCAAAAGGCCAGTGTTGTCGCGGCCAGCAGGAGTTTTCCAGGATGGGATGACCCTGTGGGGCGATGGTTCGGAGTCAAGGGAAATTTCATGGCAACGCAGTTGGCAATATGAGGCATCATAGCTAGGGCAAGCAGGGGGGGTCAACGAGGACGCGCTGTCGTTTCCTGCAGGTTGATTGTGATAGGGGAGAGAAACCGTGAAGATGTTTCGTAACGTGCTGTTTTTTGGTCTCGTGGTCATGGGTTCTGTCAAGGCTGACGTCGGCATTGCTATCGGGCAGCCCGGATTCTATGGGGTGATCGAGTTAGGTAATGCTCCAGTCCCGCAAGTGGTTTTTCCGCAGCCCCTGCTGGTCCAGCCGCCTTCTGTTGGCATGATGTTGCCTCAGCCTGTTTATTTACGGGTACCTCCTGGGTATGCGCGGCACTGGCGCTGGCATTGCCATGAATTCAATGCCTGTGGGAGGCCGGTGTATTTTGTGCGCGACCGTTGGTACAACCAGGTTTACGTGCCCTACTACTTGCATGGGGAGCCGCACAGGGATTGGGATGAGCGGCGGGGAAGAGGCCGTGGAGAGCGGGGGCCAGGCGAGCACCGTGGCCGGGATTGAAGGGCTTTTCCTGAAAGCCTGTCGGCTTTCAGGAAATTCAGCAATCCGGTTTGTTCAGAAACGATAGCCCACGCCGAAGAAGCCGATCGTATTGCCCAGGCGCAGGTTGGTGGTGGATGAGGGGCCAACCGGGGCGGGGTCCACCAGATTATTGATGTGCAACGTTGTGTTGGTATGCACGTAGGTGACCGAACCCGTCAAGAAGTAAGGGGTTTTCTTGATGTCATAGTTGAACCCTGCGCTTCCCACCCATCCCCAGGCTGAATCGATGGAGGCGCCGTTCGGGGCGAAAGACTGTCCTGTGGTGTTGAGCGACAGGCTTTTGAATGAGGTATAGGTGACGCCGGCGCCCAGGTAGGGGCGGAAGGCAGAGGACGTGCCCAGGAAATAGTAGCGTCCCACCAGCATGGGGCTCCAGAGCTTTACCGAACCAATTTCGACCACTGAACCCTGAGTCAAAACGGCCTGGCTCATGGACAGGTTGGTTTTGGGGGGGAAGCCGACGTCGAGCACCAGACCCAGATGGTTTGTGTACATGTGGCCCAGAATCAATGCCCCGGTGGTCGTGCTGGAAGCGGAGGCGGATGACAGCGGTAGCGGGCCGGGCAGTGCTGTGGAGGGGGGAAGGAGCACATTGCCTGAATAGGACAAGGAGTCGGCGCTGATATTGGGATGTACGTAGGCCGCGCCCACCGCGATGAAATTGTCCCCTGCCTTCAGGGCCCAGGCGGATGAGGCGCCAAACACCGATATTCCGAGCAGGGCGGACGCAACAAGGCGTGATTGAAACATGGTTTCTCCTCTTTAGTTATAGTTTTGCGGGCCAGCGGTCTTCAAAGCTTGGCCTGTCCGCACAGGCATATCGGTTAGCATCCTTCAAATAGCTCTTAATTTCAAGCCCTTCCTGCGATTTTTCAGGAATGGGGAAGGCGGGTGACCGGGGCGCCGAAGGCATACCCCTGGCTGCGGATCGTGCGCACCGGATCGGTGCCTGAAACAGCCTTTAACTTGCGGCGAATATGGGAAATCAGGGTGTCTATGGTGCGGTCTGTGGTGTGTGGATCCCGCCCATGAAGCATGCACCGCAGTAACTTTCGGCTTTGCGGTCGATGACCCGAGCGGGCCAGAAAATGCAGGAGATCGAATTCCCGGCTGGTGAGGTGAACCTGTTCGGCCTGGCCATGCCGCAGGGTCCGTTCCACAGGGTCCAGCGTAAAATTCAGGAACTTGAGCAGGGTTTCAGAATGGGTGCGCATCATTTCTGCTGCCCTGCTTCCCAGCCTGCGGGCGCGCACGGCGACTTCTCGCCAGTTCAAGGGTTTGGCCAGAACGTCGTCTGCTCCCGACTCCAGGCCGGCAATGCGGTCCGGGTCTAATTCGTGGGCGCCCAGAAGGACGATGCCCACGGCAGGAACGAGAGACCGGACCAGCCGAACGAAATCGAGCCGGCTCCCCGGTTCGGACACTTTGCCCACAAACACCAGCTCGAAGGTGTGCTGGACCAGCAGGTCGAGCCCTTCAGGCAGGTTGTTGCAGCAAGTGACGGGAATGTCTTCAGCCGTGAGGGACTTGGAAAAAAGGGTGGCAGTTGACGGATCGTTTTCCACCAGCAATGCCTTCAGCGTCATTTTTCTTTTTCGGTGTGATTCCAAATCGAATAGACTAACCCCAGTTCAAATCGCATGCAACCACCCGTCGGACGCTGTTGATGCCGGTAATGACTTTTGCACTGATTGCCTTCAACCTCATGGTTTACCTGGCCATGGGGTTAACTTACGGCGTCTGGGATTTCACGCCGACCATGCTCCTGCACTGGGGAGCCAATGCGGGAGATGTCACTTTCGGAATGGGGCAGTATTATCGGCTCCTGACAGCAAGCTTCGTGCATGTCACCCCGGCGCATATTCTTTTCAACATGCTCGCGTTCTACCAGCTGGGAACCATTGTGGAACGCATTGTGGGAGCGCGGCGCGTTCTTGCGCTCTATCTTGTGTCTGCGCTGACAGGCTCACTGCTCAGCGCTGCTTTCAATCCACCCTTTATTGTGAGCGCCGGGGCATCGACCGCAGTTCTGGGCTTTGAAGGTTTTTTTCTTGCACATCTCTACCGCTACCGCCACGTGTATCCATCCGGCCTCATATACCAGACCCTGTTCTGGGTTGCCCTCGCAATTTTCCCAACTGCTTTTAACAGGGCCATGAACGTGGATCTTTGGGGGCATGTGGGTGGTCTGGCGGGAGGCCTGGTGTTTGCCTGGTTCTTTGGAACACCCCGATCGAGGTGAATGCAGTGACGACTGAAATCGAGCCGGGACTTCTGGCTATTTACAAAAAAAGCGACTACCGGGTTCAGGATGCCTCCTGCACCTCATTTGTCATGCATATCGATGAGCCTTGTGAACCCTTGCAAATCCTGATGCGGAATTCCGGAGCCCATTCCGCCTGTTTCATCAGTGCCTACAATCCACGCAGTGAACCGCGAACCGAAGCAGAGAATCTCCGGGCTCAGGAGAGCCTGCGCCAGGAGGTGGCAGGCCTGGGTTTGCGAATGCTGGATGGGGTGGGTGAAGATCCCGGCGGAGAGTGCGCAGGCGAACCCTGCCTTCTGGTGCTGGCTATTACCCGGAAGGACACCGAGTCATTGGGTCGGCGTTATGGGCAAAATGCCGTGCTGTGGATGGAAGCGGACGGCGTTCCCAAATTAATGCTGTTGCGCTGAGCGCCAGCGCCCGGCCAGGGCATGGACCATGCCCCACAAACCCAGACTGCCCCAGGCAACGAGCCAGGCGGCAGCCGACTGTTGCCCCCCGCAGCGATCCAGCAGCCAACCCACCACCATGGGAGCCAGCAGGCCTCCGCCGAATCCGGCCAGCGAATAGACCGCCATGGCCGCGCCTCGACCCTGGGGGTTGGTGCTGGCCACCAGGCCTGCCGTAAGGGCGGCCGAATCAGCCATGACCATCCAGAAGTAGAGCGGCAGTACCACGATCAGCCAGGTCGGGTGGGAAGCTGCAAAGCCCGAGAGCCAGGCCAGCAACCCGGACAGAAGCATGACCCGGAAGACATGATGGCGTCGGTTGCCGCGGGAGGCGGATTCGTTGCCGAAAATGCTGGCAGGAATGCCGACCAGGTTCACCAGGGCGGCAAGATTTGCTGCGGATGTGGGCAATGATCCCTGGGTGCCTGCATACGCAAGCAAGGCCACGATCCAGGCGCGAAAGCCGAACAGCTCCCAGCAATGTGCGGCGTAGCCCAGTACGTAGTGGCGAACCTTGTGGTCCTGCAGGGCAAGCCACTGCCTACGCAGCACCGAATGATGCGGCCGGGCTGCTGGCGTCTTGTTTCCGGCCAGGGTCCACACCGCCACCCCGGCAATGAGTGGCTGGATGCCGGCGATGGCAAATGCCGTGGGCCAGCCCCAGCGGCTGGCAATCCAGCCTGAAAAGGCATAGGAGAGGCTTGCCCCGATGCCGAAGGTGGAGGTGTAGAAGGCAATGAAGCGTGACTGTCGGGTTGATTCGACGCGGTCGGTCAGCGCCCGCAACCCGGGCATGTAAGTGCCGGCAAGTCCGGCGCCCGACACGGCCTGGCAAACGCAGGCTGACCAGAACCCCTGGGCGAGGGTGGCAAATGCGAGGCTGCCAGTGCCGCCCAGCAGCGCTCCGAATGCGAACACTTTTCGGGCGTCCACGCGATCAGTCAAGCCTGACAGCCAGGAAATGGCGCAAATGTAGCCGGCAAAGTAGCTCCCTCCCAGAACGCCGGCTTCGCCAGCGGAAAGCTTCCACGTTTCCTGCAGTGTCGGCAGCAATGACGGAACTGCAGAAAATCCGGCCATGGAGAGGGCTTCGGCCGAACACAGGAGAAGGATCGTGCGGAGGGGGGACATCGGTTACAAAGTTTGGAGGTGTTAGAATGAACCCGGAATGACACAGTGTTCAGCCTAACATGCCCAACGCCATTAACGAAGTGTCGGATCAGGAATCACACCAGCCGGCAGGGACTGCTGAAACGGTGGCGCGAGCGCTGCTGGAAGGATTCGATCGTCACTATCATCTGTTCAGGGATGCTGCGCGCGAAGCGTCGGCCCTTTTCGACAAAGCGGCCTGGCAGTCTTTGCAACGCATCACGACCGACCGCATCCGGTTTTATGATATCCGTGTCCATGAAGCGGTGCAGCGGCTGATCACGGAATTCGCTGCCGACTCTCTCCCGGATCATTTATGGCAGCAGATCAAGCGCGAATACATTGTGCTGCTGACGGAGCACAAACAGCCTGAACTGGCCGAAACGTTCTTCAATTCCGTGTGTTGCCAGATCCTTCATCGCTCCTATTATCACAACGCTTTCATATTTGTTCGGCCTGGCGTTTCCACCGAGCATATTGATTCCGTTCCACCGTCCTATCGTTGCTATTACCCGTTGCACGAAGGATTGCGCGGCACCATCCGTCGCATCATTGAAGACATGGGTTTTCAGCGGCCCTTTACTGACTTGCGGCGCGACATGCGCCGCCTGCTGCGAGCCTGGCGATTGCATCTGACGGAGCCACTGGTACTGGAAGCCAATCACCAGATCCAGATATTGAGTGCTGTTTTTTACCGCAACACTTCCGCCTATGTGGTCGGAAAAATGATCAACGGCGGGCAGCAATACCCGTTCGTTGTGGCTGTGATGCATGACGGGCAGGGCGGGCTCATGGTGGATACGGTGCTGCTCACCACAGAGCAACTGGCCATTCTGGTGAATTCAAGTCGGGCCTACTTTCTGGTGGACATGGAGGTGCCCTCGGCCTACGTGGATTTCCTGCACAGCATGCTGCCGCACAAGCCTAAAGCCGAGCTCTACAGCATCCTTGGCCTGCACAAGCAGGGGAAAACGTTGTTCTACCGGGACTTCCTCCATCACCTGGAGCATTCGAGTGATGAATTCATCGTGGCCCCCGGCATTCGGGGGTTGGTCATGTGCGTGTTCACCCTCCCGTCGTTTCCCTATGTGTTCAAGGTGATCAAGGACGTGATTTCTCCACCCAAGCAGATCAACCGGGACCAGGTCAAGGACAAGTATCTGCTGGTGAAGTCCCATGATCGCGTGGGGCGCATGGCCGATACCCTGGAATACTCGGGTGTGCCCTTTCCCAAGCGGCGATTCACACCGGAACTGCTGGAGGAGTTGCGTGCTCTGGCCCCATCCTCCATCATCGAGGAAACAGAAGACACTCTGGTCATCAGCCACCTCTACATTGAACGACGCATGGTGCCGCTCAATATCTATATGGACAAGGCCAACGACGAACAACTGGCCCATGTCGTGAATGAGTTTGGCAATGCGCTCAAGGAGTTGGCGGCCGTCAACATTTTTGCAGGAGACCTGCTGTACAAGAACTTCGGGGTGACCCGCTATGGTCGGGTGGTTTTTTACGATTACGATGAAATCGACTACCTCACCCGCTGTCATTTCAGGAAAATGCCAGAACCGCGCCACGCAGAAGACGAATTTGCAGCTGAACCCTGGTATTCAGTGGATCCCAATGATGTTTTTCCTGAGGAATTCGGCTATTTCCTGCTGACTGATCCCCGCGTGAGCCGGGCATTCCTTGCCCACCACCGGGATCTGCTTGATTATCGCTGGTGGCAGCGCATGCAAGCCCAGATAGAAGCCGGCAAGGTGGCTGATGTGATTCCCTACCCGCAGTCGCAGCGTTTTTCCGTGATGTTTGCAGATGGCGTCGCGTACCCGAGAAAGCCCCGCCCAGCCTCGATTCCGGGCGGGATGGCAAGCCATCCGCGAGCGCTTACGAGCGGGCGCAGGCGACCTTTGGGGCGATTTTCGTTTGACAGTGACTAAACACGCTTGCTATAGTAGCGAACTCTACTCGACGGACGCGGGGTGGAGCAGTCTGGCAGCTCGTCGGGCTCATAACCCGAAGGTCGTAGGTTCAAATCCTACCCCCGCAACCAGACAGTCTTGTTCTTTAAAAAATAGTTAACCGATAGGTGTGGGTGCTGCGGGTGCAAGTAATACAGCAGTGCCCACGAGAAGTAAATTTCCGTCTAGGAACACTTTGAGTGGACCCCGAAAGGGGAAGTAATTGCAGAGATTGAACTGAAGAGTTTGATCCTGGCTCAGATTGAACG
>JAGWIW010000034.1 GCA_028866015.1 Betaproteobacteria bacterium
CAACGCCCCGGAAGTGCGCGACGCGCTGGCGGCGGCATTGCCTGAAGGGGGGGCAGACCTTGTTTTATCGGATTTGGCCCCCAATATCAGTGGAGTGGCCCTGTACGACCAGGCGCGGGCTGCCGAACTTTGGGATGCCGCCCTGGAGTTTGCGGTTAATACCCTGAAACAAAAGGTGAAGTTTCTGGTCAAAGTGTTCCATGGCAGCGACTTCGAAACCTACGTACGGCGCATGCGCCAGCTGTTCGAATCGGTGACCACCCGCAAGCCAGCCGCTTCGCGGGACCGCAGTCCGGAAGTCTATCTGTTGGGAAAAACGCTCAAACCCGGTGCCCGCGAACACCTGCGCCAGCTTTTTTACCCTGAATGACAGCCGTTTTGGGATTACAATGGACTCGCGAGCCTGTCGCGAGTCCGTGGGCGATGTGTCCGCTTGGAGGGAACTTCTCTTGAACAATATCGTGAAAAACATTCTGGCCTGGCTTTTCGTGGGCGTGGTGCTCATGTTGCTGGTCAGCCAGTTCCAGGGCCGCCAGCCCGTCACCGACGTCCTGACCTACTCTTCCTTCCTCGATGAGGTGAAGGCAGGTCATGTGGCCAAGGTGGTCATCGACGGCCGTTCCCTGCGCGGCGAAAAAACCGACGGCAAGCCGTTTACCACCTTTGCGCCATCCGATCCCTGGCTGGTGAGCGACCTGCTCAAGTACGGTGTGGCCATTTCCGCCAAGCCGGAGGAAGAGCCTTCCGTCTTCATGAACCTCCTCATGTCCTGGTTCCCCATGCTGTTGCTGATCGGGGTCTGGATCTTTTTCATGCGCCAGATGCAGGGCGGTGGGCGCGGTGGTGCCTTCTCCTTCGGCAAGAGCCGGGCCCGCATGCTGGACGAGAACACCAATCCGGTCACCTTTGCCGATGTGGCGGGTGTGGATGAAGCCAAGGAGGAAGTGTCCGAACTGGTGGAATTCCTGCGCGATCCGGGCAAGTTCCAGAAGCTGGGCGGACGCATTCCGCGCGGCGTGCTCATGGTGGGCAGCCCCGGTACCGGCAAGACGCTGCTGGCACGGGCCATCGCGGGCGAGGCCAAAGTGCCTTTCTTCAGCATTTCCGGCTCGGATTTCGTGGAAATGTTCGTGGGCGTGGGCGCGGCCCGCGTGCGCGACATGTTCGAGCAGGCCAAGAAAAGCGCGCCGTGTATCGTATTCATCGATGAAATCGATGCCGTGGGTCGCCAGCGGGGCGCCGGCCTGGGCGGTGGCAACGACGAGCGCGAACAGACGCTCAACCAGCTGCTGGTGGAAATGGACGGCTTCGAAGGTACGGTGGGCGTGATCGTGATCGCCGCCACCAACCGTCCGGACGTGCTCGATCCGGCACTGCTTCGCCCCGGCCGTTTCGACCGCCAGGTGGTGGTGCCCCTGCCTGACATTCGCGGACGCGAGCAGATCCTGCTGGTGCACATGCGCAAGGTGCCCATCGCCCCCGATGTGCGGGCCGACATCATTGCCCGCGGCACCCCCGGCTTTTCCGGTGCCGACCTGGCCAACCTGGTCAACGAGGCGGCCCTGTTTGCCGCGCGCAGCAACAAGCGCCTGGTGGACATGGAAGATTTCGAGCGCGCCAAGGACAAGATCATCATGGGCGCCGAACGGCGTTCCATCGTGATGCCCGAGCAGGAACGGCGCAACACGGCCTACCACGAGTCGGGCCACGCCGTGGTGGCGCGCCTGCTCGACCGCACCGACCCCGTGCACAAGGTCACCATCATTCCGCGCGGCCGTGCGCTGGGGGTCACCATGCAGCTGCCCACGGAAGACCGCTACAGCATGAACCGCGACCAGATCCTGCAGAACATCGCGGTGCTGTTTGGCGGGCGCATTGCGGAAGAAGTCTTCATGAACCAGATGACCACCGGGGCCAGCAACGACTTCGAACGGGCCACGGAAATGGCGCGCCGCATGGTCACGCAATGGGGCATGTCGGAACTCGGGCCCATGGTGTACGGCGAAAACGAAGGCGAAGTGTTCCTTGGCCGTTCCATCACCACCCACAAGAACGTGTCGGAAGCCACCATGCAGCAAGTGGATGGCGAAATCCGCCGCATCATTGATGAACAGTATGGCCTGGCGCGGCGACTGATCGAATCCAACCGTGACAAGATCGAAGCCATGGCCCATGCCCTGCTGGAATGGGAAACCATCGATTCCGAGCAGATTGACGACATCATGGCCGGCCGGCCCCCGCGGCCGCCCCGTCCTTCGGCCGCCGCACCGGCTTCGCCGCCACCGGCCGCCACCGGCTCCAGTCCCGGACCGGCTCCTGATACCGCCCGCCCGGCCCAGGAAACCTGAAACCACCCCGGGGGAGATCCCCCGGGTTTTTTTATCCCATTTCCATCCATGGCTGAATTGCACTGCGGGCGACACCGGTTGTCGCTGGAACGTCCCCTCATCATGGGGATCATCAACGTCACGCCGGATTCGTTTTCCGACGGCGGCCGCTTCACGGAAGCAGCACGCGCCGTGGAGCACGGTTTCAGCCTGATGGAAGCGGGCGCCGCCCTGCTTGATGTGGGAGGCGAGTCCACCCGTCCGGGCGCCACGCCAGTGCCTGTCGATGAAGAATTGCGGCGCGTCATTCCCGTCATCGAGCAGCTTTCCGGCGGCCCGGTGCCCATTTCCATCGACACCCGCCATACGGAAGTGATGCGCGCTGCCCTTGCAGCCGGCGCCACCCTGGTGAACGACATCAACGCCTTGCGGGCTCCCGGCGCCCTCGAACTGTGTGCCGCCTCCGATACCGCCGTGTGCCTCATGCACATGCAGGGTACGCCGCAGACCATGCAGGACAACCCGGTCTACGGTGACGTGCTGGCGGAAGTGGAAGCGTTCCTGCTGCAGCGGGCCCAGGCTGCGCAAGCGGCAGGCATTGCGCGCGAACGCATCCTGCTGGACCCCGGATTTGGTTTCGGCAAGACAGTGGCGCACAATCTGGCCCTGCTGCGTGGCCTGGAACGCCTTGCCGCGGCAGGCTACCCGCTGCTGGTGGGGCTGTCGCGCAAGTCCGTGCTGGGCGCGGTCACCGGCCGGGTTGTCTCCGACCGTGTGTCCAGCAGCGTGGCGGCAGCGCTGGCCGCCGTGGCGCGTGGCGCCAAAGTGCTGCGGGTGCACGACGTGGCGGCCACGCGCGATGCCCTGGACGTGTGGCAGGCGGTGCAAGGGGAGGGTAAATGAGTCGCAAGTATTTCGGAACAGACGGCATTCGCGGCCGGGTGGGACAGCCCCCCATCGTGCCGGGGCTGGTGCTGCAGCTGGGCTTTGCCGCCGGGACCGTCCTCACCCGGGAGGGCGGGACGGACGGCCAGCGTCCGCGTGTGGTGATCGGCAAGGACACCCGGGTTTCCGGCTACATGCTGGAATCCGCGCTTGAGGCCGGGCTTTCCGCTGCCGGCGTGGACGTGGTGTTGCTGGGTCCCATGCCCACGCCCGCGGTGGCTTACCTGACGCGCGCCTTGCGCCTGCAGGCTGGCATCATGATCAGCGCCTCGCACAATCCCTACGACGACAACGGCATCAAGTTTTTCTCCGCGGCGGGTGCCAAGCTGCCCGATCGGGTCGAGCAGGACATCGAAGCGCTGCTCGAAGGGCCGCTCACCTGCAGCGAGTCCGCCCACCTGGGGCGGGTGCGCCGCATGGACGATGCGGCCGGCCGCTACATCGAGTTCTGCAAAAGCACGTTTCCTTCCACCCTGGACCTCAAGGGGCTCAAGCTGGTGGTGGATTGCGCCCATGGCGCCACCTATCACATCGCGCCGCTCGTGTTCCACGAACTGGGCGCCGAAGTGGTGGCCATCGGCAATGCGCCCAACGGCATCAACATCAATGACGGCTGCGGGGCCACGCACGTGCAAACCCTGCGTGCTGCCGTGCTGGAACACCAGGCCGATCTTGGCATCGCCCTGGACGGCGACGGCGACCGCCTCATGATGGCGGACCGCCACGGCACCATTTACGACGGCGACCAGCTGCTGTACGCCATCGTCAAGCATCGCCAGGAACAGGGGTTGCTGCGCGGCGGCGTGGCGGGCACCGCCATGACCAACCTGGCGGTGGAAAAGGCCCTGGAGGCACGCCACATCCCCTTCGTGCGCACCCGGGTGGGAGACCGCTATGTGCTGGAAGCCCTGGTGGAGCGCGACTGGGCCTGGGGCGGCGAAAACTCCGGCCACATCATCTGCCGCGACAAACACACCACCGGGGACGGCATCATTTCGGCCCTGCAGGTGCTGGCCGCCCTGGTGGATCGCCGCACCACCCTGCAGGACTACACGGCCGAAGTGAAGCTGTTTCCCCAGCGTCTCATCAATGTGCGTACGGCTAATCCGGTGGACTGGGCCGGGGCACCGTCCGTGCGTGCCGCCGTGGATGCGGCGGAACAGGACCTGGATGGAAGCGGGCGGGTGCTGCTGCGCCCTTCGGGCACCGAACCACTCATCCGCGTCATGGTGGAAGGGGCCGATGCCGGCCGGGTCGACCACTGGGCGCAGACCATCGCAGCGGCCGTGCAGGCGCTGGCCGCCGGCTGAGGCAGGGGCCTCTAGACCAGGTCGGGATTCAGCACCGCGCGCAACACCACCTGGGCAACGCCGCGCCGCTCGCGTCGCGACAGCCACCACAGCGCGCCTTTGCGCACGCTCCAGTCGTCTTCCTTTCCCGAAAGCAGCAAAGCCGCTGTTTGTCCCAGCGATGGCTGGTGTCCGACCACGATGGTGGGGAGGTCCGCCTCGGGCCAGCGGGCTGCCTGCAGGATCTGCGCGGGCGTCGCGCCCAAGCCCACCAGCCGCACCGTTTCAAAATCGCTGGTGTAGGCTTGCGCCGTGCTCTGGGTGCGGCGTGCCGGGCTCACGATGACGCGGCAGGGGCCCTGCAGCGAATGGTGCAGCCATTCGGCCACGCGCCGCGCCTGCTGCCGGCCGTGGGCGGTGAGTTCGCGTTCGTGGTCCGGCAGGCTGTCTTCCGCTTCGGCGTGGCGCCACAGGATGAGGTCCATGATCAGGTCTCCGCAGGGAGGCCGGGCAACAGGCGGTAGCCGCGCTCGGCCTTGCTGACGGTCTCCGCAACCAGCGGCAGATGGCGCTGCAGCAGCGCGCCCAGTTCCTGCAACCGGTCCGGGTTGCCCGACAGCAGTTCCAGTTCCACTTCGGCAATGGGGGCAGCTGCGTCTCCGGCCCGCACTTCGCCCCGGTCCAGGGCCAATTCCACCACGGTCCCGTCCGGACAGTCCAGTCGCTGGGCCACGCGCTGGAACTCGGTGGTGAAGCGGTGGGCCAGGTGGGGCCGCACGCTGGGGGATTCCAGGAAGGCGCGCAGGGCCGCGTCGGGCACTGCCGAAAAATCCAGCGTGCTGCCGTCAGACGGCTGGTCGAGCTCCAGCCGCGTGGCCAGCCCGTCCTCCATGTGGCCTTTGGATTTGAGGGTCTGCACCCAGTGTCCTGCCACCCGGCGCAGGCGCAGGGCCATGCCGTGGCGGCGCAGGGCACAGTCAGGCGTGTCGAAGTAGAGGCTGGTGAGCGTGTTTTCGCTGGCCGGCGAGCGGATCAGGGGGGCAAGGGCGGGCAGCGCCAGCACCTGTGCCAGCACAGCCGGCGAGGCGGCCAGCTTGAGTTCGATTTCGACTTTCAGGAAAGGCTCCTCACTCGGGGCGGCGCGAAAACTTTTCCAGCAGGAAATCGTGGGAGCAGAACCGCTTGCCACGGCGCACCGGACGCCGCCGGTAGCGGCCATCGCCATCCATTTCCCAGGCCTGCACGTTGTCCCTCAGGTACGGGCGCAGCCCTTCTGAAATCACGCGGCGCTTGATGCCGGCATCCAGGATGGGCACGCACACTTCGATGCGCCGGAACAAGTTGCGCTCCATCCAGTCGGCGCTGGAAATGAACACGTCTTCCGCGCCGTCGTTGCGGAAATAAAACACCCGGTGATGTTCCAGGAAACGGCCGATGATGGAAATCACCCGGATGTGCTCGGACAGCCCCGGCACGCCGGGCCGCAGCAGGCAAACGCCGCGCACCAGCAGGTCGATGTGCACGCCGGCCTGGCTGGCCGCATAAAGCTGCTCGATCACGCGCGGTTCGGTGAGCGCGTTCATCTTGGCGATGATGTGGGCACGCCGTCCGGCCTGGGCATGCACGGTTTCCCGCTGGATGGCGGCTGCCAGCTCCGTGTGCAGCGTGAAGGGCGACTGGAACAGGCGCTTGAGGCCGGCATGGCGACCCAGGCCGGTGATCTGCAGGAACACTTCATTGACGTCGGACGTGATGTCGGCATCGGCCGTAAACAGCCCGAAGTCGGTGTAGAGCTTGGTGGTTTTCGAATGGTAGTTGCCGGTGCCCAGGTGCACGTAGCGGCGCAGCGCACCGCCTTCGCGCCGGATCACCATGCACATCTTGGCATGGGTCTTGTAGCCGAATACCCCATACACCACGTGCGCGCCGGCCTCTTCCAGTTTGGACGCCCAGTTGATGTTGGCTTCTTCGTCAAAGCGCGCCAGCAGTTCCACCACCACCGTGACTTCCTTGCCCTGGTGCGCAGCGTCGATCAGGGCTTCGATCAGTTCCGAGTCGGTGCCGGCACGGTACACCGTCTGCTTGATGGCCAGCACGTTCGGGTCACCCGCGGCCTGGCGCACGAAGTCCACCACCGGCGCAAAGGACTGGAACGGGTGGTGCAGCAGGATGTCCTTGCGGCGGATGGCGGCGAACAAGTCGCCGCGCTTTTCCAGTTCTTTTGGGGTCTGCTGGGCAAATTGCGGGAAACGCAGGTCGGGACGGTCCACCAGGTCCGCCACCTGCATCAGGCGCACCAGGTTCACCGGCCCGTTGACGCGGTACAGCGCCGTTTCATCCAGCCCGAAAGTGTCCAGCAGAAAACGCGCCATGGCGTCCGAGCAGTTGTCCGCCACTTCCAGCCGGACTTCGTCGCCGTACTGCCGGTGGCTCAGTTCCCCTTGCAGTGCCAGGCGCAGGTTCTTGGCCTCTTCCTCCTCCAGGAACAGTTCGCTGTTGCGCGTGAGGCGGAACTGGTAGCAGCCCTGCACCCCCATGCCCTGGAACAGTTCGCCCACGTTGGCATGCAGGATGGAGGACAGGAAGATGAACCCGTACGGGCACCCGGCGATGGCGGCCGGCAGGCGGATGAAGCGCGGCAGCGAGCGCGGGGCCTGCACCACCGCTTTGCTGGTGTTGCGCCCGAAGGCGTCGCGCCCCGAGAGCTCCACCGCGAAATTGAGGCTTTTGTTGAGGATGCGGGGAAAAGGATGCGCCGTGTCGAGCCCGATGGGCGTGAGCACCGGCATCACTTCCCGGAAAAAGTAGTCGCGTGCCCAGGCGCTCTGGGCATCCGTCCAGTCGCCGCGGCGGTGGAACGCAATGCCCTCTTCGGCCAGTCGCGGCAGCACCAGTTCGTTGAGCAGCACGTACTGGTGCTCGATCAGGGCATGGGCTTCCGTCGACACCTTTTCATAGACTTCGGTGGGTGACAGGCCGTCCGGGCCGGATACGGGAATGCCCTGGTGGATCTGCTCCAGCAGGCCGGCCACGCGGATTTCGAAGAATTCGTCCAGGTTGCTGCTGACGATGCACAGGTAACGCAGGCGTTCCAGCAGCGGCGTGCTGTCCGCCTCCACCATTTGCAGTACGCGCCGGTTGAATGCCAGCAGGCCCAACTCGCGGTTGAGGAAGGGGGAAGGGGATCGCACGGCGGTTAACGGCATCGGTCAGGGGCAACCATGAACCGTCATCTTGCCCGGGCCGGGGCAGGGAAGCAAGGGCGCTCCGCCCCCTTAACAAAAACTTCATCCAAGCATCATGGTCCTGTCACGGCGTTTGCACATAGTGGCAACAGTTTGTCACACAGGTGAATGGCCCATGCTGCAGCTGGAAAAAAGCCCACAGGAGGCGCGCCGCCCGCGCCTGGCATTTCAGTACGGACGATCCGAAGCCGACATCCGCGCGGCCCAGAAGCTGCGCTGGCGTGTTTTTGCCGAGGAAATGGGGGCGCGGCTTTCCAGTCCGGAGCCCGGGCTTGACCAGGACCGCTTCGATGCCCTGTGCGACCACCTGCTGGTGCGCGACACGCGCACCAATGAGGTGGTGGGCACGTACCGCATCGTCAATGCGGCGCAGGCCGAGCGCGCCGGCGGCTTTTATTCCGACGGCGAGTTCGATCTCTCGCGCCTGGCCCACCTGCGAGGCCAGATCATGGAAGTGGGACGCGCCTGTGTCCACCCCGAATATCGCAGCGGTGCCGTGATCGCGGCGCTCTGGTCGGGGCTGGCCGACTACATTCAGAGCCACGGCGTGCAGTACCTGATGGGTTGCGCCAGTATCAGCATGGTGGACGGCGGCCATGCCGCCGCCAGCATCTACCGCCAGCTGCGCGAAACGAATGCCGCCCCGGCCGAATGGCGGGTGTTTCCCCATTGCCCGCTGCCCCTGGAAAAGCTTGACGATGGCCTGATGGCCGAAGTGCCGGCCCTCATCAAGGCCTATTTGCGGGTGGGCGCCTACGTGTGCGGCGATCCCGCCTGGGACCCCGATTTCAATACTGCGGATTGCCTGCTGCTGCTGCCCACTTCGCAGATGGACCACCGCTATTCGCGTCATTTCCTGAAACAGTCCCTCACAGAAAAGCTGTTCTGAGCGTTCGTTTCGCTGTGCATGCCCGGTATCTGCCGGGCTTTCTTTTTGGTAAAGTCGGATTTTCACCAGCCTGCGCCGGTCATGTCCCATTCTGTCATCGCTGCGGTGGATCTCGGGTCCAACAGTTTCCGGCTGGAGGTGTCCCGGGTGGTGGAGGGGCATCCCTACACCCTTGATGCCCTCAAGGAGCCGGTACGCCTGGCGGCCGGCCTGTTGCCCGACAAGACCCTGAGCGAACCCTCCCAGCAGCGCGCACTGGCCTGCCTTGAACGCTTTGGCGAGCGCCTGCGCGGCGTGCCGCGCGAGGCGGTGCGCGCCGTGGGCACCAACGCCCTGCGCGTGGCGAAGAATGCCCCGCAGTTCCTGAAGCGCGCAGAAGCGGTGCTGGGGGTCCCCATCGAAGTCATCGCCGGGCACGAGGAAGCGCGCCTTATCTACATCGGCGTCACGCACAGCATGCCCAGGGCCAGCGGTCGCCGCCTGGTGGTGGACATCGGCGGCGGCTCCACCGAGTTCATCATCGGTCGCGGCTATACCCCGCAGCACCTGGAAAGCCTCTACATGGGGTGCGTGAGCTTCAGCGCCCGTTATTTTCCCGGAGGCAGGGTCACCGCCAAGGGATTCCGCAGCGCGCAACTGGCCGCGGCCGCCGAAATGCAGGTGCTGGCACGCCGTTTCCGTGCCCCCCACTGGGATCACGCGGTGGGTTCTTCCGGTACGGCGCGCGCGTTGTCCGAACTGCTGGAACAGAACGGGTTTGCGGGGCAGGGCATTACCAGGGACGGCCTCGCCTTTTTGCGCGAGCAGCTGCTGGCCGCGGGCGACGTGCACCAGCTCGGATTGCCGGGGCTGCGTCCCGAACGCGCCCCGGTCCTGCCCGGCGGCATGGCCATCATGTGTTCCGTGTTCGACGAACTCGGCATCGTGCGCATGCAAACCACCGAAAGCGGGCTGCGCGAAGGCGTGCTGTACGAATTGCTGGGGCGCATCGAGCACCAGGACATCCGGGAGACCACCGTACAGGCCTTTGCCCAGCGCTACCAGGCCGATCCCGGGCAGGCGCGCCGGGTCGGGCGGCTTGCGCTCACCCTCTACCGCCAGGCGGCCTGCGCTGAAAGTTTCCGGCAGTATGGCGCCTACCTGCGCTGGGCTGCGGAGCTGCATGAAATTGGCATGTCCATCGCCCACGGCGGCTATCACCGGCATTCGGCCTATAT
This sequence comes from Betaproteobacteria bacterium, assembly GCA_028866015.1. Classification (GTDB taxonomy): domain Bacteria; phylum Pseudomonadota; class Gammaproteobacteria; order Burkholderiales; family Ferrovaceae; genus JAKBAT01. Next base: position 9,913 of record JAGWIW010000034.1, read on the forward strand.
CATCGACAATGCCGACATGCCCGGGTTTTCCAAGCCTGAGCAGGCCCTCATCGGTGGGCTGCTGCAGGGGCAGCGCGGGCGGCTGGCCAAGGTGGCCAACCGGGTGACCGGGCCCGAAGGCTGGCTTCTGGTGCTGTGCCTGCGGCTGGCCGTGCTGGTCCATCGCGACCGCAGCGACATTCCCGTGCCCCGCCTGCGCCTGCACGTCCGTGCGCGCGGCTTTTCGCTGGCCATGAGCGGGGCCTGGCTTTCCCGCAATGCCCTCACGCAAGCCAACCTGGAATCGGAAATGCGACACTGGGAAGATGTGGGCCTGTCGTTGCGGGTGGAAACCGGGACGGCCCGCGGGGAGCGCCGCGCCGGACTGTCATGAAACTGTAATATTTGCCCTGTAACCTTCCGGGAGCTTGTAAAACCCCTTGATTTATAGATATTTTTATCGGAGGTCTGTCATGTTCCTGTCATCCGTTTCCCGTCGCATGGGCCTGGCCCTGCTGGGCACTCTGGTCCTGGCCCAAGCCCATGCGCTCGACATCACCGGCGCCGGCGCCACGTTTCCCTACCCGGTCTACGCCAAGTGGGCAGAAGCCTACAAGGCCGCTACCGGCAACGGCCTCAACTACCAGTCCATCGGATCGGGCGGCGGCATCAAGCAGATCAAGGCCAATACCGTGGATTTCGGGGCCACCGACAAGCCCCTGACCAAGGAAGAACTGGACCATGACCAGTTGCTGCAGTGGCCCATGGTGGTGGGCGGCGTGGTGCCCGTGGTCAACCTGCAGGGCATCGCCTCCGGCCAGCTCAAGCTGAGCGGCCCCTTGTTGGCCGACATCTACCTGGGCAAGGTGAAGAAGTGGAACGATCCGGCCATCGCCGCCCTCAACAAGGGGGTGCATCTGCCCAACCAGGACATCCTGGTGGTGTCCCGTTCCGACGGTTCCGGCACCACGTTCATTTTCACCAACTACCTGTCCAAGGTGAGCGCCGAGTGGAAAGAGAAGGTGGGCAACAACACCTCGGTGCGCTGGCCCACGGGCATCAACGGCAAGGGCAACGAAGGCGTGGCGTCCTATGTGCGCCAGCAGCCGGGTTCCATCGGCTATGTGGAATACGCCTACGCCCTGCAGAACAAGATGACCTCCGTCCAGCTCAGGAACCGCGATGGCCAGTACGTGGCTCCCGATGCCAAGAGCTTCGGCGCTGCAGCTGCCAATGGCAACTGGAAGGCCGCCGCCGGTTTCTATGAAATCCTCACCGATGAGCCGGGCAAGGCCAGCTGGCCCATCACCGGTGCCACCTTCATCCTGATGCACAAGACCCAGGAGCACGCGGACCGCGCCAAGGTGGCCCTCGACTTCTTCGCCTGGGCCTATGCCCATGGCGGCAAGGCCGCTCTGGCTCTGGACTACATTCCCATGCCGGAGAATGTGGTCAAGCTGGTGGAAACCGAATGGAAGCATAGCCTCAAGGACGCTTCCGGCAAGCCGGTACGCTGAGGGCCACGGGCCGGGCGGCTGCATTTTCCGGCGCCCGGCCTTCTCCTGATTTGTGGAGTCCCCACGGGTGCGGGTATCATTCCGCTCTCGAAACAACAAGAGCGTCATGAATCCTTCCCGTCATTCGCAGGACACCTCCGGTTCGCAGCGGCGTGCCGCCAGGGTGGGCCTATCCCGGCTGGGCGACGTGCTCTTCGAAAACGTCACCCGGCTGTTTGCCATCCTGGTGCTGGGGACGTTGCTGGCCATCCTGGTGTCGCTGGTGATCACCAGCCTGCCCTCCCTCAAGGCCTTCGGCCTGGGGTTCCTGTGGTCGGATGACTGGGATCCGGCGCGCGACCAGTTCGGCGCCCTCGTGCCCATTTACGGCACCCTGGTGAGCTCCCTCATTGCCATGGTGATTGCCTTGCCCATCAGCTTTGGAATCGCCATATTTCTCACGGAAATGTCTCCCCTCTGGCTCAAGCGACCGCTCGGCACCGCCATTGAGCTGCTGGCGGCCATTCCTAGCATCATTTACGGCATGTGGGGCCTGTTCGTGTTCACCCCGGCCTTTGCCAAATACGTGCAGCCGGTGCTGATCGCCATCTTCGGCCCCGTGCCGGTGGTGGGGCACCTGTTCCAGGGGCCGCCCATGGGCATCGGCATGCTCACGGCCGGTGTCATTCTGGCCATCATGGTGATTCCGTTCATCTCCTCGGTCATGCGCGACGTGTTCGAGCTGGTGCCGGCGGTGCTCAAGGAATCGGCCTACGGCCTGGGCGCCACCACCTGGGAAGTGGTGTGGAAAGTGGTGCTGCCCTACACCCGCACCGGCGTGGTGGGCGGAGTCATGCTGGGGTTGGGGCGTGCCCTCGGGGAGACCATGGCCGTCACATTCGTGATCGGCAATGCCCAGCGCCTGAGCCCGTCGCTGCTGGCGCCCGGCAACAGCATCGCCTCGTCCCTGGCCAATGAGTTCGCGGAAGCGGTGGGGGACCTCTACACCTCTTCCCTGATCGAACTGGGGCTGATCCTGTTCCTCATCACCACCATCGTGCTGGCCATCGCCAAGCTGCTGCTGCTGCGAATGGGCCGCCTGGAAGGGACGAGGGCCTGACATGCAGCACGAAACGCCGGCCAGCCAGCGCATCTATCGGGCCCGTCGCCGCCTCAACCGCATCAACATGGCCATGTCGGCGCTTGGCATGGCCTTTGGCCTGTTCTGGCTGGCCTGGATCCTTCTCACCCTGCTGCGCTACGGATTCGGGGCGCTCAGTTGGCAGCTGCTGTCCCAGTCCACGCCTCCGCCCGGCAGTGACGGCGGCCTGTTCAACGCCATCGTGGGCAGCGTGCTCATGGCCGGCAGTGCCACCCTCATTGGCACGCCGGTGGGCGTACTGGCCGGCACTTATCTGGCGGAATATGGCCGCCGCGGCTGGCTTGCCCCGGCCACGCGCTTCATCAACGACATTCTGCTGAGCGCCCCGTCCATCGTGCTGGGCCTGTTCATCTACACGGTGTACGTGGCACGCGTCGGGCACTTTTCCGGTTTTGCCGGTGCGCTCGCCCTCTCCCTCATCGTCATTCCGGTGGTGGTGCGCACCACCGACGACATGCTCAAGCTCGTGCCTGACAGCCTGCGCGAGGCGGCCATTGCGCTTGGAGCCCCCAAGTGGAAAATGATCACGCTGGTGTCTTACCGCGCAGCGCGCACCGGCATCGCCACCGGGGTGCTGCTGGCAGTGGCCCGCATCAGCGGGGAGACGGCACCGCTGCTGTTCACCGCCCTCAACAACCAGTTCCTGTCGCGCGACATGAATGCCCCCATGGCCAACCTGCCGGTCGTGATTTTCCAGTTCGCCATGAGCCCCTATGACGACTGGCACAAGATTGCCTGGGGCGGCGCCATTCTCATCACGCTGAGCGTGCTGGGCATCAACATTCTGGCCCGCCTGCTGTTCCGACAAAAAAATGTTTGAGCCCGCTGCCCGAGACCGACACCATGAGCGCCCAACCTGATATGTCTGATTCGCGTGTGCGCATTGCCGTGCGCAACCTGAATTTCTACTACGGCCGTTTTCACGCCATCAAGAATGTCTCCATGGACGTGCAGTCCAACAAGGTGACGGCTTTCATCGGGCCTTCCGGCTGTGGCAAGTCCACCCTGCTGCGCACGTTCAACCGGCTGCACGAACTCTATCCGCAAAACCGCGCCACCGGCGAGATCCTGCTGGACGGCCGCAACGTCCTCGATTCGCGCGAGGACCCCACGCTGCTGCGGGCGCGGGTGGGCATGGTGTTCCAGAAGCCCACCCCGTTTCCCATGTCCATTTACGACAACATCGCGTTCGGCGTGCGCCTGTATGAGCGCCTCAGCTCCCGCCAGATGGACGAGCGCGTGGAGTGGGCGCTCACCAAGGCGGCCCTCTGGAACGAAGTCAAGGACAAGCTAAACCAGAGCGGCAACGGCCTCTCCGGCGGCCAGCAGCAGCGCCTGTGCATCGCGCGCTGCATCGCCATCCGGCCTGAAGTGATTCTGCTGGACGAACCCTGCTCGGCGCTCGACCCCATTTCCACGGCGCACATCGAAGAACTGGTGCATGACCTCAAGGAGGATTACACCGTGGTCATCGTGACGCATAATATGCAGCAGGCGGCACGCGTGTCGGATTACACGGCCTACATGTACCTGGGGGAGCTGATCGAGTTTGACGAAACCGACAAGATTTTCACCAAGCCCAACCAGAAAGCCACCGAAGACTACATCACCGGCAAGTTCGGTTAACCCTGTCGCGGAGCATTCATGCGCAACAAGTTGATTGCGGGGAACTGGAAAATGAACGGGTCCCTCGCGGGCAACCCGGCGCTGCTCCAGTCCGTGGCCTCAGGTGCCGCCACCCAGTCCAACGTTTCCTTTGCCGTTCTGGTGCCATTCCCCTATCTGGCCCAGGCCCAGGCCCTGCTGACCGGGACCTCCTGCGCCTGGGGCGCCCAGGATTTGAGCGAAGAGGCGGGTGGGGCTTTTACCGGCGAAGTGTCGGCCGCCATGCTGCAGGATTTTGGCTGCCGCTTCGTGGTGGTGGGCCATTCCGAGCGGCGTGCGCGCCACGGGGAAAGTGACCGGTGCGTGGCTGCCAAGGCGCTGGCTGCCGTGGAAGCGGGCCTCACGCCCATCGTGTGCGTGGGCGAAACCCTGGCCGAGCGGGAGGCCGGGCACACGCTGGCGGTGGTGCACCGCCAGCTGGATGCCGTGATGGAAGGCCTGGGCGTGCGCCGCCTGCCGGCCATCGTGCTGGCCTACGAGCCGGTGTGGGCCATTGGCACCGGCCGCAGCGCCACCCCGGCGCAAGCCCAGGAAGTCCATGCCGCCTTGCGCCAGCGCGTATCCAATGCCGACTGGGTGGTGGGCAGCGCAATGCAGATTCTCTACGGAGGTAGCGTCAAACCTTCTAACGCGCTAGAATTGATGAGATTGCCCGATGTGGACGGTGCCCTGGTGGGTGGAGCGTCCCTGGCAGCAGACGATTTTTTGGATATTGGGAGGGCCGCCGCGCTGGCCTGACCGGTTCGGCGAGGACGAAGTTTCATGTTGGAAACACTGGTTTGGGTGTTGCACGTGGGTGCCGCAATAGGCATCATCGGCCTGGTGCTGATCCAGCACGGCAAGGGGGCCGACATGGGTGCGGCTTTCGGCAGCGGCTCCGCCGGCGGTCTGTTTGGCGCTTCCGGCGCTGCCAACTTCCTGAGCCGCAGCACGGCCGTCCTGGCCGCCGTATTCTTTTCCACCAGCCTTTTGCTGACGTGGTATTCGGGACATAAAACGGGCGCCTCGAGCGTCATGCAACATGCCGATCTGAGCGCGCCTGCCGCGCCGGTCGTGCCTGCGGCTGCGCCGGCCAAGGTGCCGGCTTCGGACTCCAGGTCGTCCGAAATCCCGAAATGATTTTTCCTTCGTCCTCGCCGAGGGCGAAGGTGCAGTTTTGAACGTGCCGATGTGGTGAAATTGGTAGACACGCCGTCTTGAGGGGGCGGTGGCGAAAGCCGTAGCAGTTCGAGTCTGCTCATCGGCACCATAAATTTGCGAGAGCGCAATGGTGCAAAATTATTTGCCGGTACTCCTCTTCATCCTCGTGGGTTTGGCGGTGGGGGTATTGCCGCCATTGCTGGGCAAGCTGCTCGCTCCCAGCCGTCCCGATCCCGAAAAAAACTCTCCCTACGAATGCGGCTTCGAAGCCTTTGAAGACGCCCGCATGCGTTTCGATGTGCGCTACTACCTGGTCGCCATCCTGTTCATTCTTTTCGATCTCGAAATCGCGTTTCTTTTCCCCTGGGCGGTGGTCCTGAAGGAAATCGGCTGGTTCGGTTTTGCCGCCATGCTGGTTTTCCTCGGCATTCTCGTGGTGGGGTTTGTTTACGAATGGTTGAAGGGCGCCCTGGAATGGGAGTGAGCAGCACCATTCCGGAAGGCCCGGGAGGCAGTCATGGCACTTGAAGGCGTATTGAAGGAGGGGTTCGTCACCACGAGCCTCGATACCGTCATCAACTGGACGCGCACGGGGTCCCTCTGGCCCATGACGTTCGGGCTGGCCTGTTGCGCGGTGGAAATGATGCATGCGGGGGCGTCGCGCTATGACCTCGACCGCTTCGGCATCGTGTTCCGCCCCAGTCCCCGCCAGTCCGACCTCATGATCGTGGCCGGCACCCTGTGCAACAAGATGGCGCCGGCGCTGCGCAAGGTGTACGACCAGATGGCGGAGCCGCGCTGGGTGGTGTCCATGGGTTCCTGCGCCAATGGCGGCGGCTACTACCATTACTCCTATTCGGTGGTGCGCGGCTGCGACCGCATCGTGCCCGTGGACGTGTACGTGCCGGGATGTCCCCCCACCGCCGAAGCGCTGCTGTTCGGACTGATCCAGCTGCAGCAGAAAATCCGCCGTACCACCACCATTGCCCGCGTGGCCTGAGTCCATGTCTTCCACACTCGATACCCTCTCCCAAAACCTGGCCGGCGCTTTGGGTGATGCGCTGCTCTCGAGCGAGATCCGGCTGGGTGAACTGACAGTGACCATCGCTCCCGGGCGCTGGCTCCAGGTGGCGCGCACGTTGCGCGACGATTTCGGATTCGAACAGCTCATCGACCTCTGCGGTGTGGACTATTCCACCTACCAGGGCTGGAATGGCCGCCGCTTCTGCGCGGTCTCGCACCTGCTGTCCGTGAGCCGCAACCAGCGTCTGCGCGTGAAGGTGTTTGCCGACGACGATGCACTGCCGGTGCTGGATTCCGTCGTGTCCGTATGGACCGTGGCCAACTGGTATGAGCGCGAAGCGTTCGACCTTTTCGGCATCGTGTTCTCCGGCCATCCCGACCTGCGCCGCATCCTTACGGACTACGGTTTCATCGGTCATCCCTTCCGCAAGGATTTCCCGATTTCAGGGCATGTGGAAATGCGTTACGACCCCGAGCAGAAGCGCGTGGTGTACCAGCCGCTGTCCATCCAGCCGCGCGAAGTGGTTCCGCGCGTGCTCCGACCAGAACATTACGGGGACACCGAACACCATGGCTGAAATTCGCAACTACACCATGAACTTCGGGCCCCAGCATCCGGCGGCGCACGGGGTGCTGCGCCTGGTGCTGGAGCTTGACGGGGAAGTCATCGAACGGGCCGACCCCCACATCGGCCTGCTGCACCGGGCCACGGAAAAACTGGCGGAAACCCGCACGTACCTGCAAAGCGTGCCGTACATGGACCGCCTGGACTACGTCTCCATGATGTGCAACGAGCACGGCTATGTGCTCGCCCTGGAAAAGCTGCTGCAGATCGAAGTGCCGCTGCGGGCCCAGTATATTCGCGTGATGTTCGACGAGATCACGCGCGTCCTCAACCACCTGTTGTGGCTCGGCGCGCATGCCCTGGACGTGGGCGCCATGACCGTGTTCCTGTACGCCTTCCGCGAGCGGGAAGATCTCGTGGACTGCTATGAGGCGGTGTCCGGCGCGCGTCTGCACGCTGCCTACTACCGTCCCGGCGGCGTCTACCGCGACCTGCCGGAGCGCATGCCGCTGCACCTGGCCAACAAGGGCGGGCGTTCGGAAGACAAGGCGCACCGCCTCAACCAGAACCGCCAGGGCTCGCTGCTCGATTTCATCGAAGACTTCACCAACCGCTTCCCCGGTTACATCGACGACTACGAAACCCTGCTCACTGACAACCGCATCTGGAAGCAGCGCACCGTGGGCATTGGCGTGGTGTCTCCCGAACGCGCCCTCGCCATGGGGTTCACCGGGCCCATGTTGCGGGGTTCCGGCGTGGAATGGGACCTGCGCAAGAAGCAGCCGTACGAAGTGTATGACCGCGTCGAGTTCGACGTGCCGGTGGGGGTGAATGGCGACTGCTACGACCGCTATCTGGTGCGCATGGAAGAAATGCGCCAGTCCAACCGCATCATCCGCCAGTGCATCGACTGGCTGCGCAGCAATCCGGGCCCTGTCATCACGGACAACCACAAGGTGGCACCGCCCGAGCGCGCCAAGATGAAGGAAAACATGGAAGAGCTGATCCACCACTTCAAGCTCTTCACGGAAGGGATGCACGTGCCGCCCGGAGAAGCCCTGGCGAGCGTGGAGGCACCCAAGGGTGAATTTTCGATTTACATGGTTTCGGACGGGGCCAACAAGCCGTACCGCCTGAAAATCCGGGCTCCCGGCTTTGCCCATATGGCGGGCCTGGACGAGATGGCGCGCGGTCACATGATCGCCGACGTGGTGGCCATCATCGGAACCCAGGACATCGTGTTTGGAGAGGTGGACCGCTGATCATGCTGAGCGCCCAATCAAAAGAACTCATCGATCGCGAAATCGCCAAGTACCCGGCCGACCAGAAGCAGTCGGCGGTCATGTCTGCGCTGCGCATCGCCCAGGACGAGCATGGCTGGCTGTCGCGCGACGTCATGAACAGTGTGGCCGAGTACCTGGGCATGCCGTCCATCGCGGTGTACGAAGTGGCGACGTTCTACGAGATGTACAACCTCAAGCCCATGGGGCGCCACAAGATCACCATCTGCACCAACCTGCCCTGCGCCCTCTCGGGGGCCAACCACGTGTGCGAACACCTCAAGGAGCGCCTGGGCATCGATTTCAACGAAGTGACCCCGGACGGGGAGTTCAGCCTCAAGGAAGGACAGTGCTTCGGTGCCTGCGGTGACGCGCCGGTGCTGCTCGTCAACAACCACGACATGCACTCCTTCATGGACGAGGAAAAAGTGGACGCGTTGCTCAAGGAGCTCAAGTCATGACGGCGGTACTGGGAGGCCTGGACGGCGAACGCACCTGGCGCCTGGCGGAATACGTCAAGCGTGGCGGTTACGAGGCGCTGCGCAAGGTGGTGGCCGGCCTGACGCCGGAACAGGTGATTGACGAGATCAAGAAATCGGCCCTGCGCGGGCGCGGCGGCGCCGGCTTCCCCACCGGGCTCAAGTGGACGTTCATGCCCAAGAACTACACCGGCGACAAGTACATCGTCTGCAATTCCGACGAAGGCGAGCCCGGCACGTTCAAGGACCGCGACATCCTGCGCTACAACCCCCATGCCCTGATCGAAGGCATGATCATCGCCGCCTACGCCATGGGTGCCACGCGTGGATACAACTACATCCACGGCGAAATCTGGACGGTGTACCAGCGCTGCGAAGAGGCCCTGCAGGAGGCGCGCGATGCCGGCTTCCTGGGGCGCAACATCCTGGGCACGAACTTCTCCTTCGAGCTGTTCAACCACCACGGCTACGGCGCCTACATCTGCGGCGAAGAAACCGCGCTGCTCGAATCCATTGAAGGCAAGAAGGGGCAGCCCCGCTACAAGCCGCCGTTTCCGGCCACCTACGGCCTGTACGGCAAGCCCACCACCATCAACAACACGGAAACCTTTGCCAGCGTGCCCTGGATCATCCGCAACGGCGGCGAAGCGTTCCTTGAACTGGGCAAGCCCAACAACGGCGGCAGCAAGATTTTTTCGGTCTCCGGCCATGTGGCCAGGCCCGGCAACTACGAAGTGCCGCTCGGCACGCCGTTTGCCAGGCTGCTGGAAATGGCGGGCGGCATGCGCGGCGGGCGCAAGCTCAAGGCCGTCATTCCGGGCGGTTCCTCCATGCCCGTGCTGCCTGCCGACATCATGATGCAAACCGACATGGACTACGACTCCATCGCCAAGGCGGGGTCGATGCTGGGGTCGGGCGCCGTCATCGTGATGGATGACACCACCTGCATGGTGCGCGCCCTCGAGCGCCTGTCCTATTTCTACCACGAAGAATCCTGCGGCCAGTGCACGCCGTGCCGTGAAGGCACCGGCTGGCTTTACCGGGTGGTGCATCGCATCGAGCACGGCCAGGGACGCATGGAAGACCTCGATCTGCTGCTGTCGGTGAGCGACAACATCCAGGGGCGCACCATCTGCGCCCTGGGCGATGCGGCCGCCATGCC
>JAGWIW010000035.1 GCA_028866015.1 Betaproteobacteria bacterium
GGCGGTACAGGAAGGGAACCCGCCTGCTCCGCCACCCGAAAAACCGGTCCCAACACCCAAAGCCATCCAGCAACTGGTCAGTGCCGGCAAACTGGAAGAAGCCCTGAGTTCCATCGAGGGCTACCTTGAAGTCAATTCCCAGGATGGTTCCATGCAGTTTCTCAAGGCGCAGGTCCAGAGCCGCCTGGGCAAAACCAATGATGCCATTGCCACCCTGGAAAACCTGACCGAACGTTTTCCGGAAATGGTGGCCCCCTACAATAACCTGGCTGTGCTCTACGCCAGCCAGAACCGCCTGGACGATGCGCGCAAGGTTCTGGAAATGGCAGTGGTCGTGCAGCCCAATTATCCAACCGCCTACGAAAACCTGGCCGACGTGTACCTAGCACTGGCCCGCAGGTCCTATGCCCGCGCACTCACGCTGGACCCCAACAACAAATCCCTCAAGGCCAAGGCCGCAAAATTCAACTGAATATGGAGAAATCATGGTTCGTCTGAAAACCAATTTTGGCGATATCGTTCTGGACCTGGATTCAGAACACGCCCCAAAAACCGTGGCCAATTTCCTCGACTACGTGTCGCAGGGCTTCTATGACAACACGATCTTCCACCGTGTCATCGACGGCTTCATGATTCAGGGTGGCGGCTTCGAACCCGGCATGCACCAGAAGCACACCAACGCACCCATCGAAAACGAAGCGGACAATGGCCTCACCAACGACCGCTACACCATCGCCATGGCCCGCACCTCCGATCCCCATTCCGCCACAGCCCAGTTTTTCATCAACGTCAAGAACAATGACTTCCTGAATTTTCGCAGTGCGACGCGCGACGGCTACGGCTACTGCGTATTTGGCAAGGTTGTGGAAGGACAGGACGTGGTGGACCGGATCAAGGGCGTCAACACCGGTTCGCGCATGGGGCATGGCGACGTGCCTCTGGAAGACGTGATCATCCTGAGCGCCAGCGCCGACTGAGTATCCGTGTCGCATACGCTTTTCATTTCAGACCTGCATCTTTCCGAGGACACGCCGCTCATTCGCAAGCGTTTTCTGGAATTCCTGGCAGGCCCGGCACGCGAAGCGGAAGCCCTGTACATCCTGGGGGACCTGTTTGAAACCTGGGTTGGGGACGACGACATGCCCGCCCCCTTCAACCGCAGAATCGTGGAGGCCCTGCACGAGTTGACGGATGCCGGGACGGCGCTGTTCCTGATGCACGGCAATCGCGATTTCCTTCTGGGCGAGGATTTTGCCCAGGCCTGTGGCGCCACGCTGCTGCAGGACCCGACGGAAATCAGCCTGTATGGTACGCGCACCCTTTTAAGCCATGGCGACCAGCTTTGCACAGACGATGTGGAGTACCAGGCCTATCGCAAGCAGGTGCGCAGTGCAGCCTGGCAGCGCAAGGTGCTGGCCCTGCCGCTCGCCACTCGCCGCCAGATGGCACGGGATGCCACCGCCATGAGTGAAAAGGCCAAGCAGGCCAAAACCCTGGAAATCATGGACGTCGCCCCCCAGGCCGTCACGGACTTGCTGCGCAAAAACAGCTACCCTCGCCTGATTCACGGACATACGCACCGGCCTGCCCGCCATGTGTACCGCCTGGAAGACCACTCCTGCGAACGCTGGGTGCTGCCCGACTGGACTGATGCGCGAGGTGGTTACCTGATGTGCGACAGCGAAGGCTGCCGGGCCTTGCCCTTTTAGCCCAGCCCCCGCAAAAGATCGGCCTGCAGGTCCTTGAGCGATTCAAGCCCCACCGACAGGCGGATCATGCCGGGCCCAATACCGGCCGCCTGGCGAGCCTCTTCCGAAATGCGCCCATGGGTGGTGGTGGCCGGATGGGTGATGGTGCTTTTGGTGTCGCCCAGATTGCCCGTGATGGAAATCAGGTGTGTGGAATCGATGACATGCCAGGCTTTGGCCTGGCCGCCACGCACATCGAAGGTGACGATGGCGCCGCCACGCGACTGCTGCCGGCTCGCCAACTCGTGCTGGGGGTGGGAAGGCAGGCCGGGATAGTAAACACGCGTCACATCCGGATGGCGTTCCAGCCATTGGGCCAAGGCCTGGGCATTGCGTGACTGGGCTTCCATGCGCAGCCCAAGAGTCTCCAGCCCCTTGAGGCACACCCAGGCGTTGAATGGGCTCATGCTGGGGCCGGCCGTGCGCAGGAACTGGAAAATGCCACCGTCCATCACCAGCGCCTTGGAACCCACCACGGCACCACCCAACACGCGGCCTTGCCCATCCAGATATTTGGTTGCGGAATGGACCACGAGATCGGCCCCCAGCAACAGCGGACGCTGCAATACCGGCGTGCAGAAACAATTGTCCACCACGAGCAGTGCGGAGGCGGCATGAGCCACTTCCGACAGGGCCGCGATATCCACCAGCTCCATGGTCGGATTGGACGGCGTTTCCACGAAGAACATCCGGGTCGTGGGCCTGGCCGCAGCCTTCCAGGCAGCCAGGTCCGACAGCGGCACGAATGTGGTGCCGATACCAAATCGCCCCATGATGTTGGTGAGCAACTGGACCGTGGAGCCGAAGATGCTCTGGGAAGCGACCACATGGTCCCCCGCCTTCAGCAAACCCATCAGCACGCTCAGGATGGCCGCCATGCCGCTCGATGTGGCAACGCAGGCTTCCCCTCCCTCCAGAGCTGCAAGACGCTCCTGGAAAGCGGTCACTGTGGGGTTGGTAAAACGGGAATAGATGTTGCCGGGCTCGCGGTTGCAAAAGCGGTCAGCCGCCTGCTGGGCGCTTTCGAAAACGTAGCTTGAAGTGAGGTACAACGCTTCGGAGTGCTCATTGAAAGCGCTGCGGTGAATGCCCGCGCGAATTGCGAGGGTATCAAGATCCAGTTCGTCACTCACGCCTGCGCCGCCGTACTGAGATTCAGGTTGAGATCAAGTTGCTGTAACGAGTCCGGGTCCCTGTTGGTTTCGCCGTCGCAGCGACTGGCCTCGACCTCGGCCAGGTACTCGGCCGTTACATCACCGGTAATGTAACACCCGTCAAAACAGGACGTGTCGAAACGGGCAATGCTGGAATGTTCGCCACCCACGTCACGCACGAGATCTTCGAGATCCTGGTAGAACACCGCATCGGCACCGATTTCCTGGGCGATTTCCGCATCCGTGCGCCCTGTGGCAAGCAGTTCACGTCGTGTTGGCATGTCGATGCCATAGACATTTGGAAAACGCACCGGCGGGGCAGCAGAGGCAAAATAAACGCGGCTGGCACCGCAATCACGGGCCATCTGGACGATTTCATGGCTGGTCGTGCCACGCACGATGGAATCATCCACCAGCAGCACGTTCTTGTCCTTGAACTCGAAGCCGATGGCATTGAGTTTCTGGCGCACTGAGCGCTTGCGCTCTGCCTGGCCAGGCATGATGAAGGTACGGCCTATGTAGCGGTTCTTGATGAAGCCTTCGCGGTAAGGCACATTCAGCTTGAGCGCGAGCTGCAAGGCGCTGGGCCGGCTGGTGTCAGGAATCGGGATCACCACGTCGATCTGCAGGTCAGGCGCCACGCGGCGGATTTTTTTACCCAGGCTTTCGCCCATGCGAAGCCGCGTTTCGTACACAGAAATCCCGTCCAGCACTGAATCCGGCCGGGCCAGGTACACGTACTCGAAAATGCACGGATTTTTTTGCGGGGCCTCGGCACAAATCCGGCTGTAGAAGTTGCCGCTTTCGTCAATCAGAATGGCTTCGCCAGGCTCCACATCGCGCATCAGCTCGAAACCCAGCGCATCCAGGGCCACGCTTTCCGAGGCCACCATGAATTCGGTACCCATGCTCGTGACATTGCGTCCGACCACGAGCGGGCGGATGCCGTGGGGATCGCGAAATGCGAGGAGTCCATGCCCGGCGATGATGGTGACCGCGGCATAAGCCCCGTGGCAACGCCGGTACACCTGACCCACTGCATGAAAAATGTCCGCGGGATCCAGCTTATGGTTTTTTGCACAGGCGTACAGCTCGTGCGCCAGCACGTTAAGCAACACTTCGGAATCCGAATTGGTGTTGACGTGCCGCCGATCCTGTTCAAACAATTCGGCGCGCAGCTGTTCTGAATTGGTCAGGTTGCCGTTATGGCCGAGAACGATGCCGAAGGGGGAATTGACATAGAAGGGCTGGGCTTCGGCAGGCGATGAAGCGGATCCGGCTGTCGGGTAACGGCAGTGGCCAATGCCCAGGTTGCCGGTGAGGGAGCGCATGTCCCGGGTGCGGAAAACATCACGCACCAACCCGAGCCCCTTGTGCATGTGAAAAGTGTTGCCGTCAGCCGTGGCGATGCCGGCGGCATCCTGGCCCCGGTGCTGGAGCAGCTGCAGGCCGTCATAGAGCAGCTGGTTGACTGGCGTTTTGGCAACGATGCCGACGATTCCACACATATAACGGACCGTTCCTGAAAATTGGTACCCCTATGGCCGCTATTCTACTCCTGTTCGACCCGGTACACGCCGGCCACCTCAAAATTGGATGCGTTCCGCCATGCCCGGAGGCAAATATGGCAACAGCCAATGTGCGCAGGTTTCGCTCCAGTCGGAAAACCAGGCAGCCCTCCACTCCCGATGCGCCGTCAGCGAAGTCATGCCGGCCAGCAGCGTCAACACCACGATGATCAGGGCACCGCGCGCCAGCCCGAACAGGCCGCCCAGCACCCGGTTGAGCGCGCCCAGGCCCGTGCTGTTGACCAGTGCATTGAAGCCCACGCCCAGCAAGGCCATCACCGCCCAGCCGCCGGCAAAGAACAGGGCAAAACCGGCCACCAGGCGAAGCGCCTCGCTGCCGATGTAGGGCGCAAGCCAAATGGCCCCTGCCTCCGCATAGGTTTTTGCCAGCCAGAAAGCAAAGACCCAGGCCACCAGGGAAAAGATTTCACGCACCACCCCACGCATGACGCCCAGCAGCATCGATCCAGCCAGAATGGCAAAGGCGGCCCAGTCCATCCAGCCGAAGCCGGAAGCCCATTCCATCAGGGACCCACCATCATCGACTTGATGCCCATCTGATCCAGACGATGCACCACGTTCGAGGCGTCTGCCCGGGCTTCAAAGGGCCCCAGTCGCACCCTCACCCGCACCCCTTCCTTGTAGTGCACCTCCTCGCTGATTACGGGCAACTTCTCCTGTTCAAGCTTGCGGGCCAGTGCCTGTGCCCTGTGATGATCGCTGAATACACCCACCTGAACCAGATAATGCCTGCCACTCTTTGCCCCTCCTTCACGGCCCACTTCAGAAGGCGCGGCGGCCGTAACCGGGGTTTCCACGGCAGGGCCCGGCACGGCAGCCTTGCCGGGGCTCGAAGCGGCCGGGGCAGTTGCTGCAACGGGCACGACAGCGGGAGCTGCAACAACTGCCACAGGGGCTGCCTGCGGTGCTGCGGGGAGTGATGAGGGATTTGAGGCTGTCGCCCCAGCGGTTTGGGCTGGCGCCAGTTCCGGCACAGGAGGCTGGGCCGCAGCCGGGGCCTGTGCGGCTGCAGCTGATTTTTCGGGAACAGGCTGCGGCGCTGCTGCCAACTTGGGCCCGGTGGCGTGATTCAGCATCATGGGTAGAAGCAGCACTGCCGCGAACATCAGGATGAACGCGCCAATCATGCGTCGACGGCTCTGTATGCGAAGCATCTGCTCCTGGGCAGTCAGGGGGCGTTTCATAACTCCCTCAGTCTGGAAGCCGGCATTCAGGCGCTTTCGGCCACCTGCATCAGTTGTCCTAGAATATTCGCGATTCGGTCGCGCGCCTGGCGCCGGTCAACGATCATGTCGACGGCACCTTTGCCCAGCAGAAACTCTGCACGCTGGAACCCTTCAGGCAACACTTCCCGTACCGTCTGTTCGATCACACGCGGCCCAGCAAACCCGATCAGCGCATTGGGTTCGGCAATCACCACGTCGCCGATCATGGCAAAGCTGGCGGATACGCCCCCCATGGTCGGATCAGTGAGCACGGAAATGAACGGCAGGCGCGCTTCGGACAGGTGCGTGAGCGCCGCGCAGGTCTTGGCCATCTGCATAAGGGAAAGCAAGCCTTCCTGCATGCGTGCCCCACCGCTGGCGAGGAAACACACAAACGGGTATTTCTGGTCGATGGCGGCTTCCACGGCGCGCACGAAACGTTCACCCACCACAGACCCCATGGAACCGCCCATGAACTCGAATTCGAAGGCGGCTGCCACCAGCGGAATTCCTTTGAGCGTACCCTGGTTCACCACCAGCGCATCAGTTTCGCCCGTGGCACTGGTCGCTTCCGCCAAGCGGTCCACATATCGCCGGCTGTCTTTGAATTTGAGGCTGTCCACCGGCACCACTTCGGAGCCGATTTCAAAGCGCCCTTCCGGATCCAGGAAATAATCCAGGCGGGTACGCGCCGAAATTCGGATATGGTGCGAGCACTTGGGGCACACGTGCAGGTTGGACTCGAGATCTGAACGGTACAGAACCGCCTCGCAAGACCCGCATTTGACCCACAGTCCTTCCGGGACCGAGCCTTTGGTGCTTTTCTGGCTGCGCTTGATGCGGGGGGGAAGAAGTTTCTTGAACCAACTCATCGATCGGCATCCATTGCTTGACGAAAACGTTTGATCAAGGCTCCCACTGCAGCGGGGGCCTGAGCTTCGGAAGAGGCTTCGATTTCTTCCACGATGCGCGAGCCTACCACGATCGCATCCGCCACGGCGGAAAGTGCCCGGGCCGTGACATCGTCACGGATTCCAAAGCCCACGCCCACCGGCACGCGGGCCACAGCCTTTATGCGTGCAATCTGGCGTGCCACGTCCGTCACGTCGATGTTGGATGCCCCGGTTACGCCGCGCAGGGAAACGTAGTAAATGTAGCCGCTGGCCATGTCGGCAATTTCCTTGATGCGCTCGTCTGTGGAGGTGGGCGACAGCAGAAAAATGGAGTCCACGTTCCGGGGCGAGAGCAGGGCACTCAATGCACGGGCCTCGTCAGGCGGGTAATCCACCACCAGGACCCCATCCACACCGGCTTCGGCACAGCGTTCCGCGAACGTTTCCCGACCCATGCGCTCGATGGGGTTGGCATATCCCATCAGCACCACGGGAGTCACGGCATCGCCCTGGCGAAAACGGGAAACGGCATCCAGCACGTCGCCCAGGGACACCCCCTGCTTGAGCGCCCGTTCGCTGGCGCGCTGGATGGTGGGGCCATCCGCCATCGGATCGGAAAAAGGAATGCCCAGCTCGATCAGATCGGCGCCACCCGCCACCATGGCCTGCATGGTGGGCACGCATTGGTGCAGACTGGGATCACCCGCAGTAAAGAAAGGGATCAGCGCCTTGCGCCGTTCCTGGGCGAGTTTTTCAAATGTTGCGGAAATCCGTGACACAACGTTCCCCTTGAGCAAATTCTGTCGTTTCAGAACCCGATGCCACTGCGCTCGGCCACAGTGGCCATGTCCTTGTCGCCGCGCCCGGACAGGTTGACGAGCAGGATCTGGTCCCTGTTCATGGACGGCGCCATTTTCATGGCCTGGGCGAGTGCATGGCTCGATTCCAGGGCCGGAATGATGCCTTCCATGCGGCACAGGGTATGAAACGCGTTCAGGGCCTCCTCGTCCGTGATGGCCACATATTCGGCCCGGCCCGTGTCCTTCAGCCAGGCATGTTCGGGCCCGACGCCGGGATAATCCAGGCCGGCAGAGATGGAATGGGTTTCGATGATCTGGCCGTTGGCATCCTGCAGCAGGTAAGTGCGGTTGCCATGCAACACGCCCGGAGTGCCTGCCACCAGCGAAGCCGCGTGATGGCCGCTGGCAACCCCTTCGCCACCGGCTTCCACGCCCATCAGCCGCACCGTCTCGTAGGGAATGTAGGAATGGAAAATGCCCATGGCGTTGGAACCACCACCCACGCAGGCCAGCACCACGTCCGGTTGGCGGCCGGCCATTTCGGGCATCTGAGCCAGGCATTCGCGCCCCACGACGGCATTGAAATCCCGCACCATCATGGGATAGGGGTGAGGGCCTGCCACGGTGCCGATGATGTAGAACGTGTCCTGGACATTGGTCACCCAGTCGCGCATGGCTTCATTGAGCGCATCCTTGAGCGTTTTTGAGCCGCTTTCCACGGGCACAACGCGCGCACCCAGCAACTTCATGCGATAGACGTTCTGGGCCTGGCGGCGCACGTCTTCAGAACCCATGTAAACGACGCATTCCATGCCGTAGCGGGCTGCCACCGTGGCACTCGCCACACCATGCTGGCCGGCCCCAGTTTCTGCGATGACGCGACGTTTGCCCATGCGACGGGCCAGCATGGCCTGCCCGACTGTGTTGTTGATCTTGTGGGCACCCGTGTGGTTGAGGTCTTCGCGCTTCAGATAGATTTGAGCCCCGCCAAGCGATTCGGACAGGCGGCGTGCATGATAGATGGGGCTGGGACGGCCCACGTAATGCTTGAGCTCGTAGGCGAACTCCTCCTGGAATTCGGGATCGTCGCGAAAACGCAGGTACTGGCGCTTGAGCTCGTCGATCGCCGCAATCAGGGTTTCTGACACGAATGTCCCGCCGTAGGGGCCAAAATGACCTTGCCGGTCAGGCATGTCGTAAATCTTCATTCCTCACTTCCTCGATGAATTGCAGCACTTTTTCCGGATCCTTTCGCCCAGGAGCGCTTTCCACGCCGCTGCTCACATCCACGGCCCACGGATGCACGGTCCGCACAGCCCGCGCCACATTATCAGGCGCGAGCCCGCCGGAAAGGATCAGGGGCAACGGCAGTCCTTCGGGCAGCAGACCCCAGTCAAAGGTCCGCCCTGTCCCACCCGGTTGTCCAGGCACGTAGGCGTCCACCAGGATTGCCCGTGCATGGCGGTATTCAACCGCGTATTGTATCAAATCGAAACCGGCCCGAACCCGGGCCACCTTGATGTAGGGAACGTCGAAACGCTCGCATTCGGCAGGAGCTTCGTTGCCGTGAAACTGCAGGCAATCAAGCCGCACCCGTGACAACACCGACTCGATGCGCGCTGCCGGCGCATCGACGAACAGTCCCACGGCGGACACGAATGGCGGCAGGCTCGCCACGATTTCAGCCGCCTGCTCCACCTCCAGGGCACGGGGGCTGGACGCGTGAAACACCAGTCCGATGGCATCTGCTCCGGCCCGGACAGCGGCGCGCGCCTCTTCCGGACGGGTGATGCCGCAAATTTTGACGCGGGTTCTCATGGTTCAGCCAGGGAACGATTGCATGAAAGCCCCATGATAGCGTGTTGACGGGGGAGGCAGTTGCCATTCATCGGCATAGCCCACGCCGGTCAGATACAGGCCATCCGGCGGAAACGTGGGCGCTCCCCGGGTGCGGTCGCGCGAATCCAGAAGGGCCCCAAGCCAGGCGGGGCTTGAACGGCCTGCTCCCACGGCAACCAGGGCCCCCACCATGTTGCGCACCATGTGCTGCAGGAATGCATCGGCGGAGAATGAAAACTGCAGGAGCGAGCCATGGACAGAGATTTCGGCCTGGGTGAGCGTTTTCACGGGGGATTTCGCCTGGCATTCCGCAGCCCGGAATGCGCTGAAATCGTGGGTACCCAGAAGCAGCCGGGCCGCTTCGCGCATGCGCTCGAGATCAAGCGGTTGATGGAACCAGCCCCATTTACCCTGCATGAGGGCGTTGCGCACAGCATGGTTGAGCAGCAGGTACTGGTAGGAACGCCGGACAGCACAGAAACGCGCATGAAACGAATCAGGAACAGGATGGGCCCACAGCACGGCAACGCCCGCAGGCAGCAAGGCGTTGGTGCCACGCACCCAAGCCGTGGCAGGACGGCGGGCCTGCGTGTCGAAATGCACCACCTGGCCGCTGGCATGCACACCGCGGTCAGTCCTTCCTGCGGCCACGACTGTCACAGGTTCCCCGGCTATCCCTCCCAGCGCGGTTTCGAGGGCTTCCTGCACTGAAGGCTGGTCGGGCTGGCGCTGCCAGCCGCAAAAACCGGAACCATCATATTCCACTCCCAGTGCAAAGCGCATGGGCGCAGTGGTCACTGAGTTTCGAGCAGGGAAAGAGCGGCGCGCCGCATGGGGACATCGTCGCGAATCAGGATGGGGGCAATGGCGTCCCTTGCCCCTTCGCTGTCGCCGCGCCACAGGCAGTAGCGCGCGATCACGATCAGGTGCTCGCTGGAAAGCTCCATCAGGGAGGTCATGGGCTCCACCGGGATGAACAGGGCCGGCTCCGTCTCAGGGGTAACCAGCGGCAGCCCGACTTCAGCCAGGTCTGACCGCGAAATGCCGAGGCGGCGTTCGAAATCGAGTCCCTCGGGCATGGCGGCCGGTTCGTCTTCAGTCGAGGCTTGCTCCGCATTTTGCCCAGCAGGCAGGCGCCCTACCAGCCAGCCCAGGCCAAATACCAGCACGAGCAGGCCCAGGGCGATTTCCCCCAGCAAGGCAAAATCGGGATACAGCAGGTACCAGTTGTGGAAATCCTCAAGCGTCGGCCACTCCAGCCGGGACAGGTAGTCCACCAAGTGGTCGAGCCAGATCGCCGGATCGAAGGAAGGCACGGAGATCAATCCACCAGGATGCGCAGCATGCGGCGCAACGGCTCGGCAGCTCCCCACAACAGCTGGTCGCCGACGGTGAACGCCCCCAGGTATTCAGGCCCCATGGCGAGCTTGTGCAAACGGCCCACGGGCACCGACAGGGTGCCGCTCACTGCGGCAGGCGCCAGGCCTCGCTCAGTGGCTTCTCGCTCGTTGGGTATGACCCTGACCCAGTCGTTGGAGGAAGCGATCGCCTGCTCGATGTCAGCCAGTGGGATGTCGCGCTTGAGCTTCACGGTCAGTCCCTGGGAATGGCAGCGCATGGCACCCACGCGCACGCAAAGTCCGTCAATGGGAATGCTGCCGGGTGAGCGGAAGGGCGGCAGGCCCAGGATCTTGTTGCACTCGGCGCCTCCTTTCCACTCTTCCTTGCTCTGCCCATGTTCCACAGGGACGTCAATCCAGGGAATCAGGCTGCCAGCCAGCGGAACGCCACGGAAATTGGTGGTGGGCATGGCGGCGGAACGCAGGGTCTCCGTCACTTTGCGATCGATGTCGAGAATTGCGGATGCCGGATCGGCCAGTTCGGACGCCACGGACTCATGCAGAACACCCATCTGCTGCAGCAGTTCGCGCATGTTCTGGGCACCTGCGCCGGAGGCAGCCTGGTAGGTCATGGCCGAGATCCATTCCACCCAGCCTTCGCGGAAAAGTCCTCCAAGGGCCATCAGCATCAGGCTCACGGTGCAGTTTCCGCCAATGAAATCGCGCACGCCACGCCCCAGCGCCGCATCGATCACGGCACGGTTGACCGGATCCAGAATGATGACGGCATGATCCTTCATGCGAAGCGACGAGGCCGCATCGATCCAGTAGCCTTTCCAGCCGCTGGCGCGCAGCGGCGCAAATACGGCATTGGTGTAATCCCCGCCCTGGCAGGAGATGATCACATCCATGGCCGAAAGGGCCTCGATGTTGCGGGCATCAGCCAGGGGCTGGCTGCCGTGGCCCACGTCAGGCCCGGGGGCCCCCACCTGCGAAGTGGTGAAAAACACCGGTTTGACGAGGCTGAAATCCCCCTCTTCCTTCATGCGTTGCATCAGGACCGATCCCACCATGCCCCGCCATCCCACCATTCCCACGTTCAACATGATGCGCTTTCCTCGATTTCGATCATTGAGCCCGCAAAGCAGCGACCACGGCGTCGCCCATGGCCGAAGTGCCAACAGTCGCCTCGCCCTTGCGTGCAATGTCTGCTGTGCGCAGTCCCCGCTGCAACACGCGGCGCACGGCCTGATCGATGCGGTCCGCGAGGTCCGCACGCTTGAGCGAATAGCGGAACATCATGGATGCCGACAGGATCTGCGCCAGCGGATTGGCAATGCCGCGCCCGGCAATATCAGGCGCGCTGCCATGGATGGGCTCGTACAGGCCCTGCCCGGACGCATTGAGCGAGGCGGAAGGAAGCATGCCGATGGAGCCCGTCAGCATGGAGGCTTCATCGGACAGGATGTCGCCGAACATGTTGCCGGTCACGATGACGTCGAACTGGCGCGGATTGCGTACCAGCTGCATGGCTGCGTTATCCACCAGCATATGGGTCAGCGTCACGTCGGGGTATTCCGGCGCGATTTCATTCACCACGTCACGCCACAACTGCGTGGTTTCCAGCACATTCATCTTGTCCACGGAACAGAGCGACTTGCGCCGTTCGCGCGCAGCCTGGAACCCCCAATGCACCACGCGCCGGATTTCCGATTCGCTGTACACCATGGTGTTGGTCCCCACGCGTTCTCCAGCCGCATTGCGGGAAATTCCGCGCGGCTCACCGAAATAGATGTCGCCCGTCAGCTCGCGTACGATCATGATGTCGAGGCCGGATACGATTTCAGCCTTGAGGCTGGAAGCATCGGCGAGTTCCGGAAACACCTGGGCCGGACGAAGGTTGGCAAAAAGGTCCAGCTCCTTGCGCAGTCGCAGCAAACCCCGCTCCGGGCGCAGTTCGCGCGGCAGTGTGTCGTACTGGGGGCCACCGATGGACCCGAACAGGATGGCGTCCGCCTTGCGGCAAATATCCAGGGTGGAGGCCGGCAGCGGATCCTTGTGGCGATCGACCGCCGCACCACCAATATCCCCTGCTTCCGTTTCGATCGAAACGCCTTCGGAACGGAACTGGTCGAGAACCTTCAGGGCTTCCGCGACGATTTCCGGCCCGATGCCGTCACCGGGCAATACAGCGATTTTCATGCAGCTCCTCCAAAAATCCAGGGTTCACGCTGGGCACGCCGCGCCTCATAGGCACGAATTTCGTCCGCGTGGCGCAAGGTCAGGCCGATTTCATCCAGACCATTGAGCAGGCAGTACTTGCGAAACTCATCCACAGAAAAACCGTGCGTGGCGCCGGAAGGGGTGGTCACTGTCTGGGCTGCCAAGTCAATGCGCAGCCGGTAGCCTGGGCTGCCCCCGAGTTCCCGGAACAGGCCTTCCACCACGTCGGCCGGCAGTACGATGGGCAGTACGCCGTTCTTGAAACAGTTGTTGTAGAAAATATCGGCGAAGCTGGGAGCCACCAGCGCACGGATGCCATAGTCGTCCAGCGCCCAGGGGGCATGCTCGCGGCTGGAGCCGCAACCGAAGTTTTCCCTTGCCAGCAGAACCTGTGCGCCCTGGTAGCGCGGCTGGTTGAGCACGAAATCTGGGTTCAGCGGCCGTTTAGAGTTGTCCTGTTCCGGCTGGCCTTCATCCAGGTAGCGCCAGGCATCGAACAGGTTGGGCCCGAATCCGGTGCGCCGGATGGATTTCAGGAACTGCTTGGGAATGATGGCGTCGGTGTCCACGTTGGAGCGATCGATCGGGACCACGAGGCCATCCAGGGTTGTGAATGCTTTCATGTCAGGCCCCCGTCAATTGAGAAAAGAGCGCACATCGGCGAAATGACCGACAACAGCAGCGGCTGCCGCCATTTGCGGGCTGACCAGATGGGTGCGACTGCCGGCGCCCTGGCGCCCTTCAAAGTTGCGGTTGGATGTGGATGCGCAACGTTCTCCGGGTGAAAGGCGATCGTCGTTCATGCCCAGGCACATGGAACATCCAGGATTGCGCCATTCAAAGCCGGCTTCAATAAACACCTTGTCGAGCCCTTCCGCCTCGGCCTCAGCCTTCACCAGACCGGATCCGGGAACCACCAGCGCCAGCTTGACGTTGGCCGCCACCTTGCGCCCCCGAACCACGGCTGCGGCAGCGCGCAAATCCTCGATGCGGGAATTGGTGCAGGAACCGATGAACACCTTGTCGATGGCGATGTCCGTGATGGGCATGCCCGGCTGCAGCGCCATGTAGCGCAGCGCGCGCTCCATGCCTTCGCGACGGGTGGGATCAGTCTCGGCCGCCGGATCGGGGACACACCCACCAACGGTGGTGACCATTTCGGGGGATGTACCCCAGGTCACGAGCGGTTCGATGCCTGACGCATCGAGCTTCACCACGCGGTCAAAGTGCGCGCCTTCATCACTGTGCAGGGTTCGCCAGTAGGCAACCGCAGCATCCCACTGGTCTCCATGGGGGGCAAAAGGCCGCCCTTGCAGATATTGGATGGTGGTTTCGTCCACCGCCACCATGCCGGCGCGGGCGCCAGCCTCGATGGCCATGTTGCACAAGGTCATCCGTCCTTCCATGGAAAGGCCGCGAATGGCACTGCCGGCGAACTCGATGGCGTGCCCCGTGCCCCCGGCCGTACCGATGTGTCCGATGATGGCAAGCGCCACGTCCTTGGCTGTCACGCCGCGGGGAAGGCTGCCCTCCACCTGAACCAGCATGGTTTTGGACTTGCGGGACAGCAAGGTCTGCGTGGCCATCACGTGTTCCACTTCAGACGTGCCGATGCCCATGGCCAGAGCGGCAAAGGCACCATGCGTGCTGGTGTGGGAATCGCCGCACACCACGGTCATGCCGGGCAAGGTGGCGCCCTGCTCCGGCCCGATGACATGCACGATGCCCTGGCGATGGTCCCCCATGGGGAACTCGGTGATGTGGTACTCACGACAGTTCTGGTCGAGCGTGCTCACCTGCAGGCGTGACACGGGGTCGGCAATCACCGTCTGGTTGGTGGTGGGGGTATTGTGGTCGGCGGTCGCCAGGATGGAGTCGCGACGCCAAAGCTCACGTCTGGCCAGGCGCAGCCCTTCAAAGGCCTGCGGGCTCGTGACTTCATGCACCAGGTGACGGTCGATATAGATCAGGGCTGTGCCGTCCGGCTCTTCCCGGACCACATGAGCCTGCCAGAGTTTCTCGTAGAGCGATAAGGGATTCATGACGATACGGCCTCAAATTGACCGTAAATTATGACATAGGCCCCGCCGCTCGAACAGGGCCACGCCGGAACGGTGCGCCTGCCCGGAACCTTAGGATGCGCTCCCGGGAAGGGCCTGGATGGGCGGCACCACGTCGGCATTCTGCGCCCGGTGGCGCAGGGCATGGTCGATCAGGACCAGCGCCAGCATGGCTTCGGCAATGGGGGTGGCGCGGATGCCCACGCAGGGGTCATGGCGCCCCGTGGTTTCCACTGTGGCGGACTGGCCGTGGATATCCACGGACTGGCGCGGCAGGCGGATGCTCGACGTGGGCTTGATGGCCATGCTGACCCGGATGTCCTGGCCGGTGGAAATACCACCCAGGATGCCGCCCGCCCGGTTGGTGAGAAATCCCTGGGGGGTCATTTCATCGCCATGTTCTGTGCCCTTCTGCGTCACGCTTTCAAAGCCCGCGCCAATTTCAACACCCTTGACCGCATTGATGCTCATCATGGCATAGGCGATTTCAGCATCCAGCCGGTCGTACACGGGTTCGCCCCAGCCCACGGGCACGCCGCTGGCCACCACGTTGATGCGGGCGCCGATGGAATCGCCGGATTTTCGCAAGGCGTCCATGTAGCCTTCCAGCTCGGGTACGATGGCGGGATCCGGCGAGAAAAACGGATTGTCGTTCACCCCCGCCCAGTCGCGGAATGTCAGGACATGGGGCCCCAATTGGGCAAGATAGCCACGGACTTCCACGCCGTAGCGTTGCCGCAGCCATTTCTTGGCAATGGCGCCAGCTGCCACGCGCACTGCCGTCTCGCGGGCCGAGGAACGCCCGCCGCCACGGTGGTCGCGCAGGCCATATTTCTGCAGATAGGTGTAATCGGCATGCCCCGGACGGAATGCCTGGGCGATCTTGTCGTAGTCTCGGCTGCGCTGGTCCTCGTTGCGTATCAGCAACCCGATGGGCGTGCCCGTGGTTTTTCCTTCGAACACGCCGGAGAGGATTTCCACCCGGTCCGATTCCCGACGCTGCGTGACATGACGCGACGTGCCGGGCTTGCGGCGGTCCAGCTCACGCTGGATGTCCTCTTCCGAAAGGGCAAGCCCTGGGGGGCAGCCATCCACCACACAACCCAGCGCCGGGCCGTGGCTTTCGCCGAAAGAAGTGACGCAAAACAGTCGACCCAGGGTATTGCCGGACATGCGGGACCTCGCCTAATTGACCGGCAGAGTTTAACATAGCACTCATGGCACATTAATGCTGGACCAAGTCAGGAATCCGTCGACGAAGCCCGTCGATAGCGAGGCTCTCATGCTGGACGATCTGCGCAAGAACGCGCTCGACTACCACCGCCTGCCCACTCCCGGGAAAATTGAAGTAACACCCACCAAACCGCTGACCACCCAGGCTGATCTGGCCCTGGCCTACAGTCCCGGCGTGGCGGCCGCCTGCGAAGCCATCGTGGCTGATGCCTCCGAAGCGCGTTTCCTGACCGGCCGAGCCAATCTGGTGGCTGTGGTCACGAACGGCACCGCGGTGCTCGGCCTGGGCTCCATCGGCCCCCTGGCCGCGAAGCCGGTGATGGAAGGCAAGGCGGTATTGTTCAAGAAATTTGCCGGCATCGACTGTTTCGACCTGGAGCTGAACGAAACCAACGTGGATCGGCTGGTGGACGCCATTGCCGCGCTTGAACCCACTTTCGGCGGCATCAATCTGGAAGACATTAAGGCGCCGGAATGTTTCGAGCTGGAGCGTCGCCTGCGTGAACGCATGAAAATACCGGTATTTCACGATGACCAGCACGGCACGGCCATCATCGTGGGGGCCGCCATCCTCAACGGGCTGACGGCGGTGGGCAAGGACATCCGTAACGTTCGTCTGGTGGCATCCGGCGCCGGCGCCGCAGCTCTGGCTTGCCTGGACATGCTGGTGGCGCTGGGGTTGCCGCGCGAACACATTGTGGTGACCGATCTGGCCGGCGTGGTATATACCGGCCGCAAGGAGCTGATGGACCCCAACAAGGCCCGCTACTGCCAGGATACCCCGGCCCGCACGCTGGCTGAAGTGATTGGCGGCGCTGACATCTTCCTGGGGCTTTCGGCCGGTGGGGTACTGAAGAAGGATATGGTCCGCGGCATGGCAGACCGCCCACTGATTCTGGCCCTTGCCAATCCGGTACCGGAAATCTATCCGGAAGAAGTGCGCGAAGTGCGTGATGATGCCGTCATCGCCACCGGCCGCTCGGATTACCCCAACCAGGTGAACAATGTCCTGTGCTTCCCGTTCATTTTCCGAGGGGCACTGGACGTGGGGGCCACCACCATCAACGAACCCATGAAGATCGCAGCAGTTCAAGCCATTGCGGAACTCGCCCGCGCCGAACAGTCGGATCTGGTGACCCAGGCCTACGGCAGCCAACCCCCGGCTTTCGGCGCCGACTACCTGATCCCGAAGCCATTCGATCCACGCCTCATCGTCAAGATCGCTTCCGCCGTTGCGCAGGCCGCCATGGAAAGCGGTGTGGCAACCCACCCGATCGACGACCTGGAAGCCTACCGCGACCGGCTGAATCAGTTCGTGTACCACTCCGGACTGGTGATGCGCCCCGTGTTCGCGCGCGCCAAATCCTCTCCGCGCCGCATCGTCTTTGCCGAAGGCGAGGACGAGCGGGTGTTGCAGGCCGTGCAAACGATTTGCGATGAGAAAGTGGCCCACCCGATCCTGGTGGGCCGTCCAGAAGTGGTGGAGATGCGCATCCGCCGGCTGGGCCTGCGCATCCGCGCCGGTGCCGACTTTGAAATGGTGAACGTCAATTCGGATCCACGCTACCGCGAATACTGGCAGCTCTACCATCAGACCATGGAACGCCAGGGCGTCACGCCAGAACTGGCCAAGCACGAAGTCTACCGGGAACCCACCCTCACCTCGGCCCTCATGGTGAAGCGCGGGGAAGCTGACGGCATGATCTGCGGCTGCATCGGGCGCTACACCGCCCACTTGCATTACCTGAAGAACCTGCTCGGCCTGAAGTCCGGGGCTTCCACACCCGCCGCCATGAACATGCTGCTCAATCCCAAAGGCACGTTCTTTGTCTGCGACACCTACGTCAACCCTGACCCCACTGCCGAACAACTGGCTGAAATCGTCTGCATGGCAACCGAAGAAGTGCGGCGGTTCGGCATCGTGCCGCGAGTGGCGCTATTGTCCTTCTCCTCCTTCGGCAGCTCGAACCTGGCCTCTCCCCTCAAAATGCGTCATGCGCTGGAGCTCATTCGCGAACGCCAGCCCCAGCTGGAAATCGATGGGGAAATGCATGCGGATTCCGCCATGTCCGAAGAGATCCGGCAACGCATCATGCCGGGCTCACGCCTGAAAGGGCGCGCCAACCTGCTGGTGATGCCTAACCTCGATGCCGCCAACATCGCCTACAACCTGGTGCGTGTGATCGGCGACAACGTCACCGTCGGCCCGATACTGCTCGGTATCAATGCTCCAGCCCATATCCTGACACCCACTGCCACCGTGCGCCGCATCATCAACATGACAGCGCTCACCGTGGTGGATGCCCAGCACCGGTGACCCCATGACCGCACCCCTGCCGCGCCGGCTCAGACCTGGCGCCACCATCGGAATCTGTGCCCCGTCCGGCTTCATCACGGAGCCCGGTTCCCTTGAAATTGCCTCGCTCTACCTGAGCGAACGCGGATTCCGCATCGTGGAAGCGCCCCACGTGAGAAACCGCTGGGAATATTTTGCGGGCACGGATTACGAACGGCTCAGCGATTTTCATGCGATGGTGCATGACCCGGATATCGACGTGATCATGGCAGCGCGCGGCGGTTATGGGCTTACCCGGCTGCTTCCTGCCATCGATTTCAAGGCAGTGGCCGCTTCCCGCAAAATCATCGTGGGTTTCAGCGATTTCACCGCCCTGCATCTGGCACTGCTGGCCCAGGAAGGCATGGTCAGCTTTGCCGGCCCCATGGCCTGCCCTGATTTCGGCCATCACAATCGCAGTTCCCTGCACGACCAGCATTTCGAAGGGATGTTGCAGTCCGAGCGGCACCTGTCGCCAGCCATCAAGATGCCGTTCACGGCATCCGATGGCGAAGCCGGAGAGGTTTTGTGCGCTCAGTTCGGCGAAGGCGTCGAAGGCACGCTTTGGGGAGGCAACCTGTCACTGGTGGCCCATCTGGCAGGAACCCCCTTCATGCCGGACCCGGCAGACGGAATTCTGTTCCTGGAAGAGGTCAATGAGGAACCCTACAAAATCGAGCGCATGTTGATGCAGCTTGCACACGCGGGCATCCTGCAAAAACAGCGCGCCATCCTGCTGGGACAGTTCAACCGCTGCGAACCGACTGCGGCTTCTGCCGCCCCCTACACGTTCAAAAGCGTGGTGGATTTTCTCAAGGGATGGGTACATGCCCCCATTCTGCAAAACCTCCCTTTCGGCCATGTCAGGGACAAGATCACACTGCCCGTAGGGGGACATGTGCGCATTTCGCTGCTGGATGATCGGCATTACCAGATCGAGATGAGTGGCTACAACACAGCAAGCTGATCACTGAATGTACGTTGCAGGCAAAATAAAAAAGCCCCTGAGCATTGTGAGCTGAGGGGCTTTTTGCTGCCGGTTAAGGCAAGGTGTAGGGAGTCTGGCGGTGACCTACTTTCGCATGGGTAATCCACACTATCATCGGCGCAGTCTCGTTTCACGTC
>JAGWIW010000091.1 GCA_028866015.1 Betaproteobacteria bacterium
GGTGGCAGCCGTCTTCATTTCCCGGGCGCGCCAGACCGACATGCCTATGGCGACAATGATGGAAGCAAACCCGCCGGCAGTTGCGATCAGCCCGCCGGTTTCGAAGATTTTCGGCGCATAAGCGTCATAGCTGAACCACCACCAGAAGAAGTCATAGGGCCGATAGACCGGCCAACCCAGCAGCATGAACCAGGGGCGACCGAGTTCGGGTTGGTGGGCGAGAGCGGATGCCGTCCACTGCGTCGCGGACCAGATCCCGGTCAGCACGAGCAGGAACACGGCGAGGATTTGCCCCCAGAGGATTTTGGTCGCGGCCATCAGCTTCTCCTTTCGGGCTTGTCCAACCACCCGCTCGGTATGTCG
Source organism: Betaproteobacteria bacterium (assembly GCA_028866015.1). Lineage (GTDB taxonomy): Bacteria > Pseudomonadota > Gammaproteobacteria > Burkholderiales > Ferrovaceae > JAKBAT01. The sequence continues at coordinate 364 of JAGWIW010000091.1, forward strand.
CGCAAGGCAGGGAAGCCTGTCAGCGCAACCTGGCGAAGAACGAAGAGGACTGGCGAAGAGGGCATGGCGTGCCACGCCTACAATCCCAGCGTCCGGCTGCGAGCAAAGCTCCAGTCGACTCCGCCGCGCGCGTTGATCGTGCCGGCAACCGCCTGCCCCAGATGCCGTTCGAGACTGGAGCGCCAGGGCACGAGTTGAAACCCCGCGCCATCATCTATTATCGCAAAGCGGCCCGACGACAGGGTGACGCGCTCGCGGTATATACCTGCCAGATGATCGCCGGGCTGTGTGGGTGCGTGTTCGAGCCCGGATCGTGCCGCGATATCTTTGGCGGCTTCTGCCAGCTCGCGGGTCCGCAGGTCATCCAGCAGGCCATTGGCGAATATGAACCGCTGGCCCTGCCGACGTGCCAGGCCTTTGGATGCCAGATGCTCCGAGCGCGCCGCAAGCGCATCGCGCACCTCCGCGCCGAACCCACCGGCAGTCTCTAGCGGCTCGCGAGATACCAACTGGCGATCCAGCCAGGTTGCGCCGGGGGCTTTGACCTGCTCGGCAAGCGGCAAGTCGGCGCGAACGAAGAGCGATTGCCGGTCGCCACCGCGATTGTCGCGCCACTGCCCAAGCTCGACGATGGCGCCAGGTTTGGCATCGCTGGTCTGGTCGATGTCGTCGAACCGGAGATAGTGGGTTCGCCCGTCGGTCGCATCGATCACGGCATAGGCGCTGCCGCTGAGTTCATCGTGAAGACCGCGCTCGACCAGACGCCCAATCACGGGTTCGGCGGCGAGTGCATCATGCAAGGCGAAACGTCCGGTGTCAGGCCGATGCCCACCTGCGCTCATCGCGCGGTGCATGGTCTTGATGATGTCGCCGCGGATCGAGAGATCGCGCAGCGTTTTCTCCAAGCCCGGCTTCAATGTCCAGCAAGCAGGACCGACGCGCTCGGCCAGGCCAAGGCGCTCCAGCTTGGCGGCACGGCCGAGTAGATGATTGTGGTCGGTGCGGGTATAGCCCGATGGATTGGGGCGAAGATCGATCACCCCGCCATTGTCGTCGGCCATGCGTTGCAGCGAGCGGTCGAGCCCGGTCCAGCGTTCGGCATCGACGTCGCGGGCAATGGCACGGGCGATCTCGCGCTCGCTGCGCGGCCCCAGTTCGATGGTGACCCGCTCCTCGGCGCGTGATCGGAGTCCGGAGCGGATGTAGTCGCGGTCGATGACGATGTCCTTGCCGTCCTCGGCGCGGCCCCGGACGAGGATATGGACATGGGGATTGTCGGTGTTCCAGTGATCGACCGCCACCCAGTCGAGCCTAGTGTCCAGATCATGGGCCATGTCGTCCATCAACTCGCGGGTGAAGGTCCGGATGTCTTCCAGCTCGGCGGCATCCTCGGGCGAGACGATGAAGCGGAAGTGGTGGCGATCGTCTTCACAGCGTCTGGCAAATGCATCACCATCCGCCGCGTCAGACCGGGTGTCGAACAGCCCGGCGTCCTTGCCGTCGCGGGTGACACCATCGCGCCTGAGGTAGGCGACGTGCCGCGCAAGGGGGGCGGCACGAAAACGCGCCCCCTTTTGCCGGACTACGCGAGCCTTGACGATGACGCGCCGATTGGTCGCCCGGGACCGTGCGGCAAGTCCGGCCCGCCGACCGCGCGCTGTCCGGCCCGTCCCGGAGTAGCGTGATCGTGCGAGCCGGTGGCCGCCTTTCATCGAATAGCTGACAACCTGGACGATGAAGGATTGTGCCTGCTTGCCGTTACCACTGCTCCTGCTGCGCCCCTTGCCGGGCCGGATATGGAAATCGTCGTCGCTCATCGCGGCAGGGTTGCGGATTTGAGCCCGCCACCTGCAGACGGCGCACTTTTCCTTGAAAACATTGCAGGAATTGAAAGGAGAGCCAGCAGGCTGCTTCGAGCGACGGCTGTCGAAGCCGAGCAATTCCAAGCCACACCACCCACACCGACGGCTCCGCTTTTATCTGGCCATCGTAATTCCCCGTGCCTCCCCAGTCCTGCAATTCCGCACAAACCTTCGCTAATCCACGCCATGACACGATCAGGGCTGAAACGGGCGATCACTGCTACTGGCTCCCCGAAACGGGTGCAAAGAGGCCGTAAAACGGAGCCGGCGAAGCGGAAATCGAGGTCGGCGGCGCGGTGGCGGCGAAGCTGCCGGAGGCGTTCGCAGAACCAGCTCCGCGCACGGCAAAAAGCGGCCCCCGCGTCCAGTGCGTGCGAATGGGCTGTACGGGCGATGCGTTGGCGACGACTGTTGCCGTGCTGCCCGGCTGCAGCATCGGCGCAATTCTGGCGACATAGGCGCGAGTCTCGGCGGGAAGCGGTCGCTGCTTGTCGCGCCAGTCCTCGTAGCGTCCCGGCCCTGCATTATAGGCAGCGAGCATGCCGAAGGCGCCGTAGCTGTCGTAAAGTTCTCGCAGATACGAGGCGCCCGCCGTGATGTTGTCGCGCGGATCGAACGGGTCAGACCCAAGCCCGAGCCGGTCGCGCTGGCGCGACCAGGTTGCGGGCATGAGCTGCATCAGGCCCATCGCTCCTGCTGACGATACCGCGCCGATCCGGCCCGCACTCTCGGTGCGGATCACCGCATAGATCCACGCCTCGGGAATGCCGAAGCGCCGCGAGGCCTCGGAGACGTGCGCAGTAATGTCGACGACGCGCGGCTGCGCCTGTTCGGCAGCAGACTGCCCGAAGGCAGGCCCGCAACCGAACAGGGCAACTTCGAGGAATGCGGCGATAGCCAAGCAATTCCAGCGCATCGGCTCAATCCGCCTTGCCGTGCCGAGACGGGCGCGACCAGACGAGCACGTGACCGTCGCCATCGCCCTTGAACAGGTTGGCGCGCAGCGGTTGGACGAACATCGGATCGTCGATCTGGACCGCGACGTAGTCGCCAGCCTTTTCGCCGGTGCGCTTCCATGCGGCCCCCACCTCGCGCGCGTCATCGTCGTCGCCGGCAAACACAAGGTAATCGGGCGCGTTCTCGTTGTCGGACGGGTCGGCAGGAAACAGGACGACGCCAATGTCGATCGTGAGCGTGGTGATGTGCCCGGCAAAGCCGTCGTCGGCGGTCACAAAAAGTCCAATCTTCATCTTTCAGTCTCCTTCGGTTGTTGAACTGGGGGTGGGGTCGAACGGGGATTGGCGAACCAGACGTGGTCGCCATTGCCCGCTTCATCGGTCCAGACCGGCATCGCGCGACCGATGACATCGGCCATGCGCAGCACGCCGAAATAGCGGCCGTCGAAGCTGTCGGGCGCGGCCGGGTTCATCACGAACAGCTCGCCCGATTTCAGGACGTGGCAGCCTGCCCAGACGGGAAGCTGTCGCCCGAGGCTGTCGCGAGCACGCGCCGCGCCGACATACCGACCGTTGATCGTGACTCCATGCGCAAACCGGCAGACGCGCTGCCCGCTGACGGCGGCTATGGGCTTCAGCAAAGGAACTCCTGCCGGGAGAT
>JAGWIW010000092.1 GCA_028866015.1 Betaproteobacteria bacterium
TCCTATTTCGGCGACCCGGTCGTCATCTCCCGTTAGGAGTTTCCCCATGAGCATGGACCAGGCGCTTCAGACGTTTTTTGCCGAATGCCGCGAACTGCTGCAGCAGATGGAAGATCTGCTGCTGCAGCTGGAAAGCGCACCCAACGACGCCGAAGCCATCAATGCCCTGTTTCGCGCGGCCCACACCATCAAGGGCTCGGCCGGACTGTTCAGCCTCGATTTCATCGTGGCCTTCACCCACACCGTGGAAAACCTGCTGGATCTGGTGCGTGAAGGCCGGCTGCCGGTGAACACGGCTCTGGTGGCCGACCTGCTGCTGTGCCGCGATCACATCGAACAACTGGTGGAGCAGGCCGCCCAGGGCCATGCGGAGCCGGAAGCGTCGCAACTGGCGCGCGGCGACGCCCTCACGGCCCAGCTGAAGACTTACACCGGCGGGCCGTCTCCGGAGGCTGTGCCAGCTGCGGCCGGCATGCCGGCTCCCTCCGCCGAGCCGCACGTGGAAGCGAGCGGGGGTGGCATCGTCTCCAGCGACACCTGGCACATTTCCCTGCGCTTCGGGCGCGACGTACTGCGCAACGGCATGGATCCCCTGTCCTTCATCCGCTACCTGGGAACCCTGGGCGAGGTGGTAAGCCTGCACACGCTGCCCGATGCCCTGCCGCCGGCGGACACCCTCGATCCGGAGTCCTGCTACCTGGGTTTCGAAATCGACCTCAAAAGCGGGGCCGACAAAAAAACCCTGGAAGAGGTATTCGAATTCGTGCGGGACGACTGCCAGCTGCACATCCTGCCGCCGCGAAGCAAGGTTTCGGAATACCTGGAACTGATCCGCACCCTGCCGGAAGAAGACGCCCTGCTGGGCGAAATCCTGGTGAAAAGCGGCGCCATCACGCGCAAGGAGCTGGACGAGGGGCTCGCGTCGCAATGGCACATGGACGCGCCCCTGGGGCAGATCCTGGTGGAACAGCAGACCGTGCAGCAGCCGGTGGTGGACGCGGCCCTGGAAAAACAGCGCCAGGTGAAGGAAACCCGCGCCCAGGAATCCCGCTTCGTGCGGGTGCAGGCCGACAAGCTCGACGCGCTCATCAACCTGGTGGGCGAACTGGTGATTGCGGGCGCTTCCGCCAACCTGCTGGCCCAGCGCAGCAAGGACGGCGCCCTGCAGGAAGCCACGTCCATCGTATCGGGCTTGGTGGAAGACATCCGCGACGGGGCGCTCAAGCTGCGCATGGTGGAAATCGGCGAAACCTTCAACCGCTTCCAGCGCGTGGTGCGCGACGTGTCGAAGGAGCTGGGCAAAGACATCGGCCTTGAAATCAGCGGCGCGGAAACCGAACTTGACAAGACCGTGGTGGAAAAGATCGGCGATCCGCTCATGCACCTGTTGCGCAACTCCATGGACCACGGCATTGAAGCCCAGGCCGTACGCCAAGCACGAGGCAAGGCGGCACGCGGGGTGGTGAAGCTTCATGCCTACCACGACTCGGGCAGCATCGTGATCGAAGTGGGCGACGACGGCGGCGGGCTCAACCGCGACAAGATCTTCCGGAAAGCGGTGGAACGCGGACTGGTGAAAGCGGACCAGGTCCTGGGCGACGGCGAAGTCTACAAGCTCATATTCGAGCCCGGGTTTTCCACGGCGGACCAGGTGACCAACCTGTCCGGTCGCGGGGTGGGCATGGACGTGGTCAAGCGCAACATCGAATCGCTGCGGGGCAGCGTGGAAATCGACAGCCAGGAAGGGGTGGGCACCACCACCCGCATCCGGCTGCCGCTCACGCTGGCCATCATTGACGGCTTCCTGGTGTCCGTGGGGTCGGCCTCCTTTGTGGTGCCGCTGGACATGGTGCAGGAATGCGTGGAACTCAACGCAGAACAGCGGGAAAGCACACGCGGGCGAAGCTACATCAACCTGCGCGGCGACGTGCTGCCCTTTGTCCGGCTCAAGGACCAGTTCGAGCTGGAAGGAGCGGCCGGGGCGCGCGAAAACATCGTGGTGGTGCAGTACGGCAACCAGAAGGCGGGGCTGGTTGTGGACGAATTGCTGGGTGAATTCCAGACCGTCATCAAACCGCTGGGCAGCGTGTTCAGAAACCTGAAAGGCATTTCAGGTTCCACCATCCTGGGCAGCGGCGAAGTGGCTCTCATCCTGGATGTGCCTTCCCTGGTGGGCTTTGCGGCCAGCCAGGAGGCGCAGGCGGTTTTGCAGCCGCAGGACAGGCCGTTATTCACAAGCAAATCATAAGACAGCACAGATCATAAATTAAGGGGACTGACATGTTCGGCAATCTGAAAATCGGGGTGAGACTGGGGGCGGGCTTCGGCATCGTGCTGCTTCTGATGATGGTGATCATCGGGGTGACCCTGTTCCGTCTGGGAACCATTCATGAAGTGAATGACCGCATGGTGACCAAGGACTGGGTCAAGGCGCAGCTCGCCATGGACATGCGGGCACTGGCCAACGACAACGCGCAGGCCAACCTGGAACTGTTCCTGGCGCCCGACAAGGCGGCCGTGGCCAAAATCAACGAGCGCATCGACGGCAACAAGAAAAAGATCACTGAAAAGCTGGAGCAGCTCAAGCAGCTCCTGTACATGCCCGAAGGCAAGGCCAAGCTCGCCCAGGCGGCGGAAGCGCGCAAAGCCTACGTGGAGTCCTTCATGAAAGTGGGGCGTCTGCTGGAGGACGGCAACCGCCAGGAAGCCACCAAAGTGATGCTGGCGGAAACCATGCCCAAACTGGACCAGCTGACGGGTGAACTCAACGAGCTGGTGCAGATCCAGCAAAAGGCCGTGGACGAATCGGCCGTGGAAGTGACCGCCACCATCGCCTCCACGCGCATGCTGTCGCTCGTGCTGGGCGGCATTTCGCTGGTGTTGGGTGGGCTGTTCGCCTTCTGGGTCACCCGTTCCATCACCCGTCCGCTGATTCAGGCGGTGGGCGCGGCCAATCGCCTGGCGGCCGGTGACATGACGGCCCACATCGAAGTGGCTTCCAAGGACGAATGCGGCCAGCTGTTGCTTGCCATGCGCAACATGGTGGACAAGCTGTCGCAGATCATCACGGAAGTGCGCGGTTCGGCGGATGCCCTGTCCAGCGCTTCCGAAGAGGTGAGCGCCACGGCACAGAGCCTGAGCCAGTCTTCCAGCGAACAGGCGGCCAGCGTGGAAGAGACCAGCGCTTCGGTGGAACAGATGAGCGCTTCCATTTCACAGAACACGGAAAACGCCAAGGTGACCGACGGCATGGCGTCCCAGGCCGCCAAGCAGGCCACGGAAGGCGGGGAAGCGGTGACGGAAACGGTATCGGCCATGAAGAGCATCGCCGGCAAGATCAGCATCATCGACGACATCGCTTACCAGACCAACCTGCTGGCGCTCAACGCGGCCATCGAAGCGGCGCGTGCCGGCGAACACGGCAAAGGCTTCGCGGTGGTGGCGGCGGAAGTGCGCAAGCTGGCCGAGCGGAGCCAGGTGGCTGCGCAGGAAATCGGCGAGCTGGCATCGGGCAGCGTGGGCCTGGCGGAAAAGGCGGGGCGCCTGCTGGAGGAAATGGTGCCGTCCATCAACAAGACGTCCGACCTGGTGCAGGAAATCACGGCAGCGTCGCAGGAGCAGTCCAGCGGCGTGGGGCAGATCAACACCGCCATGTCCCAGCTCAACCAGGCCACCCAGCAGAACGCGTCGGCATCGGAAGAGCTGGCGGCCACGGCCGAGGAAATGAGCGGCCAGGCCGAACAGCTGCAGCAGCTCATGAGCTTCTTCAAGGT
>JAGWIW010000093.1 GCA_028866015.1 Betaproteobacteria bacterium
CCTCAGGCACCTTGGTTGCTTCGTCGTCCGTCCTGCCCAAGTGCGTCATTCTCGTCCTCCGTCATCGGCCATAGGGCGACAAAACTGCCAGGGATTATCGACAGCGCTCCGTGCAAGGATCGCTTGCACGGAGCGTTTGTTGATTGTGGATCAAGAGTCAGTCCGCGTTCGGACCTTCGGCGCCGTTCTCCAGGACCTTGCCGGTGCGGGCATCGACACCGACTTCGTAGGTCTTGCCATTGCTCTTGATGTCGAACGAATAGCGCAGGCCCGATCCACCCCTCTCCTTTTCCAGTTCCTGGTCGGTAATGACGCCGGGACGCGCCTTGAGTGCAGTCGACCGTGCCGTGTCGAGTGTCACCTTCGCCATAGGGGCGAGGTTTGCGCCCTTGAAGTGCTGGACACCGTGGGCGGCAGCGCCCGTTGCGGTCAGCATGGCAATGGCGGTCAGAATTAGATATTTTCGCATCATAGTCTCCATTGGGGCATCGTGCCTTGACATGGAGATACGCTACTTGAGGTTCGTCCAAGCTCAGGCGAAGATTGGAAATTCCCAACTTGCCACTTCGGATGATCGGGCCGTTGTCCATGAGAGAGCTTTTGGGGGCCGCGGCGATGAAGGGTAAATGCGGTGAAGCTTTTGCTGCTCGAAGATGACAAGGACGTGCGCGAGCGGGTCGCTCGCCTTTTGCGCGCCGCCGGTCATGTCGTCGACGAATGCTCAACCGGACCCGACGCCATCTTCCTTGGCACCACCAATAGCTATGCCGTCCTCATCCTCGATCGCATGGTCCGGGGTGTCGACGGCCTGAACGCATTGAAGGCTCTGCGGGCGGCCGGTGTCCAGACACCGGCGCTATTCCTGACCGCGATGGACGACGTCAGCGATCGGGTCGAGGGCCTGGAAGCCGGCGCCGACGACTATCTCGTCAAACCCTTCGCTGGGACCGAATTGTTGGCCCGCGTCGCGGCGCTTGGGCGACGACCGCCCGTGGCCGAGATCACGACCCACCTGAAAGTCGCCGATCTCGAGATCGATCTGCTCAAGCGCGCGGTGACGCGCGGCGGAAAGCCGATCGACCTGCAGCAGCAGGAGTATAAGCTATTGGAATTTCTGATGCAGCATGCGGGCGAGATCGTGACCCGGACGATGCTGCTGGAAAATGTCTGGTCCTTTCATTTCGACCCTGGCACGAACCTCATCGAAAGTCATATGAGCCGCCTGCGCGCAAAGGTTGACCGGGGCTTTGATCGCGAGTTGATCCATACCGTGCGCGGAGCGGGTTACCGGCTTGATGCGGATGCTTAGGCCACTTCGCAGTGGCGCCTTCCGCTTCGCGCTGGTCGTAGCGACCCTCTTTGCGGTCGGCACGACCGCGCTGCTGGTGATAGCCGGTCGGATTGTCACCAACTACGCGACAGAAGTCGCGCGCGACAGTGTCACCGCCGAAGTCGCGGTCCTGAGTGACGAGGATCGCGAGTCAAGCCAAGCGCAAATCATCAGGTCGGTGGTTCGCCGTGAAAATGCCACACGTGAACATCAATTGCGATATTTGCTGGTCGATGGACGCGGCCATTATCTGGCGGGCAGCCTGCCTGCGTCGGCAGCCCATGTTGGCTGGAGCGCCCTCACCCTCTCGAACAACGATCCTAATGACCAGGATGGCGCAAAAACCTTGTCGCTCATGGCGCTGGGAGCGAGGCTGCACGATGGCGCGGTTCTGGTCGTCGCCAGCGACACGTCGGACCTTGACGAACTCCGCCAGGGATTGGGCGCGACGACGGCGATGTTCGGTCTCGCCATAACGGTGCTGGCGCTCGTTGGCGGATTCATTATCGGAACGATGTTCCTGCGGCGGCTCGACCAGGTCAACCGGTCGGTTGAGCGGATCATGCAGGGCAGCTTTGCCGAGCGCTTGCCGGCGATCGGCATGAGCCCGGAATTCAACCAGCTCTCGACCAATCTCAACCGCATGCTCGATCGCATCGAAGTTCTGATGGAAGGAATGCGTCAAGTCTCGACCGACATCGCCCATGACCTGCGCACCCCGCTGACTCGCCTGCGCCAGCGGCTTGAGGAGATGCAGAACGCTGCACCGGGCTCGGTCTCCAAGGAACAGATCGACGGAACGATCGCGCAAACCGATCAAATCCTCGGGGTGTTTCGAGCGCTGCTACGGATCAGTTCGCTGGAAGCCGGTGCTGGGCGTGAACGAATGACGCAGGTCGATCTCAGCGCGCTAATTCAAAGTCTCGTCGAAGCTTACCGACCGGTGGCGGAAGATGCCCAGCATGTGCTCACCAGCCAAATTGAACCCAATATATCTGGCTACGCCGATTCCGAAATGCTGGCACAGGCCGTCACGAACCTCGTCGAAAATGCCATTTTTCATACCCCTCAAGGCTGCGCCATCGTGATCGGCCTCGAGCGCCGACCGAACGGCTTTGCGATCATCATCGCGGACAATGGCCCAGGGATTCCTGAGGTCGAGCGTCAACGAGTGTTGAAGCGCTTTTATCGGCTCGACGGCAGCCGGGGAACTCCTGGAGCCGGCCTTGGGCTGGCGCTCGTCTCTGCGGTTGCCGCAATCCATGGCGCGGACTTGAAACTGACGGACAATAGCCCTGGCCTTCGGGTTGAGATGACTTTCCACTCGGGTTGAAATATTCAAAGTGATCGATGATCTGATCTGCCTTGCCAACAAGGGTGGCGCCAATGCGCATTCCTCCGGGCCGACAGCGATGGGGCAAATCACCATAGCAGAACCTCGCCCCAGTAAAGCCGGCGCGCCTACCGGATATCCGGTGCCTCCAAGATGGATGCGCGCGAGGCCGGCAAGGAAGATGAGCAACGGCATACCGGACGAGAGGCGGCGGCCAGCGACTTCGCGACATGTTTCCGTCTGAGCATAGGAATATCCGGTCCGAAGTGTCGTGGAAGACCAATGGCAATTGCGTCGATGATCATCTAGGTGGGGACCGACCAAGACTTGGTTATGTAGATGGTGGGTGCCACTTTGACCGCCCAGCCGGTTGGCCATCTACAGCCCCACCGCGATCGGCAATCAAGCTCGCTTCAGCCAAAGGGAGAGCGGTGTGAAAGTTCTCATCGTCGAGGATGATCCCAAGACCGCAGGCTATCTGCGCCAGGGGCTGACCGAGAACGGCCTCGCAGTCGACGTTGCCGCGACCGGGATCGATGGCGTCCACCTGGCGACCACCGGACGATACGATCTGCTCATTCTCGATGTCATGCTCCCCGGCCAGGATGGATGGTCGGTGATGGAGACGATCCGAAATCAAGGGGTTGTATCACCCGTCCTGTTTCTGTCGGCGCGCGACGGGATCGGGGACCGGGTCCGGGGTCTCGAGATGGGCGCAGACGATTATCTGGTGAAGCCGTTCGCCTTCGCAGAGCTGCTCGCCCGCGCGCGCAACATCCTGCGCCGCCCCACCGCAAGCCCCCAGCCAGTGACCCGCGTCGCCGATCTCGCGATCGACGCCCAGCGTCACAAGGCGCGGCGCGGCGGTCGACCGCTCGACCTGACCCCCAAGGAGTTCATGTTGCTCGACCTGCTGGCGCGGCGCGCCGGCGAGGTGCTGTCGCGCACGCTGATCGCGGAAAGCGTCTGGGACATGAACTTCGATTTCGATTCCAACGTTGTCGATGTGCACGTCCGCCGGCTGCGGCAGAAAGTCGATGATGCTTTCGAGACCAAGCTGATCCACACGGTGCGCGGTGT
>JAGWIW010000036.1 GCA_028866015.1 Betaproteobacteria bacterium
CGATGTGCGTGTGGTGCTGTTCGTCAAACTGCAGCCGGATCTGATGCTGGATGCAGCCCTGGAGGACCGGATCAGGAAGCAGATCCGTGCCCATACGACGCCCCGACACGTGCCGTCAAAGATCATTCAGGTGCAAGACATCCCGCGCACCAAATCAGGAAAAATCGTCGAGCTGGCTGTGCGCAACATTGTGCACAACCTGCCTGTGAAGAACGTGGATGCGCTGGCAAACCCCGAAGCGCTGGAGTATTTTCGCGGGCTGGACGCATTGAACCACTGAAGCCGCCCGCATCCCTTTCGTCAATGTAGGCGCTCGCCGAAGTAGCGGCGAAACCAGAGGGTGGCGTATTTGGCCACCTGCTCAAGTGTTCCGGGCTCTTCAAACAAGTGGGTTGCCCCAGGCACGATGACCAGTTCCTTGGGGCAATGCAGGCGATCATGGGCTTCCTGATTGAGCTGGATCACCACGTCGTCATATCCGCCCACGATCAGGAGGGTGGGGGCCGTCACCTGGCCCAGGGCCTTCCCTCCGGCGAGGTCCGGACGCCCCCCGCGGGACACCACGGCGACTACAGGGTTTCCTTTGACGGCTGCAGCCTGCAATGCGGCGGCAGCGCCAGTGCTGGCACCGAAATAACCGATCTTGAGGGATTGCGTCAACGGCTCACTGCGTAACCAGGTGGTTGCAGTCAGCAGGCGCCGGGTCAGAAGGGCGATGTCAAAACGGGTGTCGTAATGCTCATCTTCAGCCGGAGTCAACAGGTCGATGAGCAGGCTGCCGACACCTGCATCAAAAAGCTCACTGGCCACATACTGATTTCTGGGGCTGAACCGGCTGCTGCCGCTGCCGTGAGCAAACAACACCACGCCGGCGCATCCTTCCGGCAGGGCCAGGTTGCCTTCAAGGAAGATGTCTCCTGCCGGGATCTGTACCGACAGTTGCTCGAAATGCTCATGGGCCATATCAACCCCCTTACGAGCCTGATTTCAGTCCATCAGCGCAAAAGGCACAGGCGCTCGTTTCGATCCAGGTCGCGCAGAACTCTGCTTACATCCTATCCCAATTGGCAAGAGAACGTTTTGGCCTGTCTCAAGAAATGAAAAAGGCCCGCTTGCAACAAGCGGGCCTTCAAATTTGGCTCCCCGACCTGGGCTCGAACCAGGGACCTGCGGATTAACAGTCCGTCGCTCTACCGACTGAGCTATCGGGGAATCGGTAAACCATCAATTCTAAATAGTTAGGATTGGGGGGTCAAGGGTTTCCCTTCCGATTTCAGCTCAGCACGTGCGCGATCGCATCCACCACGGTGTCGATGTTGTGTGTATTCAGGGCAGCGACGCAGATCCGGCCGGAGTCCACGGCATACACTGAAAACTCGCTCTTGAGCTTGGCCACTTGTGCCTGCGTCAGACCGGAGAAGGAGAACATGCCGTTCTGCTGGGCCACGAAGCTGAAATCGTGTTTGGGCAGTTTGGCCTTGAGCTTGGCAACAAAGCTTTGTCGCATGGCTTTGATGCGGTCTCGCATCCCTCCCAGCTCCTGTTCCCAGAGGCTCCGCAGTTCAGGAGTTCCAAGCACGGTCGCGACGATCTGCGCGCCATGGGTGGGTGGGTTTGAATAGTTGGTACGAACGATGCGCTTGAGTTGAGACAGAACGCGCTGCGCTTCTTCCTTGCTTTCAGCCACCAGGTTGAAGGCGCCGATGCGTTCCCCGTAGAGGGAAAAGGATTTGGAGAAGGAGTTGGATACCAGCAGGGGGCGCCCGGTTTCAGCAAAACGGCGCACCACGGCCCCGTCTTCCGCGATGGAGCGGGAAAAGCCCTGGTAGGCCAGATCCAGGAACGGCACGAGCTGGCGGCGGCCGATGACTTCGATCACCTGTCCCCACTGGTTGTCGTCCAGATCCACGCCGCTCGGGTTATGGCAGCAGGCATGAAGGACAATGACCGTTCCGGCGGGGGCGCCCTCGAGGGCGGCCAGCATGCCGGCAAAGTTCACGCCGTGACTGGCAGGGTCATAGTAAGGATAGGTTTTGACGGTAAATCCGGCCGATTCAAACAGGGCCCGATGGTTTTCCCAACTCGGGTCCGAGATCCAGATTTCAGCGCCGCCATTGAAGCGCTTGAGGAAATCCGCGCCAATCTTGAGGCCGCCGGTGCCGCCCAGGGACTGGATCGTGATGGCACGACCTTCCTTGACCACGGCTGAATCCGCTCCGAACACCAGAGCCTGGACCAGCTTGTCGTAGGCTGCCAATCCGTCAATGGGGAGATAACTGCGCGGTGCCGCCGCAGCCGTCATTTGCGCTTCGGCGCGCCTGACGCATTCCAGCAAGGGCACCTTGCCGCTGTCGTCTGTGTAGACGCCAACGCCCAGGTTTACCTTCTTTGGATTGGTGTCTGCGTTGTATGCTTCCGTGATCCCGAGGATGGGGTCGCGCGGCGCCATTTCGATGGCATTGAAAAGGGATGATCGGTTCATGATAGGCTCTGAATGTTAAAATTCTGCACTGACAATCGTTCCAACACGGCATTTTATCAGTGATCGTCACTTTCCCCAACAGTCCATACCGCCTGCACCAGCCGTTCGAACCGTCAGGCGACCAGCCCCAGGCCATCGCCAAATTGGTCGAGGGGCTGGACGATGGCCTCCAGTACCAGACGCTGCTGGGCGTGACAGGCTCGGGAAAGACCTACACCATGGCCAACGTCATTGCACATACAGGCCGTCCGGCCATCGTGATGGCGCCCAACAAGACGCTGGCGGCCCAGCTCTACGCAGAACTGCGCGAATTCCTTCCCGAAAACGCCGTCGAGTACTTCGTTTCGTACTATGACTATTATCAGCCGGAAGCCTACGTGCCTTCGCGCGACCTGTACATCGAGAAGGATTCCAGCATCAACGAGCATATCGAGCAGATGCGCCTTTCCGCCACCAAGTCGCTCCTGGAGCGGCCGGATTGCGTGATCGTGGCAACCGTATCGGCCATTTACGGCATTGGCGACCTGGGCGAATACCACAACATGATCCTGCATCTGCGGGAACACGACAAGACGGATCAGCGCGCCATCATCAGCCGGCTTACGGCCATGCAGTACACGCGCAATGAAATGGAATTCCGGCGCGGAGTGTTTCGGGTGCGCGGGGATGTGATCGACATCTTCCCGGCGGAAAACAGTGAGGCTGCCTTACGCGTCACCCTGTTCGATGACGAGGTGGAACACCTGATGCTGTTCGACCCGCTCACGGGGCGTTCCATCCAGCGCCTGGGACGCTTCACCGTGTTTCCCTCAAGTCATTACGTCACGCCGCGCGACACGGTGCTGCAAGCCATCGAAGCCATCAAGATCGAACTGTCCCAACGCATGACATTTTTTGCCCAGGCAAACAAGCTGGTGGAATTGCAACGAATCGAGCAGCGCACGCGCTACGACCTTGAAATGCTCAATGAAATCGGGTTCTGCAAAGGCATCGAGAATTATTCGCGGCATCTGTCGCGACGTGCTCCAGGGCAACCTCCACCCACGCTCATCGAATACCTTCCTGAAAACGCCCTCATGTTCATCGACGAATCCCATGTCACCATCCCCCAGATAGGCGGCATGTATCGCGGCGACCGGGCTCGCAAGGAAAATCTGGTGGAATATGGCTTCCGCCTGCCTTCAGCGCTGGACAACCGGCCGCTGCGCTTTGATGAATTCGAGAGCCTCATGCCACAAACCGTCTTTGTCTCGGCGACTCCGGCAGATTACGAAGCCCGTCACGCCGGACAGGTGGTGGAGCAGCTGGTGCGTCCCACCGGCCTGGTGGATCCGGTGCTCGATGTTCGTCCGGCACGTACCCAGGTGGATGACCTGCTGTCTGAAATCCGGGAACGCACCGAAGTGGGAGAACGCGTACTGGTCACGACCCTGACCAAACGGATGTCGGAAGACCTGACCGAATACCTGGATGAGCATGGGGTCAAGGTGCGCTACCTGCATTCGGACATTGACACCGTGGAGCGGGTTGAAATCATCCGGGACCTGCGCAGCGGCGTGTTCGACGTGCTGGTGGGAATCAACCTGCTGCGCGAGGGGCTGGACATTCCCGAGGTATCCCTGGTGGCCATCCTGGATGCGGACAAGGAAGGATTCCTGCGTTCCACCCGTTCCCTGATCCAGACCATCGGACGTGCCGCGCGCCACATTCATGGCACCGCCATCCTGTACGCGGACACGGTCACCGATTCCATGCGCGCGGCCATGCAGGAAACCGAGCGGCGGCGTGAACTCCAGCTGGCTTATAACAAAACGCACCACATCACGCCGCGCAGCGTGAGCAAGCGGGTCAAGGACATCATCGAAGGGATCTATGATCCCGAAGTGGCCCATGAGGCCCTGGTCAAGGTTTCTGAAGCCGAGCACCTGCAATCGTTGTCGGAAAAGCAGCTGACTGCATTGCTCAAACGCCTGGAGAAAGAAATGCTGGATGCCGCAAAAAATCTGGAGTTCGAAGTGGCCGCCCAAAAGCGTGACGAGCTCAAGTCTGTACGCGAATTGCTGTTCCGTTCCTGAGATTGAACCCATGTCCATCATGAATCTATTGCGTTGTGGAATCCTGGCCGGCGTCGTCCTCTGTTCCGGTTGCGCCGAATGGCCTGATACTCCGGCACATTCGGGCATAGACATGCGCTGGATCGATGCATCCGTGCGCCCACAGGATGACTTGTACCGCCATATTTCGGGCCGATGGCTGGAAACTGCGGAAATTCCGCCTGACCGGGCTCGCTATGGCGCCTTTGACCAGATCAAGGACCAGACAGAGCTGCGCCTGCGCAGCCTGATTGAAGGATTGGCGGCCCAGGCCGACCTTGCCGAAGATTCCAATTCGGTCAAGATGGCGACCCTCTACCGGGATTTCATGGACGAAGCGACGCTTGCCAAACAGGGCGTCGAGCCGCTCAAGCCCTGGCTGGATCGCATCGATGCTGTGAATGACCCCGAGGCCCTGGCACGCCTCATGGCGGAATTTGCCTCTCAGGATGTTCCGGTTCCCCTCGAGCCCTGGGTTTCCCCGGATGCGCGGGATGCCACCCATTATGCGGTTTACGTGGGGCAGGGAGGGCTGGGCATGCCAGACCGCGACTATTACCTCAGTGACACGGATGCCCGCCTTGTTGCCGTGCGCAACGCGTACCGCAGTTACCTCCAAACCCTGTTTTCACTGGCAGGGCAACCGCAGCCTGCGCTATCCGCGGAGCGTACGCTGGCTCTGGAGACGGCGCTGGCCCGGTCCCAGTGGACGAAAGTTGAAAACCGGGACAGCATCAAAACCTACAACAAATATGCGCTGGCCGATCTTCAGTCACGGGCGGCGCCTGAATTCGATTGGAATTCATGGCTTGAGACGCTGCAGATTGCAGGCCATGCCGATGCGCTGATCCTGCGTCAGCCCAGCTACGTCAAGGCACTGGGCACCCTGTCGCGCTCGCTGCCCCTGTCGGACTGGAAACTCTATCTGAAAGCCCGACTGCTTGATGCCTACGCTCCTTACCTCAGCCCCCCCTTCGTCCAGGCCCAGTTTCACTTCCAGGGCACCACGGTGCGCGGCATACCGGAAAACAGGCCACGTTGGAAACGCGGCGTGGCCGTGGTGGAATCCGCCATGGGCGAAGCCTTGGGGCAGCAATACGTGCAGGCATTTTTCCCGGAATCGAGCAAGGAGCGCATGCAGGCCCTGGTCAGCTATCTGTTGCAGGCCTACCGCCAAAGCATTGAAAGCCTGAGCTGGATGGGACCGGATACCCGCAAGGAAGCGCTGCGCAAACTGGATGCCATCGGAACCAAGATTGGTTATCCCAACCGATGGCGCGATTACAGCGAACTCAAGATCCGCGCCGGCGATCTGCTGGGCAATCTCATGAGGGCATCCGAATTCGAGACACGCCGCCAGATCCGAAAACTGGGGCAACCCATTGACCGTGAGGAATGGGGGATGACTCCGCAGACGGTGAATGCCTATTACAGCCCACGCATGAATGAAATCGTCTTTCCGGCCGCCATACTGCAGCCACCGTTTTTTGATCCCGATGCGGATGATGCGGTCAACTATGGCGCCATCGGCGCCGTGATCGGTCACGAAATCAGCCATGCCTTCGATGACCAGGGCAGTCAGTCGGATGGCGATGGCAACCTGCGCAACTGGTGGACGGACAGTGATCGGGCCCGTTTCAAGGCCCTGACCGAAGCGCTGGTCCGCCAATATTCCGCTTACAGTCCGATCCCGGGTTATCACGTGAACGGGCAGCTCACGCTGGGGGAAAATATTGCGGACAATTCGGGGCTGGCCATCGCCTACAAGGCCTATCACCTGGCCTTGGGTGAAGCCGAAGCTCCGGTGATTGATGGCTTGAGTGGAGACCAGCGCTTTTACTGTGGTTGGGTGCAGATCTGGCGAAACCGCATGCGCGAGGCGGAAGCGCTTCGCCTGCTCAAAGTGGATCCCCATTCACCTCCGGCCATCCGGGCCGACGGTGCGCTGGTCAACCAGCCGGGCTTTCAGGCTGCCTTTTCCACCAAGCCGGGCGACAAGTTGTACCGTGCTCCGGCCGACCAGGTCATCCTGTGGTAGTGCGAAAGACTTTTCCTGGATTCATGATACCCATCGGATCCAGGGTTCCCTTGATGCGCCGCATGAGTTCCAGGGCGACCGGATCCTTGTAGCGGACCAGTTCATCCACCTTGAGCTGGCCTATGCCATGCTCAGCGCTGATGCTGCCGCCCAGCCGGTCCACCGTGTCGTGAACGACCCGGTTTACGGCTGGCGTCTGCCCGATGAATCCGGCATTTTCCTGCTGGTCGGGCTTGGACAGGTTGTAGTGAAGGTTGCCGTCGCCCACATGGCCGAAGCAGACCACGCGAATGCCGGGAAACTGCTGCTGCAGGTGGGTCGAGGCTTCATCGATGAAAGCGGGAATACGGCTGACCGGCACGCTGATGTCATGCTTGATGCTGATGCCTTCCCGCCGCTGCGCTTCCGAAATCTGTTCGCGCAGGGCCCACAGGGCATTGATCTGGCTTTCGCTCTGGGCAATGGCAGCGTCAAGCACCAGTCCCTTTTCCAGGGCCTGGTCCAGTGCGGCTGAGAGGGCCGCATGGGGGTCCGCTGCGGGATCGGTGTCATCCATTTCAGCCAGCACGTACCAGGGAGCCGATTGCGGCAGCGGATCGCGACTGCCCGGGATGTGCTGAAGCACCAGCTGCAATGCCATGCGGGACACCAGTTCAAAGCCGGTGACCCGTTCGCCGCTGCGCGCCCTCAAATGACCCAGCAGCGATACCGCGGCCTGCGGGCTCGGTACGGCAATCCAGGCCGTGGCCCGGGCATGGGGCAGGGGAAACAGGCGCAGCACGGCGGTGGTGATGATGCCCAGGGTGCCTTCTGCGCCTATGAACCATTGCTTGAGGTCGTAGCCGGTATTGTCCTTGCGCAGCCCGCGCAGTCCGTTCCAGATGCGCCCGTCCGGCAGCACTACTTCCAGGCCCAGGACCAGGTTGCGCATGTTTCCGTAGCGAAGGACAGCCGTGCCTCCGGCATTGGTGGAAATGATGCCTCCGATTTCGGCGCTGCCTTCCGAGGCGATGCTGAGCGGGAAAAGATGGCCACCCCGCTGGGCCGCCATCTGTACCTCGGCAAGCACTGCCCCGGCTTCGCAGGTCAGCGTGTCGTTGTCCCAGTCGGTTTCCAGGATGCGGTTCATGCGCGACAGGTTCAGGATGATTTCACCCTGGCCGGGGCGGGGGATAGAGGCGCCGCATTGGCTGGTGTTGCCCCCCTGGGGCACGATGCCGATCCGGGCTTCATGGCAGGCCCGAACCACGGCAGCCACTTCTGATGTGCTGGCCGGTTTGATCACCAACGCGGCATCACCGTGATAACGGCCACGCCAATCGGTGTTGTGGGCGCGCAATGCGGATGGATCGGTGACCAGGCCAGCCGGGCCGACGATGGGTGCAAACAGGTCAGTGAGGTTCATGGATTTTATGGCGAATGTGATCGGCTCCTGCCTCGATCAGCTGTCGGGCTATGCTCACCGGATGCGGCAAGGGGGGCAGGTTGTCCACGGAAAACCAGCGTGCGTCCTCGATCTCGCCGGGTTGGGGCACCACCTGGCCTGAACGGTAGCGACAGGTGAAGGCAATCATGAGGGAGTGGGGGAAGGGCCAGGACTGGCTCCTGAAATAGCGGATGTCATCTACTTCAACGCCCACTTCCTCCCTGATTTCGCGCTGCAAGGCGGTCTCAAGGTTTTCTCCAGCTTCGCAGTAACCGGCGATGGCACTGTATACGCCCGGTGCAAAATGCGGGCTGCGCGCCAGCAGCAATTCCCGTCCACGCTGCACAAGCCCCATCACCACTGGCGCGATGCGGGGGTAGGCAGAGAGGCCGCAGGCAGGGCAGGTGCGCACCCGTTCGTGGTCGCGCAACTGCGTGGGTGTTCCGCAACGTCCGCAGAACTGATGCGTGCGATCCCAGTCGATAATCTGGAAGGCGCGTCCGGCCAGGGCCAGCAAGGCCTCGTCGAAGCGACCAAACAGGGTGCGCAGTCCCAAAAACTCATGGCCGGGAGGAGGAGGGATTTCCTGCGCGACTTCAACACCGCAACAGGATTTCCCGCCCAGCAGTCCCAGCACATGGCTGCGCAACGGGGAAGGCAAGGTGGCCGCTATTTCAGCCTGGGGCAGGCTGAAACCGCCATCTCCGCTGGCCACCAGCAGATGGTTGCCACGGAAGACAAACCAGCATTCAGCCTCCTTCAACCCGTCGGGCAGGGTCAGCAGCGGCTCGAACACCATCAGCGTTGCGGCTCCGGAGCAGACTGCGGCACCCGTTCCAGGGCCTTCAGCCAGGGCGTTGCCACGGCATCGCTTGGTGCGCGCCAGTCCCCGCGCGGCGAAAGGGAGCCGCCAGACCCCACTTTGGGGGCATTGGCAATGCAGGAACGCTTGAACTGGCTGGCCTGGAAAAAGCGCTTCACAAAAACTTCCAGCCAATGGCGGATGTCGCCAATGCCATAGCCTGTGCGATCGGCTTCCGGAATGTTTGGCCATTCACCGGCAGCGGGGTCGCGCCAGGCACACCAGGAGAGGAAGGCCACCCGCTCGGGGCCGAATCCAAAGCGCAGCGTGTGATAGAGATTGAAATCCTGCAGCGGGTAGGGCCCCACGGTTTCCTCGGAACGCTGAATGCCGTTGGTGGGATGCTCGGGCACCAGTTCCGGGGAGATGTCACTGGCCAGCACGGAAGCCAGCGCTTCGGACACGGCCTGGCCCATGTGTCCGTTTTCCATGACCCAGCGGATGAGGTACTGGATCAGGGTTTTTGGCACGCTCGCGTTCACGTGGTAATGGGACATGTGATCGCCCACGCCGTAGGTGGACCAGCCCAGCGCCAGTTCACTCAGGTCGCTCGTTCCGACCACCAGTCCGCCATGCTGGTTGGCCAGGCGGAACAGATGGCTCGTGCGCTCTCCGGCCTGAACATTCTCGAACGTGATGTCATACACCGGTTCGCCGTCGTGGAAAGGATGGCCGATGTCCTTGAGCATTTGCAGGCAACTGGGGCGGATGTCGATTTCAGTGGCGCTCACACCCAGGGCATGCATCAGGCGGTGGGCCAGGCTCAGGGAGCGTTCTGACGTGGCAAAGCCGGGCAGGGTGTAGGCCAGGATGTTCTGGTGCGGCAGTTGGAGGGCGTTGGCCGCTTCCACGGCGACCAGCAAGGCATGGGCTGAATCCAGGCCACCTGAAATGCCCAGCACCAGCTTTTTGATTCCGGTCGATTTGAGGCGTGTCACCAGTCCCTGTACCTGGATGTGAAACACGTCCCGACAGCGGGCGCTGCGTTCGCGCGGGTCGCTGGGAACATAGGGATAGCGCAATGGTGGCGTTTGCAGCGGCAACAGGTCCTGATCCGGCAGCGGCAGGGTGAAGGGAATTGTTTCCACCGCGTTGATCGCATCTCGAAACCGGGCCACCGTTTCTCCAAAGGTATTTTGCCGCATCCGTTCCTGATGCAGGCGCAACAGGTCCACCTCGGCGGTGATGAGCTGGTCACGCTCGGCAAATCGCTCACTTTCGGCCTTGATTTCGCCATAGTCGGCAATCAGCCCATGGCCGTCCCAGGCCAGGTCGGTGGTGGACTCGCCACGTCCGGAAGCGCTGTAGAGATAGGCAGACAGGCAACGCCCTGACTGGTTAGACACCAGTTGCCGGCGGTAGGCTTCCTTGCCGATGGTGGCGTTGGAAGCGGACGGGTTGACGATCACGGTGGCACCGGCCAGTGCGGCAATGCTGGACGGCGGAATGGGCACCCAGAGGTCTTCGCAGATTTCCACGGCCAGGGCAAACAACGGTTGGTTGGTGGCCTGGAACTGAAGGCGGGTACCGAAAGGCGTGCCGGGAAAACCTGGCAGATCCAGGGAGTCGCCCGGCGCTTCGTCGCCGGCTGCAAAATGGCGCGCTTCGTAATATTCGCGGTAATTGGGTAGGTAAGTTTTGGGGACGACGCCTAACAGGCGGCCCTGGCAAACCACGGCCGCACAATTGTACAGGAGGCCCTTGTGCCGGATGGGCAGGCCGACCACGGCCACCAGGGGAATGTCCGCACTGGCCTGGACCACCTGCGCGAGCGCCTGCAGTCCCCCATTCAGCAATGCTTCCTGGTGAAACAGGTCTTCGCATGAATAGGCGGTGAGACCAAGCTCGGGAAAAGTCACGAGGCAAACGTGGCAACGTGCTGCCTCGCGCATCAGGTCCACGGTGCGCGCCGCATTCCATCCCGTGTCAGCCACTCGAACTTCGGGGATGGCGACAGCAACCCGGATGAAGTCGTGGCTGTATAAATTGAAAAATGGCTGTTCGTTATTCATCGGGCCACCATGGCGTCAGGTTGCGTTCCATCCGAGCGATCCCATCCTCCTCCAAGCGCCACGATCAGCTGCACGCTGGCCACATATTCGCGGTTGCGCAGGGCGAGTTCGGTCAGTTGACTGGTGAGCAGCGTGGTTTGTGCAGACAGCACATTGAGATAGCCCACCACGCCTTCCCGGTACTGGCTTTCGGTCAGGACCAGTGTCTGCCGTGCGGATTCCACAGCCGAGCGTTGCACTTCGATTTCGTGCGACAGGATCGATGCGGCTGCCAGGTTGTCTTCCACGTTCTGGAATGCCTCGAGCACCACTTCCCGATAATTGGCCACGGACTGGTCATAGCTGGCCACAGCCTGGTCAACGGCTGCCGCTCTCAGGCCGGCGTCAAACAGGGGCTGCAGGATTTGCGGACTGAATGCCCACATGTTGTTGGGCTGGGTCACGAGATGGCTGTATGCCCGGTTCTGGAATCCCTCGGAACCATTGAGCGTGAGCGTGGGGAAGAAGGCCGCCTTGGCCACGCCAATCTGGGCGCTGGCAGCCGCCGCACCCCGTTCCGCGGCGGCGACGTCGGGGCGGCGTTCCAGCAGCGCGGAAGGCACGGTAAGGGGAATGGCCGGCACGTTGCCTTCAAGGGGAGATTCGGGAATGTGAAAATCTGATGCGGGCGTTCCGATCAGTACCGCGATGGCATGCTCCAGCTGTGCCCGCTGCACGCCCACGTCCAGCAGCTGTGCTTCGGCACTGCGCAGCTGAGACTCCGCCTGCAGCACATCGGTTTTGGCGGCCACGCCCTGGTCGAAACGGCTTTGGGTCAGGGCAAGCGACTGGCGATAGGCCGCGACCGTTTCCGACATCAAACGTTTCTGGGAATCGTCTGCACGCAGCTGGAAATAATCTGCGGCCAGCTGGCTTTGCAAGGTGAGCCGGGTGGCGGCCACCTGGCCGGCGCTGGCCTGCATGGCGGCCGTGTTCGCTTCGATGGTGCGGCGGACCGAGCCCCACAAGTCCGGCTCCCAGCTGGCCTGGGTCGACAGCAGGTAGTTGTTGTAAATCATGCCCTGCGCCAAACCGATGGCGCCGGCCGAGGCCCGGTTGCGGGTGCTGCCCACGTTCAGGTTGAGCGTGGGGAAAAGCCCGGACTGCGCCGACTGTACCAGCGCACGCGCCTGGCGCAGGGCGGCTTCCTTCTGGGCCAGCGTCTGGTTCGATTCGGCCACCCGACGCTCGAGGTCTCCCAGGCGCGGGTCATGAAACAGCTGCCACCAGTCGGCAGGTATGTCGGCATCGTGCGGTTCGGCGACTTTCCAGCCCGGAGGCACCTGAAAGCTGACCGGCGTGGCAGCCTGTGGACGCACATAATCAGGACCCACGGCGCATCCAGCCAGGAGCAGGGTGGCCGCGGCAACGCCCCAGCGCAGTTTCGCGTCAGTGCGACTCACGGACCCTCCTCAGGGAATTGAAACGAGCAAGCATGGTGGTGCGAAAACGATCCAGGTAAATATAAACCACCGGCGTGGTGTAGAGCGTCAAGACCTGGCTGACGGCAAGTCCGCCCAGAATCGAAATCCCCAACGGCCGGCGCAGTTCCGAACCCACACCCCAGCCCACGGCAAGGGGCAGGGCTCCGAGCATGGCAGCAAGCGTGGTCATCATGATGGGGCGGAAGCGCAGCTTGCAGGCTTCCATGATGGCGGCTTCAGGTGCCAGGCCGTGCTGACGTTCAGCCTGCAGCGCGAAGTCGATCATCATGATGGCGTTTTTCTTGACGATTCCAATCAGCAATATAACTCCAATCAGGGCCATCAGGCTAAATTCTACATGGGTGGCGAGCAGGGCCAGCAAGGCACCGACCCCTGCGGAAGGCAGGGTGGAGAGGATGGTCAGCGGATGCACCAGGCTTTCGTAAAGGATGCCCAGCACGATGTACACCGCCAACAGTGCCCCGAAAATCAGCAGCGGCTGGTTGGCAAGGGAGGACCGGAATACTTTTGCCGTACCCTGAAAGCCGCCCTGAATCGAGGCCGGGACCCCCAGCCGCAGAAACGCGTTGTCAATGGCCTTTGTGGCCTGCCCAAGGGAAACGCCGATGGGCAGATTGAACGTGATGGTGCTGGCTGGAAACTGCCCCTGGTGATTGACTGCCAGGGCGGCATTGCCCGGGCTGAAATGCGCCACGGCTGACAAGGGGACCACAGACCCGTTGGCGCCCGTCACGTAAGTCTGTTCCAGCATGGCGGGCGACTGCCAGAATTGGGGGGCTGCTTCCATCACCACGCGATACTGGTTGAGCGGGTTGTAGATGTTGGAAATGATGCGCTGACCATAGAGATCGTTCAGGGCCAGGTCGATGGATTTGGCTGAAACACCGAGCCGTGCCGCCGTGTCGCGGTCTATGGTCACGTACACATCGAGTCCCTTGTCCTGCTGGTCCGTGTTGACGTCGGCCAGTTCCGGCAGCTTGGCGAATGCCGCTTTGATTTTTGGTTCCCACTGGCGCAGTTCTTCCAGATCGTTGCCCTGCAGGGTGTACTGGTACTGTGCATTGCCCATGCGCCCGCCGAATCGCACATCCTGTGCGGCCTGGAAGTAGAGGCTGGCCCCGGCCACACGGGCGAGTTTCCTGCGCAGGCGGGCGATGACTTCATCCGACGAGGCGTGGCGGACCCCCGGCGGTTTCAGGACCACATATACGTTGGCGGCATTGCGTGCCTGCCCGCCGGTGAAGCCGATCACTTCCTGGGCATCGGGATCTGCCTTGCAGATGGCGATGAATTCCGCCAGCTTGGCGCGCATGGCCTGGAAGGAAATGCTCTGGTCTGCCTGGACCCGGCCGATCAGGCGACCGGTATCCTGCTGCGGGAAAAACCCCTTGGGCACGATGATGTACAGGTAGACGTTGAGCCCGATGGTCGCCAGCAGAATCGCAAGAACCAGACGGCGATGATTCACGGCCCATTTCAGGGAGTGTTCATAATACAGATGCAGTCGGTCGAAAGCGTCACGCAGGCGACTGACCGGCGTGCCGATCCAGCGTGCGGCAAAGCGACGGATGACGGAATGGGCGGGCTTGGTTCCTGGATCCGGTTGTGGCGATTCGCCCGTTTTGCGCAACAGACGGGCACACATCATGGGGGTGGTGGTGAGCGAGATCACGAGCGACACCAGGACGGCAACCGACAGCACCACGGCGAATTCGCGAAACATGCGCCCCACCAGTCCGCCCATCAGCAACAGGGGCACGAATACGGCAATCAGGGACACGCTGATGGAAATCACCGTGAAACTGACTTCCTTTGCCCCCTTCAGGGCGGCTTCAAGCGGCGGAAGCCCGGACTCGATGTGGCGCGAAATGTTTTCCAGCATGACGATGGCATCGTCCACCACGAACCCCGTTGAAACTGTGAGCGCCATCAGCGACAGGTTGTCCAGGCTGTAATGGAACAGGTACATCACGCCAAAGGTGCCGATCAGGGATACCGGTACCGCCACGCTCGGTATCAGGGCCGCATGGGCTTCACGCAGGAACAGGAACACCACCAGGATGACAAGCGCGGTGGCAATCGCCAGCGTTCGTTCCACGTCATGCAGCGAGGCGCGGATGGTCGTCGTGCGGTCCATGACCACCTTGAGGTCGATCGCAGGTGGGATGGATGCCCGCAGGTGGGGCACCACGGCCATGATGCGATCCACGGTTTCGATGATGTTGGCATTGGGCTGGCGATTGACGATCAGCAGGATGGCGCGTCGACCGTTGGAAAGGCCGAGGTTGAGCAAATCCTGTACTGAATCTTCCACCTGTGCCACATCGGACAGACGCACTGGCGCCCCATTGCGCCAGGCCACCACCAGCGGGCGGTATTCAGCCGCTCGCATGGCCTGGTCATTGTCCTGGATCTGCCAGCGATGGGATTCGTCTTCCAGGAATCCTTTCGGACGGTTGGTGTTGGTGCTCGCAATGGCCGTTCGCACATCTTCCAGGGCCAGACCGTAACGGTTGAGTGCCGGCGGACTCAGTTCCACCCGCACCGCCGGCAATGAACTGCCCCCTACAGTCACCTGGCCCACGCCATCCACCTGCGACAGGCGTTGCGCCAGGATGGTGGAAGCCGCATCGTAGATTTCGCCAGGCGTGAGCGTGGGAGAGGTGAGCGCCATGATCAGGATGGGGGCGTCAGCCGGGTTGACCTTGCGGTACAAGGGGTTGAACGGCAGTCCGGTTGGCAACAGCGTGCGTGCCGCGTTGATGGCCGCCATCACGTCCCGCGCCGCTCCATCAATGTTGCGGTCCAGGTCGAAAACAAGGCTCAGGAAAGTCTGCCCGGTGGCGCTGCTGGAGGTGATTTCCTCGATGCCCGCAATGCGCCCCAGGGTCCGTTCCAGAGGAGTGGCGACGGTGGCCGCCATGGTTTCCGGGCTGGCCCCCGGCAGGCTCACCTGCACGTACACGGCCGGGAAATCCACCTGTGGCAATGGGGCGACCGGCAGGAGATTGAAAGCCACCAGTCCGGCCAGGGCAATGGCTGCCGTCAGCAGCGTGGTGGCAATGGGTCGTCGGATGAAAACCCAGGTCAGGTTCATACCGTCTTGGAGCGTGAAGCCAGGCGATCCATGGCCAGGTAGATGACGGGCGTAGTGAACAGGGTCAGAAGCTGGCTCACCAGCAGGCCGCCTACCATGGTGAGCCCCAGCGGTTGTCTCAGTTCGGCGCCGATGCCGCTGCCCAGCATGAGGGGGAGGGCCGCGAAGAGGGCGGCAAAAGTGGTCATGAGGATCGGGCGAAAACGCAGCAGGCAGGCCTGGCGAATGGCATCCAGGGCGCTCAGCCCCTGGTTGCGCTGCGCATCCAGGGCGAAGTCGATCATCATGATCGCGTTTTTCTTGACGATGCCGATGAGCAGGATGATGCCGATGATGCCCAGCACGCCCAGGTCATGTCCGGTCAGGGTCAGCGCCAGCAAGGCGCCAACACCGGCTGAAGGCAAAGTGGACAGGATGGTGACCGGGTGGATGTAGCTTTCATAGAGGACACCGAGCACGATGTACATGGTGACGATGGCCGCCAGAATCAGCAGGAGCGTGGATGAAAGCGATTTCTGGTAGGCCCGGGCGGCACCCTGGAAGCGGGTTTCCACGCTCAGGGGCAGGCCCATGGTGCGGATGACGTCGTTGATGGCGTCCACCGCCTGGCCCAGGGAAACATGAGGCGCCAGGTTGAAGGAAACCGTGGCCGCAGGAAACTGGCCCAGGTGATTGATGGACAGGGGGCCCTTGCGTTCCGATATGTGTACGAGCTGGGAGAGCGGGACCTGGACATTGCCGGTGCCGGGGACGTATATGCTTTCCAACTGCCGGGGGTTCTGGCGGAACTCCGGCAGCACTTCAAGCACCACGCGATACTGGTTGGATTGCGTGAAGATGGTGGAAACCAGGCGCTGTCCATAGGCGTCGTACAGGGCATTGTCGATGGCCGCCACCGTGACCCCCAGCCTCCCGGCACTGTCTCGGTCAATGTCGAGATAAACACGCTGCCCCTCGTTCTGCAGGTTGCTGGCCACGTCCTTGAGTTCGGGCAAGGTTCGCATCCGTTCCACCAGGCGCGGCGTCCACTGCTCGATTTCTTCCACCTTCGGGCTTTCCAGCGTCATCTGGAACTGGGTCCGGCTCAGAGTATCCTCGATGGTCAGATCCTGGACCGGCTGCAGGAACACCCGGATTCCCTCCTGTCCTTGCAGCGTCTGGCGCAGTCGTGCCATCACCTGGGTTATCGAACTGTCCGCCCCTCGTGCATCCAGCGGCTTGAGGTTGATCAGCAGCCGTCCGCTGTTGATGGTGGTGTTGACGCCGTCCACGCCGATGAAGGAGGACAGGCTTTCCACTGCAGGATCACGCAGGATCGCTTCCGCTACAGCCTGTTGGCGCCGCGCCATGCCCTGGAATGACACCGACTGGGGGGCGTCCGTGATGGCCTGCAGGATGCCTGTGTCCTGCACCGGAAAGAATCCCTTGGGAATGTAGAGATAGAGGGCTGCCGTCAGTCCCAGCGTGGCCAGGGCCACCCAAAGGGTGGCCTTCTGCCGGGCCAGCACCCAGTCCAACGCCCTCGCATAGGCCGCGATCAGGTGGTCGAGCCAGGCTTTGGTGCGCGCGCTGAAACGGCTGAGCCTTCCATCATCCTGGCGCGGCATTTCGGGCTTGAGCAGGCGCGCGCACATCATGGGTGTGAGAGTGAGCGAAACGGCTGCCGATATCAGGATGGCCACCGACAGCGTGATGGCAAACTCGCGGAACAGGCGTCCGATCACATCCGACATGAACAGCAGGGGGATCAGGACCGCAATCAGTGAAAACGTCAGCGAGATGATGGTGAAACCAATCTGGCGCGCGCCCTTGATGGCCGCCTGCAGGGGGGGCTCGCCTTGCTCCAGGTAGCGCGCGATGTTTTCGATCATGACGATGGCATCGTCCACTACAAAGCCGGTGGCGATGGTGAGTGCCATCAGGGTGAGGTTGTTGATGCTGAAATCGGCAAGGTACATGAACGTCAGCGTGCCCACCAGGGACACGGGAACGGCCACGCTCGGGATGATGGTGCCGGGCAGGTTGCGCAGGAACAGAAAAATCGCCATCACCACCAGGGCGATGGCCAGCAGCAACTCGAACTGGATTTCATGGACCGATGCCCGGATGGTGGTGGTGCGGTCGGTGAGGACAGAGACCTGTACTGACTGCGGCAGCGACTGCTCCAGCTGCGGCAGCAGCTGTTTGACCCGGTCGGACACTTCGATGACATTGGCACCCGGCTGGCGCTGCACGTTGACAATGACGGCCGGCGTGCCGTTGCGCCAGGCGGCCAGATGCACGTCTTCGGCATTTTCCGTGACTGTCGCCACGTCGCCCAGGCGCACGGGAGCCCCGTTGACGTAAGTGATGATGATCTTCCGGTAGTCTTCGGCGGAACGCATCTGGTCGTTGGCATCCACCACGGCTGCCCGCTCGGGTCCGTCGAAGCTGCCTTTGGGCATGTTGACGTTGTTGTTGGCAATGGCGGTGCGCACGTCCTCGAACCCCAGCTTGCGTACGGCCAGCGCACCGGGGTTGATCTGTACGCGCACGGCGGGCCTCAGCCCCCCGCCCATGCTGACCATGCCCACCCCCGGCAGCTGGGAGATCTTCTGCACCAGGCGGGTGTCCACCCAGTCCTGCAGGCGCGGCAAGGTCATGGCCGGCGAG